>CAVCDZ010000068.1:0-19544 GCA_963601095.1 Oscillibacter sp. MSJ-31 | reverse complement strand
GAGGAGAAGACCGTGACGTCGGCCGATACGACGACGGCGGCCGATCCGGTGACGGTGCCGTTCGCCAACTCGTACAAGGTGCAGCCGGGCTCGCTCGGCGGCGAGGGCGCGGCGAAGATCGTCGCGACGAAGCAGCTGACGAACCGCCCGATGACTGACGGCGAATTCACGTTTGCCGTGACGAACGCCCGCGACACGGCAAGCCCTGCCGCCGTGGTGGCGACGGGCACCAACGCGGCCGACGGCACGATCACGTTTGACGAGATCTCCTACACGACCGACGGCCTCGAAGCCGATGCGGCCAAGGGGTTGGCTCAGCGCACGATCGGCGCCGACGGCTCGTACACGTACACGTACAGCTATCTCGTGTCGGAAGACGCGCCGGCGGCTGGATCGGGTGTGACGGCGATCACGGGAGCCCAGGCCATCACCGTGACGGTGACGGACAAGGGCGACGGGTCGGCGCTTGGCGTTGCCGTGACCTACCCTGAGGGAGGCACGGGCCTGACCTTCGTCAATCAGTACGGCGAAGGGGCTGATGCCTCTGTTGACGTGGCGGGTATGAAGACGCTCGCGCTCGGCAGCCCCGGCCTCGCGCTTACGCAGGCCGACATCGCCGGCAAGTACACGTTTACGCTGACGGGCGTCGACGAGGACGGCCAGCCGGCGCCGCTGCCGGACACGACGACGGCGAACAACGATGCAGCGGGCAACGTGACGTTCGGCACGATCACCTACACGATGGCCGGCGTGTTCGGCAACGCGAGCGGGACGACGGCCGCTGACGAGGGCGCCGCTGACGGGGGTTCCGACGGGGACGGTGCCGCGCCGCAGAGCGCACCGCGCACGAAGACGTACACCTACACGGTGACGGAGACGGGCGACGTGCCGGGCGTGACCAACGATGCGGCTGCTCAGACGGGCAAGACCTTCACGGTGACGGTGACCGACAACGGCGACGGCACGATCAGCGCCACCCCGAGCACGGGCACCGACCTGAAGTTCTCGTTCGAGAACACCTACGACGTGCCGCCGGTGCCGTCCGACCCGACGGGTGCGGGCAACCTGACGGTGACGAAGGCGTTCACCACGACGCCGGATCGCCCGCTTGCGGCTGGCGAGTTCACCTTCGAGCTGGTCGAGACCGCGGCCGACGGGACCGAGAAGGTCGTGTCCACGGGCACGAACGACGCGAACGGGACGGTGACGTTCGGCGAGGTGACCTTCACGGGCGCTGACGTCGGCGAGCACACGTACCAGATGCGCGAGGTTGCCGGCAGCGCCGGTGGCGTCACGTACGATCCCGCTGAACATACGGTTACGGCGACGGTGACGGATCAGAAGGACGGCACGCTTGCGGTGACGTGGAAGGCCGGCGATGAGCTGGTCTTCTCCAACACCTATGAGGCCACGCCTGCGACGGCGACGCTTGCGGCAAGCAAGCAGCTTGCCGGCGCCACGTTGACTGACGGGCAGTTCTCGTTCACCGTTACCAGCGACGACGGCGCCTTCGAATCGCGCACGGCGACCAACGACGCGTCGGGCCAGGTGAACTTCGGCGCGTTCGAGTTCGAGAAGGCGGGCACGTACTCCTTCACGATCGCTGAGACCAACGACGGTCAGGATCGCGTGACGTATGACGAGGCGACCCACAAGGCGACCGTGACGGTGACCGATGACGGGGAAGGCCACCTGGTGGCGAAGACGGCCTACGACGGCGATGCGGCGCCGGTGTTCACGAACACCTACACGCCGCCGACTCCGCCGACCCCGCCGGGAGGCTCGGATGAGCCGGGTACGCCTGGTGGCCCGGGCGGCGGCTCGTCGATGGCTAAGACGAGCGACGCGCTGCCGCTGTTTGCGGTCGCGGCGCTCGTGATCGTGGCGGCGGTCGCGGTCGCGGGTAGCGTGTACGCGCTGCGTCGCAGCCGCCGTACGACGGGGCGCCATGGCGCGAACCGCCGGCGGTAAGCCGAGGGGCTGAGCGCTTGGCTATCCTGGCGCTCGGTCGAGAGAGCGCATGATGAGCGGTGCAGGTCGTGAAGGCTTGCACCGCTTTTTCATGTGGCGGGGCCTGCGGGCGGTTGTGGCTGCAGCGCGGTGCCCGCGGCGGTGTTTAGCGGAAGCGCGGTGCTTGCGGCGGCAGCGTGGTGCGCGCAGCGGCAGTTGGCGGCAGCACGGTGCTCGCAGCGGCAGTTCGGGTCTTGCCGTAGACCCCGCGTCTGCCGCGGTGCCTAAACGGGGAGTTCTGGCCACGTTTGCCGAAGTTTTCTGGATTATTGTGTTCTTGCAACAGAGTTAGCGTAAGCTAACAATCTTCAAGAAAATGAACAAGACCGGGTGTGCGCGAGGTGCGGCCCGAAGTGCAGGAAAGGACGATGCGCGTGGCGGACGACGGACGGACGATCGAGGCAAGCGAACCGCGCGGTGCCTTGGCGCGCTACGAGGCGATGTCCCACACCGCCCTGGCGCAGGCAGCATCGCGGCGATCGGGTGCGGCGCTGTCGCGGCGCGGCTTCATGGGTGCGGCGCTTGCGCTTGCGTGCGCCGGCGCGCTGCCGTGGCTTTCCGGCTGCTCGTCGGGCCAGGCCGACGGCTCGGCGGGCGACGGCGCGCAGGGTGCGCCGGACCGCGGCGTCACCGGCTCGGTCACACCGGATGACCAGGTGCAGTCCACCACAGCCTTCCTCTTCGACACGGTGATCGAGATCAAGGCCGCCTGCGATGCCGAGACGATCGAGCGGGTCAGCCAGCGCATGCAGTATTTCGAGGACAAGTTCTCCCGCACGATTGAGGGCACCGACATCTGGAACATCAACGCTGCCGGCGGCGCGCCGGTCGAGGTGGCGCCTGAGACGGCCGACATCATCACGAGGGCGATCGCCTTTTCCGAGGAATCGGGCGGGCTGTTCGACATCTCGATCGGCGCCGTGTCGTCGCTGTGGGACTTCGTGAACGCGGTGAAACCGTCGGACGAGGCGATCGCCGAGGCAGTCAAGCACGTCGATTACCGCACGATCACAGTCGACGGCACCACGGTGACCCTGTCCGATTCCAAGGCCATGCTGGATCTGGGCGGCATCGCGAAGGGCTACATCACCGACGATCTGGTGGGGATCTTGCACGACGGCGGTTGCAAGGATGCGTTCCTCAACCTGGGCGGCAACGTGTACGTGATGGGCAACAGCTTCGACGGCGATGAGTGGAACGTGGGCGTGCAGGACCCGAATGGCCAGTTCAACGATGGGATCGCGTCGATCAAATGCGCCGATACCTCGGTGGTGACAAGCGGTCTGTACGAGCGCAGCTTCACGCAGGACGGCGTGCTGTACTATCACATCCTCGATCCCAAGACGGGCTATCCCGTCAAGACCGATCTGGAGAGCGCGTCGATCACCTGCGAGGAATCCACGCGCGGCGATGCGTATTCCACGATTCTGTTTTTGATGGGGCACGATGCGGCGATGGATCTGATCAATTCCGACGATCGCCTGCAAGGCGTGCTGGTGGACGACAACGGTGTGGCGACGACGTCGGAGGGTTCCGACTTCGTGCTTCTGTAGGAGTGGGCTATGGGCGATACCAAGGACAGGGCAACAGACGTGGCGGCGAGCGCGGCCGAGGCAGCGGCAAGTGCCGCGGAAGAGGCGGCGAACGTCGCGGCGGCGAGCGGGCTGGCGAAGCGCAAGCGCATCAATTTCGTGGTGATCGGCGTGCTGGTCTTGGCGGGTTTTGCGGGCTCGATGGCGTTCGGCCAGTCGATGCCGGCGAAAAACGCGGTCGTGCGCGATTCGAACGGGCAAGAATACGTGCTGCCGCTCGATCAGGACACGACGCTCGACGTGCGCACCGACAAGGGGTGGAATCAGATCGTGGTTGAGAACGGGACGGTGCGGGTCGCCGACGCCGATTGCCCCAACCGCGACTGCGTGAAGCAGGGCGCGATCTCGAAGGCGGGCCAGCAGATCGTGTGCTTGCCGCATCAGCTGATCGTGAGCATTTCCGCCGAGGGCGAAAAGCCCGACTTCGACGTGGTGGGGCAGTAGGGTATGAAGCCGCTAAAAAAAGCTCATGCTGCCGCTGCCGAGGCGTCGACTGCCGGGTCGATGTGCGGCTCGGGTGCTCGGGGCGCCGGGTCGAGCAGGGCGACGACGCCGGGCACTGCGGGCGCGGTGCGGCCGTCGCGTGCGGGCGACGCGGGTGTCGCGGGTGCCGCAGCTGTGCCCGACGAGTCGCTGAGGCGCCTGACGCGCGTTGCCCTGCTCGCTGCCGTGGCGCTGGTCTTGAGCTACGTCGAGACGACGATCCCCTTGCCGTTGGTGTTTCCGGGAGCGAAGCTCGGCTTGGCGAACATCGCGGTGCTGGTTGCCCTGTTCGCGTTCGATATCCGCACGGCGGTGTATGTCGCCATCGTGAAGGTGCTGGCCGCGGGCTTCTTGTTCGGCTCGCCACTGATGCTCGCCTACAGCTTGGGCGGCACGGCGCTCGCGCTTGGTGCCATGGTGGCGCTGCGGGCGATTCCGGGCGTGTCGGTGCTGGCGGTCAGCATGGTGTCGGCGGTGTTCCACAACGCTGGGCAGGTGCTGATCGCGTGCGTGCTCTTCGGCACGCCGGCGGTGCTGGTGAGCTTCCCGCCGCTCGCGGTCGTCGCGTTGGTGACCGGCGCGCTCACGGGCATGGTGGCGCAGACGGTCGTGTCTGACCAGCGGGAAGGCACAGCGGCGCCGGTTGCGGGCGCTGACGTTGCGGCTTCGGTCGTAGACGCGTCGGCGGCCACGGCGGCGGGCGCCATCGATGCGCCGGCGGGCGCGGACTCGGCGGCGGGTGCGGGCATCGTCGATGCGCCGGCGGGCGCGGACTCGGGCTCGACGTTTCGCTTCGGCGTGTACCGTCCGGGCACCTCGCTGGCGCATCGTCTCGATCCGCGCGCCAAGCTCACGTTCGTGGCTCTCTTCCTCGTTGCGGCGTTCGTCGCCCACAGCCCCGTGTCGCTGGCGATCGTTGCGGGCACTGCGATCGTCGCTCTGGTGTGCTCGCGCGCGCGTCCTGGGCAAGTCGTGATGTGGCTCAAGCCGTTCATCTGGCTGTTCATCTTGGTCGCGGCATTTGGCGTGATGTTCACGCGAACCGGCGACGTGCTCTGGGCGGCGGGGCTCATCACGGTGACGACCGATGGCGTGGCGTTTGCCGGCGAGTCGATGCTGCGGTTTACCTGCATGGTGCTGGGCACGTCCTCGCTCATGTTCACGACTTCGCCTGAGGCTCTGACGGCTGGCATTGCAGGGGTGCTTGCGCCGCTGCGTCGCGTGGGCGTGAAGGTGGACAACGCGGTGCTGGCGCTGTCGTTGACGATGCAGTTCATCCCGGTGGTGTCAGACGAGTTCGAGCGTGCGCGCCGTGCTCATGGGGCGCGTGCCGAGCGCGAGGACGAGGGGCTCGTGAAACGCCTGCGCGCCTACGGCGCCGTGTTCTCGCCGGTGTTCGCAAATGCCCTGCAGCATGCCGATGAGCTGGCGGTATCGCTGGCCGACGGCTCGTACGAGCGTCCCGGTGCCGAGCCGTGCCTGCGCATGCGACCCGTCGACGGCGTGGTCATCGCAGCCGTGATCGCCCTGGTCGTTGCCGCCGCCCTGCTGTAGGCGACGCTCCTGCCCCGGACCCCCAGTCCCGTCGCGCGCCCTGTCCGCCACCTTCGTGGTTGCCCCCGCCTCGCTCTCCTCGCTAAGTCTCTTTATCCCCCTCCAGAGCCGTCCCCCTCGACCCCTCGACCCCTTCGTTCCCTCCCTGCTCCCCCCCCCAGAGAAAAAACTTTCGCGTTTTTTGGCAAGCTCGCACGGAGGTACGCAGCTCGCGTAGTGAAAAGCGCTGCGAGACCCCGGCAAAAGCGGCCTTTCGGCGCAAAAAAGGCACCAATTCACGGACGTACGCAGCTCGCCCTGCCCGTGCCTGCGTACCTCCGTGGGTTGTTGCCAAAAACGGGCGTTTTTATTTCTCTGGGTGAGGGGAGTGCCCGTGACTGTCATGCTCGCGGGCGTCTAAGGCCCTGATCCGCGACTCTGGCTCGTTCGGGATGCTCGGAGCGCGCCCACTCCAAATGAAAGCAGCCCACTTCCGCTCGATCGGAAGTGGGCTGTGGGTTTTGCTCAAGGACGAGCCGAAGCCGGCCGTGCGTTACGCGAGGCACAACCCGAAGCGGGCTGTGCGTCCTGCGCGATGCGCAAGCCGAAGCGGGCTGCGCATCTTCTCCTAGATCAGGCGCAGGCGACGCACGCCGTCGATGGCGCGCAGCTCGGCGATGGTCTTCTCGGACGGCGCCTGGTCGAGGTCGATCATCGTGTAGGCGTGATTGCCGCGGGCCTTGTTCGACAGGTTGGCGATGTTGATGCCTGCGTCGCCGAGCATGTTCGTGATCTGGCCGATCATGTTGGGCACGTTGCGGTGCAGGAGCGAGATGCGCGTCATGCCCTCGGGGCAGGTGCCCATGTCGAGCGCCGGGTAGTTCACGGAGTTGGTGATGTTGCCGTTCTCGAAGTAGTCCATCAGCTCGCGGACGGCCATGATCGCGCAGTTGTCCTCGGCTTCGGCGGTGGAGGCGCCCAGGTGCGGCAGGACGACGGTGTGCGACATCTTCATGACCTCGGGCGTGGCGAAGTCGGTGATGTAGGTCTTCACGCGGCCCGAGTCGAGCACGACGGAGAGCGCGGCGTTGTCGACGAGGGTGTCGCGCGAGAAGTTCAGCAGCACGACGCCTTCCTTCATCAGCGAGCACTCGTGGGCACCCACCATGCCGATGGTGTCCTTGGTGGCCGGGACGTGGATCGTGATGTAATCGCAGGTGCGGAAGATGTCGGCGAGGTCGGTGATGTGGTGGACCGGGCTGGAGATCTTCCAGGCGGCGCTTACCGACACGAACGGATCGTAGCCGTAGACGTCCATGCCCAGCTCAACGGCTGCATTGGCCATCTCGGCACCGACGGCGCCCAGGCCGATGACGCCGAGCTTCTTGCCCTTGATCTCGTGGCCGGCGAATTCCTTCTTGATCTTCTCCGCTGCCTTGGCGATGTTCTCGTCGTTGGCGTTGGCGCGGCACCAGTCGATGCCGTCGAGGATGCCGCGGCTGCCCAGCAACAGGCCGCACAGGACGATCTCCTTCACCGCGTTGGCGTTGGCGCCGGGGGTGTTGAACACGACGATGCCTTCGTCAGCGCAGCGCTCGAGCGGGATGTTGTTCACGCCGGCGCCGGCGCGGGCGATGGCGCGCAGCCCTGCCGGGAACGTCATGTCGTGCATGGCCGCGCTGCGGACCAAGATGCCTTCGGCCTCGTCGAACGAGTCGGTGAGGGTGTACTTCTCTGCGTCCAGCAGGTCGGTGCCGTGGGCCGAGATGTTGTTCAGGCAATGGATGTGCTTCATGGGGGGAGACTCCTTACAGACTGCTTTTTCGCGCCTTGGCGTGGGCGCATGCGCGGCGCGGCTGCGCTGTGCGGTTGTGGTACCGCGAACCATGATACGAAAAAAGCGCCCCGGAGGGCGCTTAAATCTTAAATGGTGCGGGTGAAAGGACTTGAACCTTCATGAGCCGGAGCTCATACGGACCTGAACCGTACGCGTCTGCCAATTCCGCCACACCCGCATGTGCAACGAAGTGCGAAAGCTAGGATACCGTAGTACGCCGGCCTGCGCAAGGACTTTTTAGGACGGGACGCGGCGGCGGATGTCGATGAGCCTGACCGCACCGGGTATACTGAGTGCTAACAGAAGAGGGGCTCGGCTGTCCGTGGGGGCGGCGCCGAGGAACGGGGATGTCCATGAACCTGGCACAACTGAGGTATTTCCAGCATTTGGCGCGGGTGCGCCATTATACGCGCGCCGCGGCGGGGCTCTACATCACGCAGCCGACGCTCTCGCATGCGATGGCGACGCTGTCCGAGGAGCTGGGGTGCGAGCTGTTCCACAAAAGCGGCCGCGAGCTCGTGCTGGCTGCGGAGGGCAAGGCGTTTCTCGCCCACGTCGATCGTGCACTGTCCGAGCTCGACGCTGGGGTCGAGGAGATCGTCGAGCGCCAGGGCAAGGTCGCCGGCACCGTCGAGATCGGGGCGGTCACGTCGACGCGGCTTCTGTTCGTCCCTGCCGCGATCAAGGCGTTTCGCGGAGAGTGCAGCCCGTACGTGGACTTCGATCTTTTCCAGGGGCAGACCGGTTCGTTGAGCGAGCGGTTCGGCGAGGGGCTGTACGACCTGCTCGTGGTCGGTCCGAGCGTGATCCCCCAGACCGAGCGCAAGCTTCTATTCTATTAGGAGCTCGCCTTGGCGGTGCGCCCCGACCATCCGCTCGCGTCGCGCCCTTCGGCCAAGATCGCCGATCTTGCCGGGTACGACGTGGTCACGTATCGTCCCGGCAAGGCGGTGGGCGAGCTTGCCACGAAGTTTCTGGGCGACCACCAGGCGCCTCTCGACCGGATGCGGCTGGTGCGCAACTGTGACGACGAGGAGACGATGGGCGCGCAGGTGATCGATGACGGGATGGTGGCGCTCACGATCGTGTGCACCAACCTGCCCGTGAACCCCAACCTGACCATCGTCCCGCTCGACGAGCCGGGCGCGCGCGAGTTCTATCCTATATATGTGGTCTATCGCAAGGCGGGCTACGTCGGCCCCGCCGCGAAGGAGTTCATCCGATTCCTGTGCGGCTTCACGCCCCCTGTCTACCGTCGGCCTGACTACGGCAGCTGCGTGCTTAAGGAGCAGCCGTGAACCTGTCGCAACTGAAGTACTTCCAGCATCTGGCGCGCGTGGGGCATCAGACGCGCGCGGCCGCCGACCTTTTCATCACGCAGCCCACGTTGTCGCACGCCATCGCGTCGCTGTCCGACGAGCTCGGCTGCGAGCTGTTCGCGCGCAACGGACGCGAGCTGGTGCTCACGCCCGAGGGGCGCGTGTTCCTCTCGCACGTCGATCGCGCGCTGGCGGAGATCACCTGTGGCATCGAGGAAGTCAACTTGCGCGAGGGCAAGCTGTCGGGCACCATCGAGCTGGGCTCCATCGCGTCGGTGCGCTCGTATTATCTGCCGGCGGCGATCAAGGCGTTTCGCCGCCGCGTGGGATCCTACGTCTCGTTCGAGCTGTTCCAGGGCAGCACCGAGGTGCTGAGCAAGAAGATGCCCGAAGGGTTTTGCGATGTGCTGGTGGTGGGGCCGACGATGATTCCCGGTACCGAGCGCACGCTGCTGTTTTGCCAGGAGCTGGCCCTTGCGATGCGCTCCGATCACGTGCTGGCCGATCGCCGCAGCGTGTCCCTGTCCGAGCTGGCCGGGTGCGAGGTGGTCACGTACCGCAGGGGTACGGCGGTGGGCGAGCGGATGACGCGGTTCTTGGACGATCACGCTTCGTCGCTCGGATCGATTCACCTGCTGCGCAACTGCGACGATGAGGTGTCGATGGGCGCGAAGGTGGTCGGCGACGACGCGGTGGCGCTCACGATCGTCAACAGCAATCTGCCGGTGTATCCGGATCTGACCCTCGTGCCGCTCAGGGAACCGGGCGCGCTTGAGTTCTATCCGATTTACGCAGTACATCGCACGTCGGGCTATCTCAAGCCTGCGGTCGCGCGGTTCGTTGAGTTCCTGCGCGACTTCGAAGGCCCGCAGTACGAGCGCCCGGATTACGCCGCGATGGCGCGCGGTGTGCCTGTTCAGCCCCAATAAGGAGCCGGGGCGTCGAGAGAGGCGCCGGGCGAGGGGCTTTATCGGCGAAGGGGGCTGCGCCATGAACACGTTATACGCCCTTTGACCAGACACGATAAATTGGATCGATCGGTTCGGTTGCGCGGTAGTCACGGCTTTCATTGGATGCAAGCGGCTTGTGCCGGTAGTCTATGGGCAGAGGGACGGGCGAAGAGCCATCGGCTGTTCGCGCGCTGGGTCTACCGTTCGAGCGGTCTCACTTCTCCTAGAGTGCCGCGCGAGGCGTTTACCAGGGCGAATCCGCATGATCTGGCTGCGCGTCTGAATCGATCGGCGACGAAGCGCCGCGGCCGAACCCGTTTCTCGGAGGCGTGCGCCCATCTCTCTCCCCAGATTAGCGGGCCGCGCCATCTCCCAGGACGTCTCATGCTCTCGTGCGTGGGGCGTCCTCTTGCGGTGGGGCTGGCCTGGTGGCTTCTTGGGCCTGTCGTACGGCGCGCCCCCTCACTCGAACGGCCCGCTTCGCGCCTGTTGTCCGGCGTGCCCCTCACTCGAACGGCCCGCTTCGCGCCTGCCTGCAAACGTATCGCTTCCTTGCCGCCGCGCTTGCCCGCAAGCGCCCCTTCCCCTCCACATCTCCCGCCAAAAACAGCGGTCTACCTCCTGGTATGTAATAATTTTATGTTAGGTTCCGTTGGGATGGGGGCGGCTTTCATTGGATTCATGTCCGCCGCTCCCCTAATCTGGATATGCGGACGAGGTGGGGACCATCGTTCGCAAGGGGAGAGGTGATCCTTGTGTATGCCTTGGGGATCGACATTGGCTCTACGGCGACGAAGGCCGTGGTTTTGGAGGACGGCAGCCGGCTCGTGGGGAGCGCCCTGTACGCGAAGGGCGCCGGGACCAGCGGGGCGGCGCGGACGATCGATCATCTTTTTGAGACAACGGGGCTCGGGTGGCCCGACATCGTCCGCACCGTGGCGACCGGCTATGGCCGCCAGCGGTTCGATCAGGCGGATGCCGAGGTCAGCGAGCTGACCTGCCATTCACTGGGCATGTGCCATCTGCTGCCGGGCATTCGCACGGTCATCGACATCGGCGGTCAGGACGTCAAGGTCCTGCGCCTGGCCGAGGACGGGCAGATGGAGAACTTTGTCATGAACGAGAAGTGCGCCGCGGGAACGGGGCGGTTTCTCGACGTGATGGCCGAGGTGCTTGAGACGACGGTCGACCAGCTGGGCGCGCTCGACGCGCAGGCTGCGCATCCGGTCAAGATCAGCTCGACGTGCACGGTGTTCGCCGAGTCCGAAGTCATCTCTCACCTGGCCGAAGGCGAGTCGATTCCCGACATCGTCGCAGGCATCCACAACTCGTGCGCCCAGCGTACGGCCGGGCTGGCCAAGCGCCTCGGCGTGATCGAGCCGGTGGGGATGAGCGGCGGCGTCGCGCAGAACGCCGGCGTGGTTCGCGCGCTCGAGCGGGAGCTCGGCTGCGAGATCCGCGTGTCTGAGGATTGTCAGCTGGCCGGCGCGATCGGTGCTGCGCTGCAGGCGTATCGCACGCAGGCGAGGCGCGCGGCGAAGGAGAGCGTGAGTCTCGCCAGCTAGCGGGTCAGCCGCCCGGCGCGGAGGAAGCGCGCTAGCCAGCCCGACTGGCGCGTGATCGACCGCCCGCCACGTGTCAACCAGCGGCCCAGCCCGAAGGGGCCGCTTGAAGAGGGAGGGCGACGGCAGGGCCCGGCAGGTGCCGGAGGCCCGGTCGCCGCAGAGGATGAAGGAGAAGAGGGAGTCATGAGGGGTTTGGAATCACTGTTCGCGGAACTGGAGGAGGCGGCGGCCGACCCGCAGCGCGCGTTCGAGCGCTACGGCGGCGACGGCCAGCAGGCCATCGGCTGCATCCCCTATTTCGCGCCGTACGAGCTGGTGCACGCCGCCGGCCTGTACCCGGTTGAGCTGTGGGGCGGCGACACCGAGACGAGCGAGGCCAGCGGCTACTACCCGGCCTTCTACTGCTCGGTTCTGGTCACGCTGATGGAGCGCGCGCTGCGCGGGGAGTATGACTTCCTTTCAGGTGTCATCGTGCCCACCACCTGCGACGGCCTGCGCAACCTCGGCGAGAACTGGAAGTTCGGCGTCAAGGGCGCCACCGTGATGAGCCTGGTGCAGCCGATGAGCCGCACCTCGTACGCGTCCGAGGAATACTACCTGTGCGAGCTGCACGAGATCGCCGCCAAGCTCGAGGAGATCTCCGGCGCGCGCATCACCGATCGCGCCCTGCGTGCGAGCGTCAACGCCTACAACCGTCAGCGCGCGGTGATGCGCGAGTTTTCCGCCGTGGCGGCCGAGCATCTCGATGCGGTGACGCCGTGGCAGCGCCATTTGGCGTTCCGGGCGGCGCGCACGATGCCGGTCGAGGTGCACACGCAGCTCATGCGCGAGGTCATCGACGCGCTCAAGGCGCTGCCGTGCGACACCTTCTCCGGCATTCGCCTGGTGAGCACCGGCATCCTCATGGACTCCAAGTCGCTCTACGACGAGCTCGCCGAGCGCAACATCTCGATCGTCGGCGACGTGATCACGGCCGAGTCGGTCCGGTTCGCGCAGGACGCGCCGGGCAACGTCGACCCGTTCGTGTCGCTCGCGCACGTGTGGCTCGACATGCGCAACACCTCGGTCGCGTTCGACGTGAAAAAGGAGCGCGGCCTCACGCTGGCGCGCCTGGCCGAGGAGCGCGGCGCCGACGGCGCGCTGATCGACGTCACCAAGTTCTGAGAGGAAGAGGAGTTCGACTACCCCGTCTTGAAGCGCCAGCTTGCTGACGCGGGCCTGCCCGTGCTCTACCTGGAGACGGCCCAGCAGGATCACATCAACGAGCAGGCGGCCACGCGCATCCAGGCGTTTGCCGAGATGATCGGCTAGGGAGAGGGGTTAAGGACAATGGCAGACAAGAAGATCAAACATTTCAGCCCGGCCCGCGCCCGCATGAAGGAAGTCACCGGCGACCTGTACCAGGAAGCGCGCGACGCGAAGGCGGCCGGCCGCCCGGTGGGCTATTCGACGTCGAACTTCCCGAAGGAGCTCTTCGAGGTGTTCGGCCTCAACATCATCTACCCGGAAAACCACGCGGCGGCGGTGGCGGCCCACAAGGGTGCGATCCCGTTTTGCGAGAAGGCAGAGAGCCTGGGCTATTCGATGGATCTATGCTCGTACGCGCGCATCAACCTTGGGTTCGTCGAACGCGAGGAGGACTTCGGCTTCGGCCTGGATATCCCGGCGCCCGACTTCCTGTGAATCGCGAACAACATCTGCACCACGGTGGTGAAGTGGTACGAGAATCTGGCGTGGCAGCTCGACATCCCGTTGATCGTGTTCGACGTGCCGTATCAGACCGACGGTTACTACAAGCACCACAAAGTCGACTACATGAAAAAGCAGATGCAGGGCATCGTCGAGCAGCTCGAGGAGATCTCCGGCACGCCGTTTGACTACGACCGCTTCCAGGAAGTCATGGACACGTCGGCGGAAAATGGCAAGCTGTTCAGGCGTGCGCTCGATCTGATCGGGCAGAATTCGCCGTCGCCGGCGAGCGGGTTCGACGCGTTCAATTTCATGGCGCTGATGGTCATCGCTCGCGGGCGCAAGGAGACCGGCGAGGTGCTGCGGATGTACATCGGCGAGCTGGAGGAGCGGCTGGCGAGCGGCGAGACGACGTTCGACGGCGAGGAGAAGAGCCGCATCATGTTCGACGGCCTGTGCTGTTGGCCGTATCTGCGGCAGAACTCCGAGACGATGGCCGAAAACGGCATCAACCTGGTGGGATCTCCGTACTGCGACGACTACGGCGTGACGTTTGAGGACCTGTACACGATGTGCGAGTCGTATGCGCGGACGAACAACGCGCACGGCATCGAGCTGGCGTGTGAGTCGCGCCTGCGGATGCTCGACGAGTACCACTGCGACGGCGTGCTGTGCAACGTGATGCGCAGCTGCAAGCCGTGGGTGGGCATCATGTTCGAGACGCAGCGCCAGCTGCAGGATGCGCGCGGGCTGCCGTTCGCGTCGTTTGACGCCGACCAGGCGGATCCGCGCGTGTTCAGCCAGGCGCAGTTCGAGACACGTGTGCAGGGGCTGGCCGAGATCATGGAGGCGCGCAAAGGCGCGTGATGAGGGATAAGGAGCGAGGGAAGGGGTAGATCCGAGCCGCGGCGCCGCCGCAACCGCGTACGCGATTCCGTGGCTTTGAGTCGACCCACGCTCTGGAGGATGGCATTTTTTCAATGTGAAGAGTGCATTGAGAGAGGAGTTCGAAATGAAGGCGAACGAGAAGATCCACAAAACGAGATACCTGGCATTTCTGGTCGCCGCAGCGCTGATGGCAGCTGCTCTGTTCGGCCTTGCGGGCTGTGGTGGGGATGACAGCTCGAGCTCATCGTCGGGTGACGTTGATGAGAAATACGCCAATCTTGATAACGTAACGTTGGTCTTTGGCGGCACCTGCTCGAAGGACAGTGCGCAGGACCAGTGGTCGACGGCTATCAGCAAATATGCATCGGAGATCACCGGTGGCAAGTTGACGCTTGATTGGCACGGCTACGGCGACTTGGGTGACAACCCAGATCTCTTGCGCCAGCTGCAGGCCAATGACATCCAGATGTATTCCGTGCAGCCTTCGCCCATGGTTTCCTTCGTGCCCAAGCTTGCCGCATTCGACCTTCCTCTGGTGTTTGCCCAGAACACGCCCGACGAGATTGATTCGGTGCTGAACGGCGACAACGCGTTTAGTCAGGGCATCCAGGAGGCCTACAACGAATCGGGCCTCCAGCTTCTGGGCTGGCTGCAGGACGGCACCTATCGCCAGACCACGGCCAATCGCGACCTGTCCACGCTGGAGGATTTCAAGGGTTTCCAGATCCGCACCATGGAGAATTCGAACAACATGGCGTTTTGGAGCGCTATCGGCGCTGAGCCCACTCCGCTGGCATTCAGCGAGCTGTACTTCGCATTGCAGAACGGCACCGTTGATGGCGAGGAGAACGCTGTCGATACGTGCGTTGGCCAGAATTACTTTGAGGTTCAGGACCATCTGGCCATGACCAAGCACCTCCTGTACGTCAACCAGGTGTGCATCAACAAGGATTGCTGGGACAACCTGGATCCTGCCTATCAGGACGCTATCAATGAGGCTGTTCAGCGTGCTACCGACGAGATCCGCCCGACGCTGACCACCCTTGAAGAGGACAGCGTCCAGGTCTTTAAGGATAAGGGCTGCACGGTCATCGAGTACGACGACTCGTTCTTCGAAGAAGTGCTCGCCAACGAAGGCGTGCAGCAGCTCTACAAGGACATCTCTGGCCAGACCGACGGCCTGTCCGATCTGCTGGTTGAGGAACTTAAAAAAGCCAAATCTGCGTAAACCTTATTAGGACGTAAAGTAACCCTCCGCCCTTTGGGACGGAGGGACTTTTTTGAAAGGATGGCCACCGTGACCACGTCAAATAACAAGGTTGTGCTCATCACCGGCGGCGCTATGGGTCAAGGGCGCACCCATGCGGTGGCCTTCGCCAAAATCGGCTACAACGTGGTGCTGCTCGATATGCTCGATCCGGAGGACGCTCGGTTTGCCGAAACCGTGCGTCTGGCCGAGGAGGCCGGAGGGAAAGCCCTGGCTATCAAGGCCGATATTTGCTCCACTCCCCAGATGGAAGCCGCGTTCGCTCAGGCATGGGAAGCCTATGGGCGCTTGGACGTCGTTGTCGCCAATGCCGGCATCATTGCCTTCGACTATACGTGGGATCTTTCCGACGAGGTCGTGGAGAAGTGCCTTGCCGTCAACTTGGAGGGAACCTGGCGCACCGACAAATATGCAGCGCAGTACATGCGCAAGCAAGGCTATGGCCGCATCATCAACATTTCGTCTGTGGGAGGCTTGAAGGGCGTCGCGAAGCTAGCTGCTTATAGCATGACTAAGCACGGCATCATGGGCCTTACCAAGACGCTGGCACTTGAGCTTCAGACCGAAGGGCTGCCCATCTATTGCAATGCCGTCTGCCCTACCAAAGTGCGCACTCCCATGTGCGAGACGCAAGAGTACGTGGACTTCGTCAACACGACGATGGGCAAGAACTTTTCCTCGTGGCAGGAGATGTTCGAGGACGAGAAGAAGCCCGGCGGCATGAAATTCCTCGATCCCGAGGACATCACCGAGATGGTGGTCTGGCTGGCCGAATCGCATGAGGCCACCAAGTTCAATGGTCGCGAAGTGGTCATCGACCGCGGTGCGTTGCTCTAGGGACGGCGCCTTGGTCTGCTCGTTTTTTCGAGCCGTTTCGTGCCGCTGCTGCTGACGTAGGGAGTTGGGATACATGAAAGCCTATGTGTACATCGAGCCGTATAAATTCGTGGAGGAAGAGCGGGGGATTCCGCAACCGGGTGTGAACCAGGTGCGCGTGCAGGTGAGGGCGGCATCTATCTGCGGCTCTGATTTACACGGTTTCAAGGGACAGTCCGCGATGCGCGTAGCGCCGTTGGTGATGGGGCATGAATTCGCCGGCATCGTGGATGCCGTGGGCGAGGGCGTCAATGAGGAATTGGTTGGCACGCGAGTCAGCGCCAACCCGGCGATTCCGTGCGGTGAATGTTCGAATTGCAAAGAGGGTCGCTTCAACGTCTGCGAAAACCGATTGAGCATAGGCACCACCATGAAGGCCGGCCCTTGGGACGGCGCTTTTGCGGAGTATTGCTTGGTGCCTGCCAAGAACCTGGTGAGGATGGCTGACGATGTCAGCTTTGAGGAAGCTGCCCTTTTTGAGCCGGCGGCCGTCAGCCTGCGAGCTGCAAAGATGATGGGCGACATAAAAGGGCAGACTGTAGCCGTTTTCGGCGCGGGGCCCATCGGCCTTTTGGCCATGCAAGCTGCTCGGATTCTTGGTGCGGCAAGGGTCATCGCCATCGACAGGGGGAAGCCTCGGTTGGAGTTGGCGGTGAATGAGAACATGGCAGATAGGGCGTTGAACTCCACAGAAGTCGACATCGTTGAAGAGGTCATGAAGCTGACCGATGGCGAAGGCGCCTATGCTTCGCTTGATGCCGTGGGTTGCGCAGCAAGTTTGAACACCTGCATCAAAATGACGCGCAATGCCGGTACGGTGTCCCTGGTCGGTATGGCTGCAGAGACGATGGACGGCTATTCCTACAAGGAATGCGTTGCCCGTGAGATGAATCTTAAGGGCAGCTATACCTACATAAACGAGATCTCGGAAGCGGCTCAGTATCGCGCAGAAGGTAAATACAACCTCGGAGCTCTGATCACGAGCGTCGTTCCGATGAGCCAGATACAGGAAAAGATGACCGAGTTAGCCAGCGGGCAATCTTCAGACGTGAAGGTTGTGCTGGTCAACCGGTAAGTAGCTGACGCAAAGCGTTGCTGACGGTTTTGGCATGGTTCGATGCAACCATGCCGCTCGAGCGATAGAGGAGGCACATTATGACAGTCGATAAGGCAAAAAGGCCAGCTGACTATGCAAAGGGCATCATTCAAGTTGGCATTGTCGTGGAGGACTTAGATAGCGCCGTGCAGGGAATGCGCGAAGTGTTTGACATGGAGCCCGACCTGATTAGAGACATGGACTACCCTACCGTGGAGTATCGCGGGGAGGAAACGGCGGGACGTGTTCGTGTCGCTATGTTCAACCAGTTTGGCGTGCAGTTGGAATTCATGCAGCCCATCGGCGAGGGCGATTCGGTGTGGCGCGACCATCTGAAAGATGGCAAGCCCGCCAGCGGTTTGCATCACATTCGCTTTAGCGACGTGGACGACAACGATGTCTTTTCGCAGGCTATGGCGAGCCGCGGGGTTGAGGTGCTCCAAGAGGGCGCCTCGATTGTGAATCCTGGCGCGAAGTTCACCTATTACGATACTGCCGATCGATTCGGGTTCATTACCGAGGTCGTGACGAAGGCAAGTAAATAGCGGCAGCACGTTCTGTTGGCGTGGGTGTAGGGCAGGCGGCTTCTGCTCGTTATGGATAGGGTCGTCTCTCTTGCTTGCTGCTCTTGAATCGGATCATGGTCACGGAGGCATAGTTTTACGACATTTTTTGCTGTGATACGGGCTTTGGGGAGGTCTTGGGACGCCTGTTTCGCGCCGCGAGCGCTCCCGGCGGCCGTTGTGGTCTCCGTCGGGGCGTGGATTGCCGGTTTTCTTGTCGGAAGTGTCTTAAAAGTACGCCTCCGCGACCACGATGCGGAAAAACTACGCGTACCGAGGGGCGGCATCGCGGCTACACAAGGCGTCTGAAATGGATCGTGGTCAAAATACCCGAGTTCTGGGTATGTTTCGGGGCTGTGCAAGTCCTTCGCGGCGTCATCGATGCTCGTTTGTTGCGCATATCCGTCATAACTTGTCAGTCAACGAGCTGTTAAGTGCACCGAACAGCCCTGGGAGCCCTAGGCCCATACCCAGAACTCGGGTGAATTGACCACGATCTAAAAAATATGCATTGATCGGTGCTGCGCATTCTGTGGCGCGCACGTGCGCGCCACAGAATGCGCCTGATGCGTAGCCGAGGGCAGTGCGCTGTGGTGCGCCTTAAGCGTGTGGAGCCGTCGCGGTAATCGGTCACTGCCTGCAGCTAGCCACGTGGGCATTAAACGGTTATCCGACTAATTACCCAGTTCAAAGCCGATGTCTTGGATCTTGCTGGAGCCATCGGCGGCGGTGGTCGCCAGTTCGTCGCAGCGCTCGTTTTCTGGGTGACCGGCATGCCCCTTTACCCAGTGGAACGTTACCTTGTGCGGCTCCTTTGCGCGCAGCAGACGCTGCCAGAGGTCGCGGTTCTTGACCGGCTCCTTCTTGGAGTTCTTCCAGCCTCGGCGCAGCCAGCCGTCGACCCAATGCTGGTTAAACGCGTTGACCACGTACTGCGAGTCGGAATACACGGCAACCGTGCAGGGACATTTGAGCGCCTCAAGCCCGGCGATCACGCCGAGCAGCTCCATGCGATTGTTCGTGGTGGTCTGATACCCCTGCGAGATCTCTCGCACGTGAAGCTTGCCATTGCCATCCACGAAATGCAGGACGGTGCCATAGCCGCCCGGGCCGGGGTTGCCCCGCGACGCCCCGTCGCTGTAGAGGGTGATATTCACTTGCAGGCCTCCTCGATGCGGCGGCGCAGCTCGTCGAAGCCGGTGCCCTTCTCGGACGAGCACACCACGATCGCGACGTCGCTCGGCAGGTCGAGCTGCTTGCGGATGGCTGCTTTCTGGCTGTTGGCCTGCGATTTGCTTACCTTGTCGGCCTTGGTCAGCGCGATGAGGAACGGCAGCTCGCATGCGCGCAGAAACGCGACCATCTGCTCGTCGAGCTTGGTGGCGGGATGGCGGATGTCGATGAGCGACACCACGAGCGCATAGAAGCGGTACTGATCGAAGTAGCCGTTGATCATCTCGGACCAGCGGTCCTTTTCGCTCTTCGCCACCTTGGCGTAGCCGTAGCCCGGCAGGTCGACGAAGTCGATCTCGTCGGTGGTGAAGAAGTTGATCGTGCTCGTCTTGCCGGGCATCGACGACACCTTTGCCAGCTTCTTGCGGTTGAACAGGCGGTTTACCAGCGACGATTTGCCCACGTTTGAGCGACCGACGAACGACACCTCCGGCTTGACGGAGGCGGGGATCTGGGACGAGGTGCCATAGGCTCCTTGGAATTTGACCAGATTGTAGTTCATCGTGTCCTTCCTGTTGGGGCGACCTCGTCGCTGGTGCGGGCGGGTGGCGCCGCGCTGCCTAGCTGGCACATGAGGCGGACGGTTCGGGCACCGCTGCCTGCGTTGTTTCGGAGTTTCCATGATACCTTGCTGGCGCACACC
>CAVCDZ010000067.1:0-21956 GCA_963601095.1 Oscillibacter sp. MSJ-31 | reverse complement strand
GGCACACTACCGCATCGAAGCTCGCGGGCGCAAACGGCAGCGCATCGGCAGACGCGACGAGGGTACGCGCCTCCAAACCGCGCGCATGCAGATTGGCAGCGGCACGCTCCACCATGTTCTCGCTCACGTCAACCGAGGTCACGCTATAACCGTGCGCGGCAAGCGGGATGCTCATGGCACCCGTTCCGCAGCCAACGTCGAGCACGTGGGCAGCGCCGCACGGCAGATGATGCGCCATCAGCGCGCCCCAGCGCTCGATGTCCTCGCCGTCGAGGCCGAACGTGTGGGCACGGTCTTCCCAGTAGTTGACGACGCGCACCGCACGAGCTGCCAGAGCGCTGCGAGATGAGAGACCAAAGGCCTGTGCCTTTTCGCGCTGCATCACATCTTGCATACCGTCGCTCCTCTCGCTGTGCCAACCTGCGTAACGCCACGTCATCGGCTTGAGTGTTGCCTGTCATGTGTTATCTTTCAGCAGATAGTAGCACAAGAACCGAGCAGCGATGTCACGAAATCGGCAATGGTAACACAGCCACCGAACGAACAGAAAAAGAGGGTGGCAGGACGATCCTGCCACCCTCTTCGCTACCGCTAAAGACGCGCCTTACGTCCACTGTTCGCGCATGAGTTCCCACTTCGCATCGCGTTCCGCTTCGATCTGCTCGATCTCCTCGTCGGTAAGCGCCTTGAAGCGGCCTTGATGATGCAGATAATCGCGCACCGGCGTGAACTTCTTCGGATTGCGATTGAGCTTGTAGCGCCCGTTTTCGTACTCCGCCAGATACCACAGGCCGCAGTCGACGATCTCGCGCGCCACGTCGATCGTCTCGTCAACGCCGCAACCCCACCCGGTCGGGCATGGGGCAATGACGTGCAGGTATTTCGTCCCTTTGATGCTCGCCGCCTTCTCCACCTTGCGCAGGAAGTCGGGCAGATAGCCGATCGATGCCGTGGCCGCATAGGGAATGCCGTGCGCCGCCACGATCTCAAACATGTTCTTCTTCTGCGTCAGGCAACCATGATGGGAGCCGACGACCGGCGTCGTGGTGGTCTTGGCGCCGAACGGCGTCAGCGAGCTCTTCTGGATGCCCGTGTTCATGTACGCCTCGTTGTCGTAGCAGACGTAGATCACGTTGTCGTTGCGGTCGATCGTGCCTGACAGTGCCTGGATGCCGATGTCGGCCGTACCTTCGTCGCCGGCGAATCCGACGACCGTGTAGTCATCCGGGTTCTTGCCCTGGGCGCGCAGCCCGATCTCAATGCCCGAGATCGTTGAAGCCGTCGCCGCGAACGGCGTGATCATCGCGTTGTTGGAAAAGCTCAGCTGCGGGAAGTTGAAGCCCGTCGCGCTCATGCAGCCCGCGGGAAGCGCGGCCACCGCGTGAGGGCCGAGCACCTTGAGCACGTGGCGAACGACGAGCGACCCTCCGCATCCAGCGCACGCCTTGTGCCCGAAGAAGAACTCGTCATCGGTGATGTTCTTTGCCGTGATAGCCATTAGGCGCACACCTCCTGTCCCAGCTCATCTGCCGGGGAATCCACGCCCAAAAACGATACGCGCGGCCCCTCGAAAGCTCCTTCAGCACAGCGCTCAAGGCACGCGAAGATGCCCCTCATCTGCTCCGTCGAGATGTCATCGCCGCCGAGGCCGCCCACGAAGTTGAGCGACGGGGTGACCGAGCCTGCCTGTTGGAGGGCCGAGTTGACGTTCGTGAACACCGTGCCCTCGGCACCAAACGACACGTCCTTCTCCAACACGCCGATCGCACGGGCGCCGTCGAGCGCCGCGGCGATCTGAGCAAAGGGCATCGGACGCAGGTAGCGGATGCGCAGCATGCCCGCACGCACGCCCGCCGCACGGTATTCGTAGACGACGGCGCGCGCCAGGCCCGCGATCGAGCCGAGCGTGACGAGCACGACGTCGGCGTCGTCGCAGCGGTACTCCTCGACCACGCCCGGGTACGAGCGGCCGAAGACCTCGGCGAAGCGCGCTTCGATGCGCTCGACGGCGGCAACGGAATCCACCATGTCGCGATGCGCCCAGTACTTGTAGTAGCGGTTGTACTCGGGACCGGCCGTGTAGCCGATGTTCGTCGGGTGATCGAAGTCAAAGCGGTTGGTCGTGACGTAGGGAGGCAAGAACGCATCGGCGTCCTTCGGCTCGGGAACCTCAACCATCTCATAGGTATGCGTCAGCGCGAACCCGTCGATGTTGACCATGACCGGCGTCATGACGTCTTCGTCTTCTGCCAGCGCGTAGGCCATCAGCGCAAGGTCGAGCGCCTCTTGGTTCGTGTCGGCGTACACTTGGATCCATCCGTGGTCGAGCAGCGCCAACGAATCGCGCTGGTCGCCGTAGATGTTCCACGGAAGCGCCGTGGCGCGGTTGGCGTTCATCATGACGATCGGGAACCGGCCGCCCGATGCATAGGTCAGGCACTCAGCCATGTAGAGCAAGCCCTGGCTCGACGTCGCCGTGAACGTGCGTGCACCGGTCGCCGCCGCGCCGATGGCGCAGGCGAGCGCCGAGTGCTCCGATTCAACGTGCACGTACTCAGCAGCGAGCGAGCCCGCATCGACCATCTCGCTCAAGCGTTCGACCACGACGGTCTGCGGCGTGATCGGATAGGCCGAGATCACCTGGGGGCGAGCCAGGCGCACGCCCTCGGCGAACGCCTCGTCGCCCGAAAGAAACTTCTTCATTGCTCCTCCCCTCGCGCATCCTCGTCCTTGCGTGCCTGCGCCTCGGACACCATCGTGATGGCGCCGAACTTGCACATGCGCGCGCAGATCCCGCATCCCTTGCAAAAATCAAGGTCGATGGCGACCGAGGTGTCGGTCTTGTTGGCGGGCGCATCTGCGGGGCACGGCACCTTGAAGACCGTGCCGTCGGGGCAATACATGTAGCACTGCAGGCATCCCGTGCATTTGGCGGGGTCGACCACCGGGCGCTCGTTGCGCCATCCGGCGTTTTTCACCGTGAGGTAGCCGGCAGCAAAGCAGGTGCTGCGGGCATAGGCCGTGGGATCGAGGTCGTCGGTCTGGAGAGTGGGTATGCGCGCCGGGCAGCGGCCCGGGTATCCTTGTCGCAGCTCGTTGCTGCTCTGCGCCTGGCCGTCGGCGTACCCGACGGCGACGCTCGGACGTGTATGGGGGCTCATGGATTCCTCTCTATCCTCAAACAGCGGATGCGCCCTGGATGTGCGGGGCGGCGCCATCGTTCTTGAACTGGGCAAACTCGCCCATCACCGCTTCTACGATCGCGAGGTTCTTCGCGTGGAGCTTGGCTGGCATGTACTCGCGCACCGCGCGTTCGACGTCGGCCAAGGAGATGCGCGCGTCAAGCGCCGCGATCGCCGCGAGAAACACCGTGTTGGGGATCGGGCGACCTAAGATCTCGCTTGAGATCCCGTCGGCATCGATCGCGATGATGCGCGCGTCACGGGGAGGCTGCAGGGTGTTCGCAAGCACGATGCCGCCCGGTTTGAGCTCGTCTGCCCAGGCGGGTGCGATGATCGTGTCATCGAGGTAGATGACGTAGTCGGCGCGCACAACGGCGCTGCGATCACCGATCGGCGCATCGTCGATTTTGGTGAACGCCCTCATCGGGGCGCCGCGTCGCTCGGGGCCGAACGAGGGGAACGCAAGGGCGAACCGCCCCTCCCCAAAGGCGCCCGCCGCGCCCAGCAGGCGCGCCGCGGTAAAGGCACCTTGGCCGCCGCGGCCATGCCACAAGACCTCTATCATGCTTATCCTCTTCTCTCGAGCATCGCGCTTCGGATCACGACGCCGTCTCAATGATAAGGCTCCTGCCACCCAGACGCATAAAAGCCAGGCAAGGGATTCTTGCCTGGCTTGCCCAGCGAAGCCGGAGAACGGACGCCGACGCCGAAGCGCCGGCATCCATCAAAAGGCCATCGCGCGGACGGTCCCCGAGCGGGGATGCCCGCGGCCTTGAGGCGCAACGGCACCGTGCCAGGCGGCCGCCCAGTAAGCAAGCCGCCGCTCGATGCCCTCTAGGCGCGGGCGTACTTGGTGAGGTTCTTCTTCAGCCCCTCGATGAAGCGCAGGCCCACTTCGGAAAGCGAGGCATCGCGCTTCTCGATGAAGCCAAGGCGAAGCTTGACGTCGGTCTCAAGCGGAACCGTGGTCAGAGCCGAGCCGTCGGAGATGCCGACCAGGATGCCGCGCGTGACGGTGTAGCCGTTGAGGGCGACGATCAGCTCGGAGAGCGAAGCGCGATCAGTCGTGGCGATGCGCTTGGCGTGCGGCACGGCGGCAAGGGCCTCCTCGGCGAAGGCAGCCGACTTGCCCGCCTCCTGTTCGAAGTAAAGGTACGGGTAGTCGTCGAGATCGGCGAGCGAGAGGCTCTTGGCGTTAACCAGCGGGTGGCTTGACGGCAGCGCGACGCGCGGCGCCGACTCGGCCAACACCGTGAAGGTGACGCCGGCATCGGCAAAGGCCTGATTGAGTTCGGCTTCGGACTCGGTGGTCTGGAACAGAACGCCCAGCTCGCTTGCGCCCGAGGCGACGTCGTCGATGACGCCCTGGGTCGTGCGCGAACGGAATGCGTAATCGTAGGCGTCGCCGCCGACGGACAGAACGGTATGGGCAAACGTCTGAACGCTGAACAGGTAATGCTGGCCAGACACGGCGAAAGTGGTGCTCATGGAAAAGTGCTCCTTACTGCGATGGGAACCTCAGAGCGAGGGGTACGCTTAAGGGCACCCCTCGCACAAGGCGGGTGTTACTTGTTGTCGCGTTCGTCGATGAAGCGCGAGGCCTTGTGCTCGGCCGACACGCCCAGCTTATCGGTGTCATAGACGATGACCTTGGCAGGTCGCACGCCGGTATGGGCCTTCAGAGCCGCCTCGACGCGCTTGGCCACCTCATCGAAGGGCTCGTCGCTGCCGAAGGCGCGCTCAACGGACACCTCATAGCGCGTGGAGAAGTTCTCATCGTACACGCGGATCAGGCACTCGCCCGTTACGCCCGGCTCGGCGCGCACCACGTACTCGACGTCGCTCGGGAACACGTTGACGGCGCCCACGATGAACATCTCGTCCTTACGACCCGTCACATGGATGCGACCATGGGTGCGACCGCATGCGCACTTCTCGTTGTCGATGTAGCCGATGTCGCCGGAACGGAAGCGGATCATCGGGCGCGCCTTCTTGGTGAGCGTCGTGTAGGTCAGCTCGCCGGTGCTGCCCGGCGCCAGAACTTCGCCGGTGTTCGGATCGACCGTCTCGACGAGGATCTGGTCCTCGACGATGTGCAGGCCGTCCTTTTCTTCGCACATCGCAGCACAGGCACCGTAGATGTCGGACAGGCCGAAGAAGTCGCGCACCTCGGCGCCCCAGAGGTTCTCGATCGCCTCACGGGTGGACTTGATCGAGCCGCCCGGCTCACCTGCCACGAGAATCGTGTGGATGTTGAAGTCGTTCTTGGGATCGAAGCCCTTTTCCTTGGCCTTCTGGCCGAGCGTCCACGCGTAGGAAGGCGACGTCCAGATGACGGTGGGCTGGTAGTTCTTTAGGACGAAGAGCAAACGGTCAGACGGAACCGCGCCGACCCAGATCGCAAGCGCGCCCAGCTGCTGAGCGCCAATAACGTCGGGGCCGCCGACGTACAGGGCGAAGTTGAGGCCGTGCACGTAGCGGTCGGTCGGACGCATGCCCGCCTGCCAAAACAGACGAGCCTCGGTGTCCTGCCACAGGTCGAAGTCTTCCTGGGTAAACGGGCTCACCGTCGGGACGCCGGTGGAGCCGGACGAGGTCGCCATGAAGATGACGTCCTCCTCGGGAACGGAGCACATCTCGCCAAAGAAGGAGCCCACATGCTGCGTCTGACGCTCGGTCTTCTTGTCTACGAACGGGAACTTGTCCAGATCGGCAAGCGTCTTCAGATCGCTGGGCTTGACGCCCGCTTCGTCGAAAGATCGCTTGTACCAGACGGTGTTGTCGTAGGCGTACTGCAGCATCGTCTTCAGACGATCGAGCTGCAGCTTCTCAAGCTCGGGACGGGGCATGCACTCGATCTCAGGGTCGTAATACTTTTGCGATGCCGGAATGTTCTTTGCCATTTCTGCTCCTTGATCAGTGCTCATGCTTCGGCGGTGTACGTTGTCTCCACCCGGTCGGGAAACAACGCACCCCATGTAACCACCGCGCACAGCGCCACGCAATACCACCGGATATCGCCAGATGCAATGCTTGGGTATTGCAGCGGCTTATAGGGCAGATGACCTGGCGTTACCTTGGAAATCGCGCGCTTGTCTGCAGAAAATACCCCCATAATCACCTATGTTTTATTGCCTATCGAATCCCCTGATTGAGGACTTGAATCATAATTTGATGTCTGTTCCTGCACACGCTATGACAAAGGGGCCGTGCGAGAGCGACTCCCGCACGGCCCCTAGAACCACATGCCCTCGCGCGAAAACGTCAGTCTCTGCCCGGCCAAGCGCGTAAGGCCGTCTCAGTCAGATAATCCGCCGCAAGGTGAGCTGCATTCACCCCACCGACGGCTTCTACCTCAATCGAGCCTGCCGCCGTCTCAAACGCATTGGCGAAGTAGAGCCCTGGCTCGATCTCGAACGGGACGTGAGACACCCGCGTGTTCAGAACCGGATAGGCGCCCGCCCACACGTGCTCGTGTACATCAGCCACGTCGAGAAAGATCTCCGAGAGCTCGGCTTCCGTCATCTTGTGCTCGGCAGAGAAGATCTTATAGATGCGCCTATGGTGCACCGGGGAATAACCGGTGACGCCCACCGACTTGAACGGCGCCGAGGCAGAGTCCGCCGTAAAGATCGTCGAGGGCAACTTCTTGTCGGCCGGCGCGCCGAAGTACGCCGGGTTCAAATCGCCCACGACAAGCGTGGTATGCACTGGCTGATAGGGGTTGCGCGCAATCGGCACTTCCTGGCCATCCTCAGTAACGGCAATATGAGAGAGCGCCGGAGGAGCGGCGAGGATAACGAGATCGTAAGTGTCTGCCGTGCCGTCGTTGGCCTCAACGGCAAACGTCGGCACTCCCTCGGCATCGCGTGTAATATCGACACGCTCAACCGTGCACGACAGCCGCAAATCGACCGCCATCTTCTCGAGAGCCTTCTGGAACAGCGTCCAGTTGCCGCCCGCCACTGAGAACAAATAGCCCCCGGCAAGTCCCGCGCCTGCCAAGCCCACCAACCCGGCAAACGCGTTAAGCTCAAGACCCTGGTTGTACATGTTGTGGACGATCGGCTCGACGATATCGGTCGCCATGCGATTGTTCACGCCTTTACTCGCCAGGTACGTCGCCAGATCCTTGCGCGTCTCGGCAAGCAAGCCACAGGCTTCGAGGATGTCCTCGGTCGTGCGGAAGCGCTGACCGCGCTCCTGGAAGTCATAGATGCCCTCCATCTTCTTGGCCATGTCCTTCGCCGCGTTCGTGACCACCAAAGCGCTGCGCGGCCCCACATAGCGCAGGATGCCGAGCGCCATCGAGGCGAGGCTGGTCTTGGTGAACACAGGGAATCCCTCACTAGTCCAGAAGGCGTACGTCTCCTCAGACCCGTCAACGCTCACTCCCGGCGTGCCCTCCTTGCTGCCGGTGTAGTCCATGAGCTCGTAGCCGTACTTGCCCGAGGAATGCAGCAGCACACCGCCCACCTCAACATGAGTGCCGGCGAAATCGACGTTCCACGCGCGCCCGCCCGCATGCTCCTTGCGCTCGTACACCGTAAAATCGATATGATCGCCCAGCTGCTTGTGCAGCTCGTACGCTGCAAACGTGCCCGCCGAGCCTGCGCCGATGACGGCTACTTTGAAATTACGTGACATGTCCATATCCTTTCTTGTCTTTACACAGCATCAATCCGGTATCGCAGCGGATGCACCCTGCTGCGACGCCAACTCACATCTTGGCGTCCTTCGTCAAGAAAACGGAAACCACCACAAGCCCCAGCGCCAGGAAGATGGCACAGGCGATCCACACCGAGTCGTAGCCGATCTGAGTGATGCCGCCCGCCGGCGTGGCGCCGATCTTAAGCAGCGACACGAACAAGCCGCCGCCGAGCGTTTGGGACGAATTGAACAAGCCCTTTGCTACGCCACGCGTGTCGGCGGTGGCGCGCTCGGGAATGATGACGGGAATAGTCGCAGCTGTCGTGCCGATGCCAAGGCCGACGAGCACCACGAGCAGCACGAGCTTCACCATGCCGCTGCCCGGCACCATCCACTGTAAGAACGCGATGCAAGCAAGGGCAAACCCGCCAAGCAAGGCATACTTGGCATTGACGCGTTTGAGCACGATCGGCAGCGATGCCGCTGCAATAACGGTCGCGAGAGTGATGCCGCCTTGAGCGAGCGAAACGTTTTGCGCATCGAACGCGTAACCGTACCCAACCGTCGCCGGATCGGCCGCTAAATACGTCGCAACCGGAGAGAGGAACCCATAGAATACGGCTCCGTAGCACATCGCGCCGACGTAAAGCGGGAACAGGCGCCGCGTGAACATGACGCGCACGTCGATCGCCGGATGCTCCGTGTGCTTCTGGTAGCGATACCAGACAAAGCCGACGAGGAGGGCAACGACGATAAGTGCCGCACCGACAACCGATTCGGCGCCGCCTTCAACCACCTCGGTGAAACCAAAAATAGCAAGCAACATGAACAAGGCAAGGCCCGCAAAGCCCTTGCCGTCGATATGGGTGTCGGCACCCGAAACATGCTCAGGGAACACGAACCACACTAAAACGACCGAGATCAGCTGCAGGGCCGACGCAATAAGGAGGGCTCCCGGCAATGATCCGACACCGGCGTAAATGAAGCCGCCCGAAGCAGTGCCGACCAGCGAGCCCAGCGTCATGACCGCAACGACTGCGGACACATAGGCCGCCGCCCGCGTGACCGAAACACGCGCATAGATAAGTGCGATGACAACGGGCATCAAAACGGGAATCACGCCATGGAACAGACGCCCGATCAGTACGAGCGACCAGGTGTGGGTAAGCGACGCCGCGAAGATCAGCAGCGTCCCCACGAACACGAGCGGAGCGACAAGGCGCAGGATACGTCGATAGCCGTACAGGTCGCTCATACGCGTCATGAACGGCACGAGCACCGCAGCCAGAGCCGTCGGCACGACGTTGAATAGCTGAAGACCCGACGCATCGACACCTAGATAGTCTCCCATCGTTGGAAGCAGCGGCTCGTAGAAGCCCTGGGTGAACCCGCTGATCAACTCGATCACTAGAGCGGAGATCAAAAGCGAGAGACCGACTTCACCGGACGATGGGCCGGCCCCCGGCTCGTTGCCGCGTCCGTCACTCGCGTCCATGCGAAGAGCATCGGCAGGCTCAGAAAAGGAATGGTCTTTGACAGGCATGAGATGTCTCTTTCTATTTCCTAGTTAACCTATAGGATTTCAAGATGTTAGTATGCGAGCGCGGTACGGCCCCGTCAAGACCCGACGGCGATCCTTTTCTTATAGCTCCCTATAACTTTCCCCGAAGGTGGCGCACCGCTGCGCAAAGGCGCAGGCAAACATTAGATGCATATAAACGGGAGCCGCTTTTGCGACTCCCGTTTTTCGTCAGATGCTGATGAGGCCAGGCGACAAAAGCGAAGGCTACCGCTTCCCCGGGCGAACGCCAAAGGCGCTACGCGCCGAGCTCCTTCTCGATGACGTCGGCGATGGCGCGCGCCACGTCGAAGGCGGCCTCCTGCGTCGGGGCCTCGACCATCACACGCACCAGCGGCTCAGTGCCGCTCGGGCGCACGAGGATGCGGCCCGAATCGCCGAGCGCCTTTTCGCGCTGCGCGATCGCGTCGGCGACAGCCTTGTTGCCCTCGACCGCGTGCTTGTCGGCAACGTGCACGTTGATGAGCTCTTGCGGGAAGCGCTGCATGACCGACGCCGCCTCGGACACCGTGCCACCCTTGCGCAGGCAGGCGGAGATGAACTGGCAGGCCGTCATCAGGCCATCACCGGTGGAGTTGTGATTCAAGAAGATCATGTGGCCGCTCTGCTCGCCGCCCAAGACGTAGTTGCCGGCGCGCATCTCCTCGAGCACGTGGCGATCGCCCACCTGGGTCTGGAGCACCTTGATGCCCGCAGGAGCCAGCGCCTTGGACAAACCCAAGTTGCACATGACGGTGGAGACCACCGTGTTGCCCGGCAGAAGGCCGCGCGACTTCAGGTCGAGTGCGCACACGGCTTCGACCACGTCGCCGTCGAGCTCGTTGCCCAGCTCGTCCACGAACATGACGCGGTCAGCATCGCCGTCGTGCGCCACGCCGATATCGGCGTGCGTCGCCGCCACGAGCTGGCGCAGCGGCTCCAAGTGGGTCGATCCGCACTGCACGTTGATGTCGGTGCCGGTGAAATCGTCGTTGATGACGATGACCTGGGCGCCCAGCTCCTCGAAGGCGCGCGTCGTCGTGCAAGAGGCGGCGCCGTGGCCGGTGTCAAGCGCGATCTTCAGCCCCTCAAACGACAGGCCATCGGCGCGCACGGCGGACACGGCATGCTCGATATAGAGGTCGCACGCGTTGTCGACCGGGACGATGACGCCCACCTCATCGCCGGCGGGAAGCTGGTCGGCCGGCGTGCCGCCGTCGGCGACGAAGGCCTCGAGCTTCGCCTCGACGTCGTCGGTCAGCTTGAAGCCCTGGCAATCGAAGAACTTGATGCCGTTGTACTCCGGCGGGTTGTGCGACGCCGAGATGACGATGCCGCCATCGGCAGCAAGCTCACGCACGAGGAAGGCGACGCCCGGCGTGGGGATGATCCCTGCATCGAGAACGGTGCCGCCGCGGCTCATGATACCGGCGTTGAGCGCGGCGCCGAGCATATCGCCCGACAGGCGCGTGTCCTTGCCGACGACGATCGTATGACCGAGGAATTCAACGGCTGCTTGACCGAGCTTGAATGCGATGTCGCACGTCAGCTCTGTGTTGGCGACGCCACGCGCGCCATCGGTTCCAAAAAGCTTTGCCATAGGTTGTGCTCCTTTAATACGAGCGCCGCGTCTCTTCCCCCAGACACACGACGCCAAGCCTACCCAAGGGGCAGGCAGGTCCTCATTATTTTTCGATGTGATTGCCGCGATTGACGTATTCGGGCTTCAAGAGCGCCACGGCTCCACGGTGGGCGATCTCTTCTTTGGTCATGCGCGTGTTGAGCTCAGCAGCGAACTCGTCGAGCGGAATGCCTACGCGCTCGAGCAGGACCATCAGGTGATATACCACGTCAGCCGCTTCATAGCGCAGGTGGTCGACCTCCTTGGGCGCCGAGCCCGGAGCGACGACATCCTTAGCAGCGAGCGTCGTCTCGTGCGCTTCCTCGACGACCTTTTTGAGGAGGGTGTCGATGTCGCCGGTCAAAAGGCGATAGGTGTAGCTTTCCTCACCGGCAGTGCGACGCTCATGGATGGTGTGAGCCAGAGACTCCAACGATGCACCGATCTGGCTCTCGGGAGCTGGGCGATCGTCAGACAGATATATTTTGTTATCAGACATGTCAGTTGATCCTTTGTGAGATTCCAACTTGTCAATGATAGCGTATGCACGTCATCTATCGACGCCAAGTAAACCAAAGCCAGGATATCGGCAAAACAGGCACCCTGCGCTCCGAGCTCACAGCAGGCGCGCGTAGTCCTGCCGCGCATGGAAGATGCGCGCGATCCGTACTCTGTTGCCTTCCACACGAAACACCGCAAGGTAGTTCATGAGCGGCGCTTTTCGGTACCCCTTGCCGCTTAGGCGCTCGTCATCGACGTGCGAGCACCCCTCCGGCGCGATTTCCAGCAAAGCGATCGTCGCGTCCAGCTCGTCGAAGAATCGTGCCGCCGCTTGCCGGGCATCCAGCACGTCGATCAGATAGCGAACGATTTCATCGCGGTCGCGCTCCGCAGAATAAGACAGCTCGACGCTATAGCCCATAGCGAGCTCGGGCTTCCTGTTGGGATTCACGTGCGGGGACGAAGCGTCCCTCTGCAAAGTCGGCTTCCGCCTCATCCGTCTTTTCGTACAGCGTCGCACGGGCAGCATCAAGGCGCAGGGCATCGAGCTCCTGGATCGTCATGACGGCAAACGCATCGCGACCGTTCTTCGTGACAATTACCGGCCCCTCGGATTCCTCCACCAACTTCGAAAAGGCAGCCGTATTTTTCAGGTCTTTAATGGGAACGCAGGTAGCCATAGCAGCTCCTCTCAGACAGGCCATTATCATGGCCCATTTTACCATAGGCGCCAGGCGGGATCCTGGTCTGCAGCATCACCCTTGAAACGAAGGCCCACAGCCTCGGGGCGCTTCACCCGCTCCGCAACGATGTCAGTGCGCTGTTTTTCTCCCCTTCTGCAGAATCGAGTCGATCGGCAACGATCATTCCCGAACACGCGGCTCACGACCGCCCATAATCGCAGGTGTCCTTCATCGCCAAGGCCCCTGATTCGCGCGAATAGCCCTGCTTTCCTCTCAAGATCGTTGCCGATCGACCCAATTCTGCAGACGCCCCCATTTTTCGCGCACCAAAGCCAGAAGCAGGCGGCTGATACAATCTCTTCGCAACGTGTTCTCGTCAGATGTCAGCGAAAAGGAAAGTCATGAAAACGATTGAGGTTGTAGCGGCGGTTATCCATGAGGGCAAGCGCATCTTCGCGACCCAGCGTGGTTATGGCGAGTTCAAGGGATGGTGGGAATTCCCTGGCGGCAAAGTGGAGCCGGGCGAGACCGACGAAGACGCCCTCCAACGCGAAATCCGCGAAGAGCTCGCGTGCCCCATTGAGATCAAAGGCCTGCTGCGAGCCGTTGAGTACGACTACCCCACGTTCCACCTCAACCTGCGCTGCTATCTCTGCACACTTGAAGGACAACGTCCCACGCTGCTCGAACATAGCGCCGCCCGATGGCTCAGCCTCGCCGACATCGACGATGTGGCGTGGCTGCCTGCCGACGCCGAAATCATCGAGGAGATCAAGCAACGCAGCCTCGTCTAAACGATTTGCTCCAACGAGCTGGGCTCCCGCCTCGAAAATGCCACCCTGCCCCTTATGCATCACCTTATCGCCTACGAACGAGCCAACGTCGACGCCGTCCCCGAAGCCAACAGCCGAGCAAAGGGATCTTCGCATTCGAGCAAAGCCATCGGTATCTTAGCCACTCTGCGCGTATCTTAGCCAAATAGCTCCTATTGGCTAAGATACTATGCCGCACCGAGCGCATCACCCGCCGCACCGAGGTTCGCCCGGCACAAAAGAAGGCACCCAGAACAAGCTGGGTGCCTTCTGACATCGCTCAAGAGTGGGGTCCACCGACCAGCGGATCGAGCCGCCCCTACAGCTGCGCCTCGATCGCTGCGCGGGCGGCGCGAGTCTCGGAGATGGCACGCTCCACGTCGATCGTGGGATAGGCGCCGTCGCGATAGATAACCTGGCCATCCACCATCGTCAGCACCACATCAGAGCCTTGCGCGGCGTAGATCAGGTTGTTCACCACATCGCCCGCCGGCTCCATCCAAGGGCAATCAGCATCGAGCACAATGAGGTCGGCGCGGTTGCCCGCCTTGATGTCGCCGCAGTCCTCGCGGCCTTGAGAAAGCGCGCCGTTTCGCGTTGCGATCCCGATGAGCTCCGGTGCCGAGAGACCAAACGGCGTATGATCGCCCGCGCGCTGCATGAGCGCAAGCAGGTACAGATCCTGGAACATGTTGTGGTTGTTGTTGCTTGCCACGCCGTCGGTGCCCAGGCAAAGCGTGACACCCGCGCGCTGCAGCCCCGCCACATCGGCGATGCCGCTGCCGAGCTTGGCGTTCGATGCCGGATTGGTGGCGACGTACACGCCCTTGTCCGCCAAGATCTCGGCATCGTCGCCTTCGAGCCACACGCAGTGGGCTGCCGTCGTCGGCACATCGAAGAGGCCGCACTCGGCCAAATACGCCACCGGCGTCAGACCACCATGGCGCTCCTTGCACGCCTCAACCTCGGAAGCCGTCTCGCTCACGTGCACCTGCATGCGCACATGCGCTTCACGTGCCGCGTCGGCCAAGCCGCGCGCCACCCTCTCGGTTGAGGTGTACTCGGCATGAAGGTTGTAATCCACCAACAGGCGACCGTCGCCGGCGCCATGGAGCTCTTCCACCAGATGGCGATTGACCGCAGCAGCGGGAAGATCCTCATAGGCAGAGTCGTCGAAGCACAAAACGCTGTGACCAAGATTGCATTTGATGCCCGATTCCAGCACGGCCTTCGCGCGCGCATCCGAGTGATAGTACATATCGGAGAACGCCACCACGCCGAAACGCGCCATCTCGGCGATGCCGAGCAGCGTCGCCCAATAGGCGTCCTCATCGGAGATCAGGGCCTCAAAGGGAAAGATCGATTCGTTGAGCCAGCGATCAAGCGGCAGGTTCTCGCCCCTCCCGCGCAAAAGCGTCATCGGCACATGCGAATGCGCGTTGTACAAGCCCGGCATCAGAACTTTGCCCGCGCCGGCATAGCGCTCGTCATACGCGCCTTGCGGCGCCGCGCCCCCCACATAATCGATGCGCCCATCGCGCACGCCCACGTAGGCGTGCTCCGTCAGCGCACCCGCTCCGTCGACGACGGAGATATCCTCAAATAGAAGCGAGCCCATGCCCCTCCCCTTTCGTTCGCAGCGCCGCCGCCCACGGCAGCGCCCTCTCATCGGTATAAAGAAGGCACGCGCCTCCGGTTGGAGACGCGTGCCCGTGTGACTTATCGAAGCCGTGCCACTCGTGCGGCCTTATGCCTGGTCCGTCGAGTCCTCGTCGTTCGAGGCGCCCTCATGGTCAGGACCCGTCACGCTGAAGCCGTGGTCAGACGACCCCAGAAGCGCGTCGAGCTCTTCCAGGTTGCGCTGGTAGGAGCGCGGCGGAAGCGCCTCGCCCAGCATGTCCTCGCCCTCGGTGTTGAAGGTCGCCGGCTGGTCGCCGCCGATCAGCACCGTGTCGTCAGGCGAGAACACCATGTCGAGCAGCTGGCTCATGTCATCGCGCGAAGCGTTCAGGTCATCCTCGATGACGTGCGTCAAGCCGCGCGCCTCAAGACCTGCCTTGAGCTCCTCGATGGCCTTCGTGCCGATGCCCTCGATGCGCAGAAGCTCATCTTCGGTGTGACCCACCAGGTCGGCAACCGTCTCGATGCCGGCCTCGGAGAACTTGTTGGCCCAACGCTGCGACACGCCCAGGTCGTCGTAGATGTACAGGCGCGCCTCCTCGTCGGTGAGGTTGTTGGCGCGATAGCCCGCCGTGATGGACGCGAAGTAGCTGGCGTAGTCAGAGCCAGCGCCCAGGTACCCATCGCCGTCAAGCGACCAATCCTGCGGCTGCGGCAAGAGCTCCTCGATTTCGCGCAGCGCCTCGGGGGCGGAGTCGGGCAGACGGTCGGAGTCGACCTTGTCCACCGGCACGCCCTTGTAGGTGAGCCCCACGTCGTGGTAGCGCTTGAGACCCGTGCCCGCCGGGATCGGCTTGCCGATGATGACGTTCTCCTTCAGGCCCTGCAGCGTGTCGACCTTGCCCTCGATCGCAGCGTCGGTCAGGACCTTGGTGGTCTCCTGGAACGACGCGGCAGACAGGAACGAGTCTGTGGCGAGCGACGCCTTGGTGATGCCGAGCAGCAGCGGCTGGCCCACCGGCGGGTTCTTGCCCTCGAGCACCAGCTCGTTGGCTGCGTCCTCGAACTCGTAGCGGTTCACCTGGCGGCCCGGCAGGTAGTCGGAATCGCCAGGGTCGAGCACAGCCATCTTGCGCAGCATCTGGCGCGCGATGACCTCGATGTGCTTGTCGTTGATGTCAACGCCCTGGGACACGTACACGTCCTGGACCTGAGCCACGATGTAGCGCAGCGTGGTGTTCGGATCGGTCAGGCGCAGCAGATCGTGCGGGTTGATGGAACCCTTGGTGAGCTGCTGGCCCACCTCGACCTCGCACCCGTCGGTGATGCCCGGCAGAAGCGTGGCACGCGCGGACACGACGTACTCGCGGATGTTGCCCTGCTGGTCGTGGACCGTGAGCGTCTTGCTCTGTTTGTCGCCCGAAACCTGGAGGGTGCCGGAAATCTCAGCCAAGACTGCCTGGCCCTTAGGCTTGCGCGCCTCGAAGAGCTCGGTGACACGCGGAAGACCGTGGGTGATGTCCTCACCAGCGACGCCGCCGGCGTGGAAGGTACGCATCGTCAGCTGCGTGCCCGGCTCGCCGATGGACTGAGCCGCGATGATGCCGACCGCGGTGCCGATGTTGACCGGACGCGCGGTAGCGAGGTCCCAACCGTAGCACTTCTGGCAGACGCCCTGCTCAGCGTGGCAGGTCATGACTGTGCGGACGATGACCTTCTCGATGCCAGCCTGATCCATCTGCTTCAGCTCATCCATGGACGTGAGGTAATCGCCAGCGGCGAGGATCTCGGCGCCATCGGAGCCGACGACCGCCTCGGCCAAGCAGCGGCCGATGAGGTTCTCATCCAGCTCGCCCTTGTCGTTGTGCAGCGGGTACGGGACGCCCTCAGTCGTGCCGCAGTCGATCTCGCGGACGATGACGTCCTGCGCGACGTCGACCAGGCGACGGGTCAGGTAACCGGAGTCAGCGGTACGCAGCGCGGTGTCAGCCATGCCCTTTCGGGTGCCGTGCGTGGAGATGAAGTACTCCAAGACGGACAGGCCCTCACGGAAGTTCGACTTAACCGGAATGTCGATCGTGCCGCCCTTCGTGTCGGCCATCAGGCCGCGCATGCCGGCGAGCTGTCGAATCTGCTTGATGTTACCGCGAGCACCGGAGTCAGCCATCATGAAGATCGGGTTGAACTTGTCGAAGTTGTCGGCCATTGCCTCGCCGACTTCCTCGTTGGCTTCCGTCCAGATGTTGACGACCTGCTTGTGACGCTCCTCGGAGCTCACGAGGCCCATCTCATAGTCCTCGTCGATAGCGGCGACCTTCTTGTCGGCCTCAGCGAGGATCTCGCCCTTGTTCGGCGGAACCGTCGCGTCGTACACCGACACGGTGACGCCGGCGATCGTGGCGTAGTGGAAGCCCGTGTCCTTCAGACCGTCGAGGATCGGCTCGACCTCGGAGAGCGTGTAGCGGTTGCACACGTCCTCGACGATGTGGCCAATCTCCTTTTTGTTCATCTGGTAGTTCAGGAACGGATAGTCGTCCGGGAACACGCTGTTGAAGATGATGCGACCGATCGTGGTGTGCAGGCGCGAGCCGGCGGCATGGTCCTCGAACTCGCCGAAGGACGTGGCAACCTTGGTGTCGCGCGTCAGGCGCACCTCGATCTTGGCCTGCAGGTCGACCTCAGCGCGGGCGTCGTAGGCGTTGCGCGCGTCAGCGAAGTCGATGAACGCGCGACCCTCGCCCGGGAACCCGTCGCGAGCAGCCGTCAGGTAGTACACGCCGATGATCATGTCCTGGGTAGGAATGGTCAACGGGCGGCCATGAGCAGGCGATTTGATGTTGTTGGCGGACAGCATGAGCACGCGAGCCTCAGCCTGCGCCTCAGCGCCCAGCGGAACGTGAACAGCCATCTGGTCGCCGTCGAAGTCGGCGTTGAAGGCGGTGCAGACCAGCGGATGCAGCTTGATGGCCTTGCCTTCGACCAGGATCGGCTCGAACGCCTGAATGCCCAGGCGGTGCAGCGTAGGTGCGCGGTTAAGCAGCACCGGATGCTCGGTGATGACCTCTTCAAGCACGTCCCACACGTAGCTGGCGCCACGGTCGACGGCGCGCTTGGCGGCCTTGATGTTGGCAGCGTGCTCGAGCTCGACCAGGCGTTTCATGACGAAGGGCTTGAACAGCTCCAGAGCCATCTGCGAAGGCAGGCCGCACTGGTGCAGCTTCAGGGACGGGCCGACGACGACGACCGAACGGCCGGAGTAGTCGACGCGCTTGCCGAGCAGGTTCTGACGGAAGCGGCCCTGCTTGCCCTTGAGCATGTCGGAGAGCGACTTCAGCGGACGGTTGCCCGGTCCGGTGACGGGGCGACCGCGGCGGCCGTTGTCGAACAGGGAGTCGACGGCCTCCTGAAGCATGCGCTTCTCGTTGTTGACGATGATCTCCGGCGCACCCAGATCGAGCAGGCGACGCAGGCGGTTGTTGCGGTTGATGACGCGACGATACAGATCGTTCAGGTCAGACGTCGCGAAGCGGCCGCCGTCGAGCTGCACCATCGGGCGCAGGTCAGGCGGGATGACCGGGATGACATCGAGGATCATGTCGGACGGCTTGTTGCTGGAATGCAAAAACGCGTCGACCACCTTCAGGCGCTTGATGGCCTTGGTGCGCTTCTGACCCTTGCCGGTGGCAACGGTCTCGCGCAGCTCCTCAGCCGTGGCCTCAAGATCGACCTCGTCGAGCAGGTCACGGATCGCCTCAGCGCCCATGCCGCCCTTGAAGTAGTCGGAGTAGTTCAGGCGCATCTCGCGGTAGAGAGCCTCGTCGGAGACGAGCTGCTTGGGCTCGATCTTCAGGAAGGCCTCGAGCGCCTCGCTGCGCAGCGTCTTGCGCTCGTTGAACTCCTCGTAGATGTCAGCGACCTCGTCCTCGACCTCTTCGGGGGTCATGCGCTCGTCGTCGTCGACGTCATCGACGAACTCATCTTCTGCCGGCACATAGTCAACCGACAGACGACGCGTCGACTCGATGAGGCGATCGCGCTCGGCGTCGAGCTCTTCGAGGTCGGCGGACAGCTCGTCGCGCAGCTCCTCGACGTCCTCATCGCGCGCTTCCTTGTCGACCTTGGTGATGATCGACGAAGCGAAGTACAGGACCTTCTCCAGCTCCTTCGGCGCGATGTCGAGCAGATAGCCCAGACGCGACGGGGAGCCCTTGAAATACCAGATATGGCTCACGGGCGCAGCAAGCTCGATGTGGCCCATGCGCTCGCGGCGAACCTTGGAGCGCGTGACCTCAACGCCGCAGCGCTCGCAGGTGATGCCCTTGAAGCGGATGCGCTTGTACTTGCCGCAGGCGCACTCCCAGTCCTTCGTGGGGCCGAAGATCTTCTCGCAGAACAGGCCGTCCTTCTCAGGCTTGAGGGTACGGTAGTTGATGGTCTCGGGCTTCTTCACCTCGCCGCGGGACCAGCCGCGAATGTCTTCCGCACTCGCCAGGGAGATACGGATGGCGTCAAAGTTGTTAACGTCGAATTCGCTCATTTAGTTCTCCTCTCCCTTACCGATGAGGTCGATGGTGTCGTCGCTGTCCACCGGGCCGCCCATGAGGTCGCCCAGTTCCGCCGTGATGGAGCCCAGAAGATCGTCCTCTTCCTTCTCCGGCTTCTCGTTCAGATCGATCGATCCGCCCAAGAACTCGTCGGAGTCGTCAGGCTCATGGGTGACGTCGATCGTCTGGTGCTGATGGCCTTCCAGCTCGACGTTCAGGCACAGCGAGCGCATCTCCTTGATGAGGACCTTGAAGGACTCGGGAACCTCAGGGGCAGGGATAGACTCGCCCTTGACGATGGCCTCGTAGGACTTGACGCGTCCCGAGGTGTCGTCGGACTTGATGGTCAGGATCTCCTGCAGCACGTTGGACGCGCCGTAGGAATACAGGGCCCACACCTCCATCTCGCCGAAGCGCTGGCCGCCGAATTGGGCCTTGCCGCCGAGAGGCTGCTGGGTGATGAGGCTGTAAGGGCCGGTCGAGCGAGCATGGATCTTGTCGTCGACCATGTGGCCGAGTTTCAAGATGTACGTCTGCCCGCAGGTGATCGGCTCGCGGAAACGCTCGCCGGTGCGGCCGTCGTACAGCCAGGTCTTGCCGGTGCGGGACAGCTGCGGGACGAACTCGTCACGCGCCTTGTCTCCGTACTTGGCGTGGTTGATGTTGATCAGGTTGCGGTTGGCCGCCTCGATCGCGTCGGAGATCTCCTCCTCGGTCGCACCGTCGAAGACCGGCGTCGCGACGTACTGGGGACCTTCGACCGGCTCGGTGGAGTTCGGGTCGTCAGACCAGCCCCACTTCGCGGCCCAGCCCAGGTGGTTCTCGAGCAGCTGGCCGACGTTCATACGAGACGGAACGCCCAGCGGGTTGAGCATGACGTCGATCGGCGTGCCATCGGCGAGGTACGGCATGTCCTCGATGGGCAGCACGCGGGAGATGACGCCCTTGTTGCCGTGACGGCCGGAGAGCTTGTCGCCCTGCTGGACCTTGCGCTTCTGAGCCACGAACACGCGGACGAGCTCGTTGACGCCCGGCGCCAGCTCGTCGCCGTTGGCGCGCGAAGAGCGCACGACGTTGATAACGCGGCCGCCGGAGCCGTGAGGCACCTTGAGCGACGTGTCGCGCACCTCGCGGGCCTTCTCACCGAAGATGGCGCGCAGCAGGCGCTCCTCGGCGGTGAGCTCGGTCTCGCCCTTCGGGGTGACCTTGCCCACCAGGACATCGCCCGGGAAGACCTCGGCGCCGACGCGGATAACGCCGTCGGCATCCAAATCGGAGATCATGTCGTCGGAGATGTTCGGGATCTCGCGGGTGATCTCCTCAGGGCCGAGCTTGGTGTCGCGGGCATCGATCTCGTACTCGGAGATGTGGATGGACGTCAGCAGGTCCTCGGAAACCACGCGCTCGGACACGATGATCGCGTCCTCGTAGTTGTAGCCTTCCCACGGCATGTAGGCGACCATGAGGTTCTGGCCCAGCGAAAGCTCGGCATTGTCGCACGACGGGCCGTCGGCGAGCACGTCGCCGGGATAGACCTTGTCGCCCTTGCGGACGATCGGCTTGTGGTTCATGCAGCCCGACTGGTTGGAGCGCTGGAACTTCGGTACGAGGTACTCGTCGTACTCGCCGTCTTCGCGCTCGATGATGATGGTCTGGCCGTCGACGTAGTCGACCACGCCGGCGTTCTGGGCAACGATGACCTCACCGGAGTCGACCGCGATGCGGTGCTCGATGCCGGTGCCGACGAGCGGCGCATGCGGCTTGAGCAGCGGCACGGCCTGGCGCTGCATGTTGGAACCCATGAGCGCGCGGTTAGCGTCGTCGTGCTCGAGGAACGGAATGAGCGAGGTTGCGACCGACGTTATCTGACGCGGGGACACGTCCATGTAGTCGACGCGATCGACCGTGACCTCTTCGGGGTCGCCGAAGACGCCGTTGGCGTCGGTCGTGCGGCACAGAACGCGCGTGGACTTGACGAACTCGCCGTTCTCGAAGTGGCCGAAGATGCGGGTCTCGGGGTCGAAGGCCTCGTTCGCCTGAGCGATGGTGTACTTCTCTTCCTCGTCAGCCGTGAGGTAGTTGACCTCGTCGGTGACCTTGCCGTCGACCACGCGGCGATACGGCGTCTCGATGAAGCCGTAGGGGTTCACGCGTGCATAGGTTGCCAGCGAGCCGATCAGGCCGATGTTCGGGCCTTCAGGCGTCTCAATCGGGCACATGCGGCCGTAGTGGGACGTGTGAACGTCGCGAACCTCGAAGCCGGCGCGCTCGCGGGACAGGCCGCCCGGGCCGAGTGCGGACAAGCGGCGCTTGTGGGTGACGCCTGCGGCGATGTTGGACTGGTCCATGAACTGAGACAGCTGCGAAGAACCGAAGAACTCCTTGATGGCCGCCACGATCGGGCGGATGTTGACCAGGCTCTGCGGCGTGATGTCGTCGGCTTCCTGCATGCTCATGCGCTCGCGGACGACGCGCTCCATGCGGGACAGGCCGATGCGGAACTGGTTCTGGATCAGCTCGCCGACCGTGCGGATGCGGCGGTTGCCGAAGTGGTCGATGTCGTCGACCTGGACGCCGTCTGCACCGTCGTGGAGAGCCACGATGTAGCGCATCGTGGAGATGATGTCTTCCTGCGTGAGCGTGGAGGCATCGTTGTCCATGTCGAAGCCGAGCTTCTTGTTGATCTTGTAGCGACCGACCTTCGCCAGGTCATAGCGCTGCGGGTTGAAGAAGAGGCCGTCGAGCAGGGTGCGCGCCGAGTCGATCGTCGGGGGCTCGCCCGGAC
>CAVCDZ010000066.1:0-6185 GCA_963601095.1 Oscillibacter sp. MSJ-31 | reverse complement strand
CTTCAGGCCGGTGACGAGGTAGCCGACCTCGCCCACGCCAAGCTCCTCAGCCGGGATCTCGGTGGGCCGGCGCACGCCGACCTCCTCGACCAGCGTCACGGTGTCGGTCGCCATCATGCGGATCTCCATGCCCTTGCGGATCGAGCCGTCGATGACGCGGATCAGCGCGACGACGCCGCGGTACGCGTCGAAGTACGAGTCGAAGATCAAGGCCGACAGGGGTGCTTTCGGGTCGCCCTCGGGATGAGGGATGGTGTAGACGATGGCCTCGAGCAGGTCATGGACGCCTTCTCCCGTCTTGCCGCTGGCAAGCACCGCGTCGTCGGCCGGGATGGCCAAGCCCTCCTCGATCTCGGCGCGCACGCGCTCGGGCTCGGCGGCCGGCAGGTCGATCTTGTTGATCAGCGGGACGATCTCGAGGTTGGCGTTCATCGCCATCATCGCGTTGGCGACCGTCTGCGCCTCGATGCCCTGGGTGGCATCGACGACGAGCACCGCGCCCTCGCAGGCAGCGAGCGAGCGGGACACCTCGTAGGTGAAGTCGACGTGACCCGGCGTGTCAATCAGGTTGAAGTGGTAGAGCTGGCCATCGTCGGCGCGGTAGTCGACGCGCACCGCCTGGCTCTTGATGGTGATGCCGCGTTCACGCTCGATGTCCATCGAGTCGAGCACCTGCTCTTTCATGTCGCGCTTGGAGACCGTGTCGGTCATCTCGAGGATGCGATCGGACAGCGTCGACTTGCCGTGATCGATGTGGGCGATGATGGAGAAATTGCGTATGGAGCGTGGGTCGAGAGCCATGATATCCTGTTCGAAGACGAAACTGATTCCTGTGGGGTTTCCCACCTCGCACAGGGCGAGGTCGCGTAGATGAATTCTACCCTACTTGTCCTGCGCACCGGCCTGTTTCGGACAAAATGAGAACCGCAGCTGTGCAGGAATCGCAAGTTGTGATATGGTTTTATGGTTTTCGTCTACATAGAAGTAATTACATGGAGGATACAACGTGGCGAACATTAAAAGTCAAAAGAAGCGAATCATCACCAACGAAAAGGCGCGCATGCGCAATCGTGCCGTCCGTTCTGAGCTGAAGACCGCTATCCGTGTGGTTCGCGAGGCCGTCGAGGCCAAGGACGGTGCCAAGGCCTACGCCGCAGCCCTGACCGCCTGCCGTCTGCTCGACCGTGCCGCGAGCAAGGGCATCATCCACAAGCGTCAGGCCGCCAACCGCAAGAGCGGCGTCATGAAGCTCGCCAACACCGTTGTCACTCCTGAAGACATCGCCGCTTACCAGCCCGCCGAGAAGAAGGCCCAGGCCGCTACCGGCAACAAGAAGGCCGCCGCCAAGACTGCTCGCAAGGAGGCCATGGCCGCCGCTTCCGCCGAGAAGGCCAAGCGTCGCGAGAAGACCCAGAAGGCTGAGAAGGCTGCCCACAAGAAGAAGGCTGAGGCTGAGGCCGCAGCTGCTGCAGAGGCAGAGGCCGAGGCAACCGAAGAGGCTGCTGAATAAAGCGTATCGAGGATTCTGTCCGGATCCCATCCGCATATCAAGAAAAGAAGAGTCCCGCACGAGGGCTCTTCTTTTTTGTTCTTAAGGGATAATCGAAGCGGCCGTTGCCCTACCCCGACCCCACGAGGTTGAAGATCGAGGCGGATGAGGGTGCGTCGGCGCGAAAAGGGGCAGCTCAGCTGTGCTGCCGCACGCAGACGCCCAAGAGCCACGTGAGGAAGGCCTCATCAGGATCGGCGCCGCTCTTCATGGCCATCTCGGTATCGCGCGCCGTGCGCAGCGCTCCGATGAGCTCGGAGGTGGCGAAGCCTTTCGCCCAGCCCTTGAGATTACGCACCCGCCAGTCCGGCGCTTTGAGCACCGTGGGCAGCGCACGCTCCTCGCCGCGCGCGACGTACGCTTTGACCGAGATCAGATCACGGATGCGCGTGACGCACATCGGCAAGAGCGCATAGGGCGACTTCTGGCCCATGCGGTGGAGCACGTAGAGGCACCGTTGGATGTTACGCGAGGAAAACGCGTCGACGAATTCCCACGTCTTGATCTCAGCGGTGCGTGAGACGAGCGAGATGACCTCGTTCTCGTTGACGGGATCGGACCCGCGATGCGCAAGCGCGAGCTTCTTGATGCCCGCATCGAGGGCGACGGTATTGGTGCCCACGAGATCGATCAGGGTCGCAGCGGCGCCTTGCGTGAACGTGACGCCCTGCCCGACTGCCATCGCACGCACCGCGCTGCTCAGGTCTTTGCGCGCAAAGGGAGCGCAGTCGATATACGCCGTCTTGCCGAACGCGACGACGGCTTTCATCAGGCGAGAGTTCTTCGCGACCTTGGCGCCCTCGAGCGCAAGCACCGTCGTTGTGCAGGGCTCTTTGAGATAGCCCAAGACGAGATCGAGATCGGCCTTCTTGAGCTTCTCGATCTCGTGCACCTCGACCAAGCGCACCTCGCTCGCAAACGGCAGGGTGTTGGCAGCCGTGACGATCTCCTCGCCGGTGCAGGTCGCGCCGGAAAACGTCTCGGAGTTGAACGTCAGGTCCCCCATCGAGGCGAGCCTCTCCCGCAGACGGCGCATGACGGTGGCCCGTTTGAGCTCGTCTTCCCCGGCGATCAGGTACACGGGAAGCAGGGGTGGCTTTTTCTTTTGCGTTGGCATACTCGAGATTCTACCGTAGTGTCTCCATGCTGATCCGCTCGGTCGTCAAACTACATACCACGTCGCCGTCGCGATCGGTCCGAAAGACCTCGGCACCAACCTCTTCCAGGTAGGCGAGCGTCTGCGGTGCAGGGTGTCCGTAAGAGTTGTCGGCCCCGACGCTCACCAAGGCGATGCGGGGATTGAGCGCTTGGACAAGCGACTCGTCGAGCGCAGCGCGCGACCCGTGATGGCCGACCTTGTACACGTCGACGGCACCTAAGCGTCCCTCGGCGACGAGGCCCGAAAGCACATCGGCCTCGGCATCCCCGCAAAAGAGCGCCCGCCATTCCACCGCGCCATCCTCATCGAGGTCGCTCTCGAGCAGCACACAGAGGCTGTCGGCGTTCCCTCCCTCGTCTGCTAAGCGTGCAGGTGAGATCACGGTGCACGAGAACGACCCGACCGCCAGCACGTCGCCCTGCCCCACATCGAGCATGATGATCTCATCTCCCTGGTGCGGCAGGGAGATGAGCACGGCGAAGGCAAGGGCGCATGACAACGCTACCGCAACCAGCGCGCGCGGCGAAGGGGAACGAGGCCAGCGGATCCAGAGGCCGATGGCGATACTCACAGCGAGCAGCGTCAACGGCACAAGCCCGATCGAGAGGGGCACGTTGGCCCCGGGGATCGAGGCGAGCGCACCGGTGACGCCGATGAAGGCGCACGCTGCCGCACAGGCGATGCTGACGAGCACCTCGAAGAGGACGGCGATGCCCATCACGACGAAAGCCAGGGTTCCCACCCCGCACATGACCGTGACCAGGGGCACGCAGGCGACGTTGCTCGCGAACGCGACGAGGGGAAACTGAGCGAAGCTCGCGATCGACAGCGGAAAGGTAGCAAGAAGAGCTGCCGCCGTCATCGCGACGGGATCGACGAGGAGAGTCCGCACCCGCCACGAGCCGACCGGCACCCAGCCAAAGAAAAGCGGAGCGAACAGGAGGATCCCGAGCGTAGAGAGAGCCGACAGCGCAAACGACAGGGACAGGGCGCAGGGAGGGTCGAGCGCAACGAGCGCGACGATGACGACGCCGAGGTGCGCCTGCGCGCAGCAGGCGCCAGCACGCTCACGGCCGCCATCGCCGCTGCCCTCATACACGAGATCGGCATACCCACCATGACGAGGTAGGCCGCCAAAAACGACAGCTGCAGCACCCGCGATGCGACACGGGGCAGCCGCAGGGCACGCAGGATCGCGCGGACGAAGCCCGTGACGATCACGAGATGGGCACCCGACACCGCCACCATATGGGCGAGGCCGACGATTTTCACCTCGTGGTAGAGCGGGTCTTCGAAAAGATCGGTCCGATCGCCTGCCACCACGGCGCGTACGAGCGCCACGGCTGAATCGTCAAGACCGCGCTCGACGGCGACCGCACCCAATCGCGTGATGAAGTCAGCGCGCAGCGCCGTCACCCCGCCGAAGGCCGAGGGCGCTGCGGGCCGCACCTCGGACACGGACGCGCGGGCGACGATCCCCTTGCGCACGTAGGAAGCACGCGCCTGGTCACTGGGCGCGAAAAACGTCGCGTGCGCGAGGAATTCTTCGCCATAGCGCGGGGCGTCGTCTTTGCATGAGATTCGCACGAGGAAGCTTCGGCTCTCAGACTGTGAGTCAACCGGCGTGGCTCGCGCAGTGACCGAGAACCCATAGGGCCCCTTCTGAGGATCTTCGATCACCTGGAACAGGCAGCATCCCCCGCCCTGGGCGAGCACCGCGTCTTGCCTCTGCTCGTACGACAGGTACCAAGCTTGAGACAGGGCGACGCCAAGCGCGAGGAAGAGAAGGACGACGAAGGCGGCCGACAGACTTGAGCGCGCCCGGCATGCCGCAAGGCCGGCGCCCGTCGCCGCGCCCACACAGCCTGCGAGGATCGCCCACGGCATGCCCGCGCCCTCCGCCGCAAGGGCAAGCCCCGCCGCGCTGCCTGCCCACAACGCCAACCCACAGCTCAAGATCGGCGGCACGGCCGGGCGCACCGCCAGGCTCTCGTCGTCGTTAGCCTTCATACCACGATGGCGTCTTTGAGCTTCTCGAACTTTTTGTCCCCGATGCCCGAGACGTTTTTGAGCTCTTCGATGGACTTGAAGGAGCCATGGGCCTCGCGGTAGGCGATGATCTTTTCCGCGGTCGCCTCTCCCACGCCGCTCAGCGTTTGCAATTCAGACGAACTGGCAAGGTTGATGTTGACCTTGCCGGCCACCACTGCCCCTGACGTTTGAGGGACGTTCCCGGAAGGCGAAAGCGCCGGGTCAGCCACCTCAGCCACCATGATCTGCTCGCCGTCGGTGAGCGTGCGGGCGAGGTTCACGCTCTGCTCAGCTGCCCCCTCGGCAAAGCCCCCGGCGGCCGCGATGGCGTCCTGCACGCGCGCCGGCTCCCGTAGCTCGTACATGCCAGGTGCCACCACCGCCCCCGCGACGTGCACGAACACCGTGCGCTCGGCCTGCTCAGGCGCCTCTTCTGTCTGGGAAGATTCCGCCTCGCCGCCCTTCTCCACGACGATGCCGGGAGATGAGGCCGCCTCGAGCACGTTCCACGCGATAAGGGCAGCGATGACGAGCGCCACGAGCGCGATGCCGATCACGACCGGCACACGGGCTTGGGAGATTCCCAGCTTGGCGCGAAGCGAGTCCGCATCTTCCACAAACGACATCGCACCCACCTCCTTACGTCCAAGGATAAGGAGGCGATCTCATCTGATGCAGAAAGGGAATGGAAAGGAAGTTGAAAGCGAACGCCCTGCGCAGCCCCCTTGCGCGCCAGAGCCTTGACGAGCACCGGTACCGCATGGCCAAGGCGCACGCGCAAGCGGCACCTTCCAATCCAAAAGAAAAGCTCCTTCCCGTTTCCCGGAAAGGAGCTTGTCAGCCTATGCGCGGCGTGCCTTCGGAGGCTTGTACGCAGGGCAGCGATAGTCGCGCGGTTCTGCCGCCGCGATCGCTTCTTGCACCCATTCGTCGACCGGCAGATCGACCTCCGCCGCCTCGACCTTGTCGAGCTTGGCGTGAGTCTCGGGATTGCGCGGCATGAACAGGGTGCAGCAGTCGGGCGCATCCTGCGACGAGATCTCGAACGTGCCGAGCTGCTCGGCTTGATGGATGATCTCGAGCTTGTCGAACCCGACGAGCGGACGGTAGATCGGCAGCGTCACCGCGGCGTTCGTGCATAGCATGTTGTCCATGGTCTGCGAAGCCACCTGACCCAAGCTCTCCCCCGTCACGAGCGCTTTGGCGCCCTCGTTATGTGCGATGCCCTCGGCGATGCGAAACATCAGGCGACGATAGAGGATGACGCGCAGCTCAGGCGGGCAGGCAAGCGAGATCTCGCGCTGGTACGTGCCGATCGGCACCGTGTAGAGCCGCGCGAAACACCCGGTGCGCTCGAGCACCTCGGCGATGTCTTGGACCAGATACTCGCTCGTGGCCGACGTCTCAGGGCGACCCGAGAAGTGCACGCCGATGCACACGGCGCCG
>CAVCDZ010000065.1:0-45061 GCA_963601095.1 Oscillibacter sp. MSJ-31 | reverse complement strand
GTCCAATCTGATCGGCGGCGTGCAGGTTTCGTTTATGGGCATCATCGAGCCGGGCGACAACGTCCAGATCGGCACGAACAAAGGCGTGGTGCAAGATGTCACCTGGCGCCACGCCACGATCAAGAACCGCCTGGGCGAGACGGTGATCATCCCCAATTCCGTGATCTCGAAAAACGCGGTCGTGCATCTGCCGCCTCCGGAGCGCGTGACGGTGCCGTTCGTCGTGACGGTCCACCGCGACCTCGACGAGCTCGCCGAGCACGTGACGGCAACCGCGCGCAAGGCCGCGCTCGATTTCTGCGGCATCGTGCAGGAGCCCGTGGTCTTGTTCACCGAGGTGGCTGACACGGGCCTCGTGGGCAAAGTCACGCTCGAGATCGACGACGCCTCGCAGGCGACGCCGGTCTCCGACGCCATCACGCGCGCCATCGCGCCCCTGGTCTGGGGTTCGTAAGCGCCGCATTGTTGGTTGCGCACACCCGTCGTCTTGAGGCGCGCGGGCTCTGGCTGCTTGCCGTTTCTGCCGCGTTGCTTCCACCCCGCCCCCTCGCATAACGCGAGAGCGCCTCGAGAGGATTGTTCGGGGCGCTCTCATACATGAGGGATGGATGGGTAGATCAAAGGGGAGATGAGCAGGTGCCGCGCGGTGCGTAAACCCTCAGCTTCCAATGGACGAGTACGTCAAAAGGCGGACGCGCAAGCAGGGTGCGCGAGCGCTACTTGTTGTACTTCTTCACCAGCTGGCGACCGGCGATGTAATCCATGATCTCGGGCGTTCCGCCGGCGAACTCGTAGCCCTTGAGGTCGTTCCAGATGCGGCCGGCGTTGATCTCCTTCGTGTAGCCGATGCCGGCGTAGATCGCCAGCGCATCGGCGCTCCGGGGGAGGAAGGCGGGGCGCGCGCCGCGTGCCATAGACACCGTCTATGGTTTGAGCGATAACGGAGTGCTCAGGCGCATGGCGGCAGAACCCCAGCCCGCAGCGGCGCCCGTCCGGGTGTCTTCGCATGCTGCCCTGTTTCCCGTGAATAGTGGGTGAACAGCGCTGCCGACGTGCCGGCCGCGCACGGTCGCTTTGCTATTATGAATGGGTTCTACCGTTGCCGTGCGCCCGCCGTCCTGCTGCGTCCCATCCGAGGCTCGCAGCGCTCGTGTGCCGGTCGCGCGACAGCACACGACGAAGGAAAACCATGACTCAGCATCTCACCGAAAACGACGTGCGTGACATCGCCACGTACGCGCGCATCGGGCTCACGGATGACGAGGTCGTCTCGATGACCGAGGACCTCAACAACATCATCGAGAGCCTGAAGCCCATCACCGAGTACGACCTGGAGGGCGTGGAGCCCACGTTCCACCCGATCGGCAACTTGTCGAACGTCATGCGCGAAGACGTGGAAGGCACGTCCTTCACGCAGGAGGTCGCGCTTGAGAACGCGCCGAAGCAACAGGACGGCAACTTCCTGATCCCGGCGATCCTGGGCGGAGGCGATGAGTGATGGCAAGCTTTGCAGAGATGAGCGCGGCGCAGATCCAGGCCGGGCTTGAAGCGGGCGAGTACAGCGCCGTCGACATCGCCAAAGACGCGCTTGCCCGCGTGCGCGCCGTCGACGGCCGCGTGCATGCGTTTCTCGAGGTGACCGAGGACCTGGCGCTTGCCCAGGCGCGGCGCATCGACGACGCGATCATTCAGGGCGATCTCGATGAGCTGGGGCATCTCGCCGGCATCCCGGTTGCTTTCAAGGACAACATGAACCTCACGGGCACGCACACCACGTGCTCGTCCCATATGCTCGAGAGCTACGTTTCGCCCTACACGGCCACGTGCGTTTCCCGGATCATCGAGGCCGGCGGCATCCCGTTGGGCAAGCTGAACATGGACGAGTTCGCGTTTGGCTCCTCCACCGAGACGTCGGCCTTCGGGCGCACCTACAACCCGTGGGATCTCGAGCGCGTTCCGGGCGGTTCGTCCGGCGGGTCCGCCGCGGCGGTTGCCGCCGGCATGGCGACGATCACGCTGGGCTCCGACACCGGCGGCTCGATCCGCCAGCCGGGCAGCTTCTGCGGCGTCGTCGCCGTCAAGCCCACCTACGGCGTGGTCTCGCGTTACGGCGTCGTGGCGTTCGGCTCGTCGCTCGACCAGGTGGGCCCGTTCGCCCGCAACGTGGCCGACGCGGCGCTCGCGATGAACGCGCTTGCCGGGCACGATCCGCTCGACTGCACGAGCCAGCCGGTATCCACCGACTTCACCGCCAACCTGGCCGAAGGCGTACGCGGGATGCGCATCGGCGTCGTGCCCGCCTTCATGGAGGCTGAGGGCCTGGCGCCCGAGGTGCGCGCGAAGGTTCAGGAAGCCCTCGACCATCTGCGCCAGATGGGCGCCGAGATCGTCGAGGTCGAGCTGCCCAACGCGCAGGCGGCCATGAGCGCGTACTACGTGCTGGGCCCGTGCGAGGCGTTCTCGAACCTCGCGCGCTTCGACTCCGTGCGCTACGGATACTGTGATCCGGGCCACAAGGACCTGGGCTCCCAGTACGAGGCGTCCCGCGCGGCCGGCTTCGGCCCCGAGGCGCGCCGCCGCATCATGCTGGGCAGCTACCTTCTGTCCGCCGGCGTGTACGACAAGTACTACTACCCGGCGCAGCAGGTGCGCACGCTGATCACCCAGGATTACGTCCGTGCTTACGAAAAGGTCGACTGCATCGTGGCGCCTGTGAGCCCGCGCACCGCGTTCAAGTTCGGCGAGATCAACGACCCCACGTCGATGTACCTGTCCGACATGTTCACGATCTCGATCAACATCGCCGGCAACGGCGGCATGAGCATGCCGGCCGGCCTCGGCGTCGACTCCGGGTTGCCGGTGGGCGTGCAGCTGATCAGCCCGGCGTTCAAGGACGAGAACATGCTGCGCGTCGCCGCGGCGCTCGAGACCGTGTATGGTGAGGCGCCCGTCGCCCCTGCCTTTGCTGAGGGAAAGGACGGTGAGTAGCCGTGAAGAAGCTGGAAGAAGTCCTGCAGGTTCGACAGCCCAGTGGGCTGTCGAAGGCTGAGCACGGCGAAGCCGAGCGCAAGCCCTCGTTCGTGGCCGGAGTCTTTGGAGGTATGGCTCGATGAAGAAACTGGAAGAAGTCCTACAGGATTGGGAGGCCGTCATCGGCCTTGAGGTCCACGCCGAGCTCACCACGCTCACGACCAAAATGTTCTGCAGCTGCAAGCTGGAATTCGGCGCCGCGCCCAACACGCATACCTGCCCGGTGTGCCTGGGCCTGCCGGGTGCGCTGCCGGTGCCGAACCGCGCCGCCATCGAGTCGATCGTGCTCGCCGGCCTCGCCACCAACTGCGACATCGAGAAGCGCTCGATGTTTTACCGCAAGAACTACATGTACCCCGACATGGCCAAGAACTTCCAGACCACGCAGGGGCCGATCGCGTTTTGCATGCGCGGCCATCTCGACCTTGACGTGGACGGCCCGGCGGCGGGCGAGCGCATCGATCTGGGCGATCTGAAGCCTGGCGAGTCGGGCGCGCCCGGCACGACCGCGGCCAACGTCACGCGCACCGAGGACGGGTACGTGGCGCATGTCGGCATCGAGCGCATCCACATGGAGGAAGACGCCGGCAAGATGATCCACATCGGCGGCGACGAGGGTCGCATCGCCGGCGCCACGCATTCGCTTGTGGACTACAACCGTGCCGGCACGCCGCTGATCGAGCTGGTCACGCTGCCCGAGCTGCGCACGCCTGAGGAGGCGCGCCTGTTCATGCAGAAGCTGCGCCAGATCTACCTGGCGATCGGCATCTCCGACTGCTCGATGGAGGAGGGCAGCCTGCGCTGCGACGGCAACGTGTCGCTGCGCCGTCGCGGTTCGACGCAGCTGGGCACCAAGACCGAGCTGAAGAACATGAACTCCTTCAAGAACCTGCACGATGGCCTGGCTTACGAGATCTGCCGACAGGCCGAGGTGCTCGAGGAGGGCGGCATCATCTACCAGGAGACGCGTCACTGGGATCCGTCGCAGAAGCGCACGATCGTCATGCGCGTGAAGGAGACCGCTGACGACTATCGCCTGTTCCCCGAGCCCGATCTGGCGCCGTACGATCTGTCCGACGAGTTCATCGAGCGCGTGCGCGCCGAGCTGCCCGAGCTGCCTGATCAGAAGGCCAAGCGTTTCGAGGCCGACTTCGGCCTGTCCGCATACGACGCGCGCCATCTGATCGAGCATCGCAGCACGTCGAACTTCTTCGAGGCGTGCATGGAGGCGGCGGGCAAAGATGCCGGAAAGCTGGCAAAGCCGCTCGCCAACCTGATCATCAATGATGTGGCGGCGTACGCCAACGCGAACAACGTGTCCGACATGGGCGAGACGGCGCTTTCGCCCGAACGTGCGGTTGAGCTGGTGGGGCTGCTTGCTGAGGATGCGATCTCGTCCAAGCAGGCAAAGACGGTGTTTGCTGCGGTGCTGGACGAGGACAAGGATCCGTCGACCATCGTCGAAGAGCGCGGCATGAAGCAGGTGTCCGACACCGGCGCTATTGAGGCCGTTGTCGATGGCGTGCTGGCGGCGTTTCCCGATAAGGTGGAGCAGTACCAGGGTGGCAAGAAGGGCCTGTTGGGCTTCTTCGTCGGTCAGTGCATGAAAGAGATGAAGGGCCAGGGCAATCCGAAGGTCATCAACCAGTTGCTCGCCCAGAAGCTGGACTAGCGCAGAGGGCGGGGTCGGCGCGAACGCGCCGACCCCGCCGCACAGCGTGTGCGGCGGGCCATTCTGTTGAAAAGGGCTCCTCGGATTGCTCTGAGGAGCCCTTTTCGCGCTTTGGGTCGTCATTGCGCTGCGCCTGAATGAGATCGTGGTCAATTTATCCGACTTCTGGGTAGAGCCGATGGCTTGAGGCGGCCTGGTGCGCTCGCCTGTGCCGCTGATAAGCAACAGACCGTTTTGGAATGTCCAATAACTATGCTGGCAAAGATCGCCGAAGCATGCTTCCGGCCCCTTCTTTGCTCCCTGGGACACCCAGAACTCGGGTAAATTGACCACGACTCGAAAAATCAGTGGGGAGAGACGCTCCAACGCAGCGTGCGCCGTCTGGCAAACTGCCGGACGGCGCGCGCTGCTCCTGTGCGAGGCGCTATTTCATATGCGCATCTAGAAACGCGATCGCCTCATCGAGGAAGGCGGCGCGTTTGAACGCCGGGTCATGATGGCCGGCACCGGGCACGATCTCGAAGTCGACGCGGTCGTTGCCGGCGATGCGTTTGGCAGCGTTGGCGAACACCACTGACTGCATATGCGGCACAAGTTCGTCTTTGCTTCCCGCCTTCACCATGAGCGGCGGGACCTGCGGCGTGAGGTAGGTCGTCGGGCTTGCCGCTTTCACATCATCGATCGGCAGCGAGTCAACCGCTGCGCCCATGAACAGGCATTCGGGCATCTTTGGGTTGCTCATCGGACAGGAGTCGTCGCCCTCCTGAGCTTTTTGTCCATCGATCAGCGAAAAGTCGATGGGCGGGTAAGTGGCGATGCAACAGCGCACCTCGGTGCCGAAGGCCGTATTCCCCGTCGACCGGTCCTCCAAAAACGTGATATGGGGCGACGTTGCCAGCATGAGCGCCATGTACGCGCCTGCCGAGTTGCCCACGACCGCCACACGCGACGGGTCGATGCCGTACTCGGGGGCATGCGCCTTGAGGTAGCGCACGGCGGCTTTGCAGTCTTTGACCGGATCGGGGAATTGCGCCTCGCTCGACACGCGGTATCCGATGCTCGCCAGCGCATAGCCGTGGTTCAGCAGGCCGTAGTAGACCGCGACCTGCATGTCACGGCGATCGCCTGCCATGAACCCGCCTCCATGGATGAAGATCACCAGCGGTACCGAGCACGGTCCCGTCGCCTCGGGAGGCAGGTAGAGGTCGATCTTCTGGCGCTCGCTTGTGGTGTCGTAGGCCAGGTCAAGGTGCTTGCGGGGGATCGCGTCGAGGATCTCTTGCGGCATCATCGGAGAGGACGGGATCTCCTTCAGCGTCCAGCGCAAATAGGTTTCGTCGAGCGTGTCGAGCACGTCGTGGGGGATTCCCGTTTGTCGATCGGTCATAAAACGGCCTCCTTCGTTCTGATGCCTTCAGTTTATGGGTGGCATATTTATAGCACCACTATATAATTTGAAAAGAAATAATGCGTTCAACGTATTAGAGAGGGTCGCGATGGAACTCTATCAGCTCCGGTACTTCAAGGCAGTGGCGGACTGCCAAAACATCACCGAGGCGTCGCGCCGGCTTCATGTGTCGCAGCCGTCGCTCAGCCGCTCGATCAAGCACCTTGAAACGGAGATGGGCGTTGAGCTGTTCGATCGCGTCGGACGTCGCATTGTCTTGAACGACAAGGGCGAGGTGTTCCTGGGTGCCGTGGTGCGCGCCCTCGACTCGGTTGACTCGGTGGGGCACACGCTCGATCGCTACGTGCGCGAAAAGAAGCAGACGCTCAACGTACGCGCACCGGTTCCGTTCGGCGATGACCTGCGGGTCATTGGCGGGTTTCGTGCGCTGCATCCCGAGATCGTGGTGCGCTACGGCGCCGATCCCACGCCGTATCTAGACAGTGAGATTCCCGACCTCACGTTTCTCTCCTCGTTCACCGAGCACAACGAGCCCAATTACCTCAAGCTCGGCACCGAGGAGCTCGTGCTGTCGGTGCCGCGCGACCATCCGCTCGCGTCGCTGCGTGAGGTTCGCTTGGCGGATTTGGCTGACGAGCAGTTCGTCTCAGTGCTGCCCTGCGCTATCCGTGTGGTGATCGACGCCATGTTCATGGAGGCGGGGTTTGAGCCTCGGATGTCGATCGAGGACCAGCATTGCTGGTCGGTGAACCGGTACGTCGCCAAGGGGTTTGGCGTGGCCATCGCGCCGTCGATCACCTGGTTCAGCGACGAGGACCGCGCCGCTTTGCGCCAGGTGCCGTTTTCTGATGTGCGGCGCGAGCGCAGCCTGTACCTGAAGTGGTCGGCGAACGTGCCGCTGCCGCCTGCCGCCGAGCTGTTCCGCGATTACCTGGTCGAGTGCTTCAACGAGCTTTACGCCCGTATCGAGAAGGATCGGTAGGGGCGGCCAGCCTGCGCCAGTGCGCTGGCTATTCCACGCGGCGATAGCGCACGAACGCGCAATCGCTCAGACGCGCTCGCTGCTTCATCTGGTCATACACCGCATCATGGAGCCAGGTGCGCGCTGCGCGCTTGGGCATCGCGGCCGGTGCGCGAAAGGGGCCGTCGAGGTAGATCGTCATGGCGGGCCGCTCATGTCCCTCGCGCGCGCGATAGACCGCCGTCGCGCAGAACGCCGGCACGCCTGCGTCGATCGGGAAGCGAAACGCCGTGTCGGGAAACGGGCGGATGTCGGTGTAGTACGGCCACACGTGCGCCTCGGGGTACACCACCACGCAATCACCGTCCTCGAGGCGGCGCAGCACGGCCTCGCGCATTCCCTTGGCGTTGGCAACACTGCGCCCGATCGGGATCGCCCCTAAAAACGGCAGGGCGCCCCCGAGCACCGGCAATCCCAGATTCGCCTCGCTTACCAGGTAAAACGGCCTTTTCCTGCGCACCGCCACGAGCGGCCAGAGCGCATCTCCCACCGGTTGCGTGTGGTTGGCGAAGAGCATGAACCCGCCGACGCACCCTTCAAGCAGCTCGCGTCCCACAAACGAAAGGTGCAGCGGCCTGCATCCCAGCCAAGCCAGCGGCCGTATCGCCGACACGGCCGCATTCGACGCACCGCTTCGCACGCCGCTCTCGTGCAGGTACACGAAGTCGTCAGTTATGTGATGCTCCTGCCCGGAGTTCACCACCACGTCGTCGGCGAACGTGCGAAAGCGGTATTCCCGGCAGGCGCGCTTCATGACGCGCGCTGAGCCCCCTCCTTGACGTGCAGGCTCTCTGCCGCCACGACCGACTCCATGCGCGCGAGCGTCTCCGCCTCGTCGACGCCCTGACTGGCGCAGATGTGCTTGAACGCGAAGTGCGACATCTCCTTGAGAAAGCCAATCCCGAACGTCTCGCCCATGAGATAGCTCTCCGGATGCTCATCGGCCTGCCAGATCAGCAGGGCCAAACGCCCGCGGACGGCGTACTGGATGATCGCCTCTGCGTCGGGTTTGATGGTGCCGCCGGTAGGGCAGAGCACCACCTGCCACACCTCCATGATGGAGCCGATAATGGCCTCGTTTGCTAGATCGCCTCCGCCGCGCTTGTTCAGCAACCCCATGCGGTAGAAGAATCGCCCCTGCTCGAAGGGGGTCGAGCTCTCCTCCGACCCCTGCACCAGCATGTGGCTCATCAGCGTGGCGAAGAGGTTTTGGGACGTGATCTCCTCCTTGACGGCAGCGCGGCAGAGATCCTCGAGCGACGTGAAGTTGTCGTAGAACGTGCTGCGGCTGCACCCCGCCTCGGCCACGAGCATGGACACGCTTATCTCGTTGAGCCGGTTGTGTTCCAGCAGCATCCAGAGCGCCTCGATCATGCGCTGACGTGAGGGGGGAATCGGGCTGTTTTTCCCAGGTCGTGCTATGTGAACCTCTTTTTTGTCGTCACTTCACAATACCATACAGGTTGTTTTAATAAACCATACACCTTATACGGATTGTAGCTTTAAACCCGACAGTGTGCAAGGTAATCTGTTCGCAGAAGGAGACGGAGGGGAAGGCCGACGATGAACATCCTGTACTGCGGAGACGCCAGAATCCAACGCGGAGTGCTCATGTCGGCGCTTTCCCTCGCAGATCATGTCGACGAGCCGCTCGACATCTATCTCCTGACGTTCGGTTGGCCCGGCAGCGACGGCGCACCGGCGCTTCGGCCTCTCGCCCCCTTCTTCGCGCGCGGCTTGGAGGAGCAGTTGGCGAAGGGAAACTCGGCGAACACCGTGCACCTGATCGATGCCACCAACCTGTTTGCGGCCGCGCCGCCGCTGGCCAACCTCGACACGCGCTTCACGCCTGGCTGCATGCTGCGGCTCTATGCCGATCTGGTGCCGGCCATCCCCGATCGAGTGCTGTACCTCGACAACGACGTTTTGTGCCGCGGCGACGTGCGCGGCCTGTGGGAGACGGAGTTGGGGGATGCCGAGATAGCGGGCGTGCTCGACTACTACGGCAGCTGGGTGTTCAAGCGCGAGGGCGTGCGTCGCAGCTACCTCAACTCCGGTGTGCTCGTCATGGACATGGGCTCGATCAGGCGCGGCGGCCTGTTCGAAGAATGCCGCACGCTCTGCGCGACGCAGCGCATGTTCATGCCCGACCAGACCGCGCTCAACAAGCGCGCGAAGAAGAAGGTGCTCCCGCGGCGCTACAACGAGCAGCGCATCCTGCGGCCCGACACCGTCATGCAGCACTTCACGACCTCGTTTCGCGTGTTCCCGTGGTTTCGCCTGGTGAACGTCAAGCCGTGGGACATCGAGCGGATGCACGGCGAGCTGGGGCTGCATGAGTACGACGAGTTGTTCGAGCGGTTCAAGCGCCTCGAGCCGCAGGTGTGCTGCCCGTAGCGCCGCGCACCGCCGCCCCACCCCCCCAAAAAAAACGAAGGAGACCTTCCATGAATCAAAAACCGTTTGCGCAGGCCACCGAAGAAGTGCCGCTGTTCTTCGCGGTCGATGACGCGTACGCCCCCTACCTGGGCGTGGCCCTGCGCTCGGTCGTCGCCAACGCGTCGTCGGATCGGCGCTACCGCGCGATCGTGCTGCATCAGTCGTTGAGCGATCTTCACGTCGCGCGGCTCTCGGCGCTGGCGACCGACGGCTTCGTGATCGAGTTCGTGCGTATGAAGGAGAGCTTCGTCGACCTGACCGACCGCATGTCCAATCGCCTGCGGTGCGATTACTTCACGCTCACGATCTTCTATCGCCTGTTCATCGCCGACATGTTCCCGCAGTACGACAAAGCCATCTACCTGGACAGCGACATCGTGGTGCCGGGCGACGTCGCGGAGTTGTTCGACGTGCCGCTGGGGAGCAACCTGTTCGGGTGCGTGGAGGACACGTCGATCCTCGGCCTCGACGCGCTCATGGCGTATACACGCGATGCGGTAGGTGTTGGGGAGGGCCAGCATTACATAAACTCTGGGGTTCTTCTTATGGATCTGGCCGCTTTGAGGCAGGAGCGTTTTGCCAGCCGCTTCCTGACTCTGCTCAACACCTACCACATCGATTGTATCGCCCCTGATCAGGACTATATAAACGGGATGTGCCGCGACCGCATCACCTACCTGGACGTGTGCTGGGACGCGATGCCGGTCGTCGGCACGCCCGAACTCTCGCACCCGAAGATCATCCATTACAACCTGTTCTCCAAGCCGTGGCTCTACGACGGCATCCCCTACGAGGGCTACTTCTGGCAGTACGCGGAAGGCTCGGCCTATGAGTGGGACATCGTCGACGCGAAGGCTCGCTACTCGGATGCCCAGCGCGCCTCCGACGCCCGCTGCATGGAGCTGCTCGCTGAGCGCAGCTTGCGGATCATCAACGACGAGTACACCTTCAAGAAGCTCTACGACTCGGGAAGGGAAGTGCGGCTATGAGCAAGATGCGCGACCTTCAGAGCGGGCAAGCTCGCTTGCAGGTGGTCGAGGAGATCCGCCGCGCCGTGGCGGAGGGCCGGTTCGATGCGCGCGTTGAGGTGGGCGAAGAGCCCTTGGGTCTCCCGCAGCGCGAAGAGCTGCTGAGTTCCCATGAGAAGAAGCGTTCCACCTGGGGATATCGGGCCAATCGGCGCATCGCGCGCCTGGCGGTGAACACCGCGACGCGCGTGGCCTCCCACTCGATCGCGGTCGAGGGGATCGAGCACGTTGCGGGGATACGCGGCGGCGCCATCATCACGAGCAACCACTTTTCCCCGACCGAAAACGCGTGTGCACGCCTTGTCGCTCAAGCCATGGGCAAGAAACATCTGTCCATCGTGACGAACGTGGACAACTTGGGGATGAGCGGGGTGATCGGCTATCTGATGCGCCATGCCGACACCGTGCCGCTGGGCACGTCGCCCGATTACTTCAAGCGCACGTTCCTGCCGCGCGTGAAAGAGCTTACCGATGCGGGGGAGTGCGTGCTCATCTATCCTGAGCAGGAAATGTGGTTCAACTACCGTCTGCCGCGCCCGACGAAGCGCGGCGCCTCTCTCGTGGCGGCGACGTGCGGGGTACCCGTCGTGCCCTGCTTCATCGAGGCGCAAGATCGCTTGAGCCCCGAAGGGGCGCTCTTCCAGGACGTGATCTACGTCATGCACGTCTTGGAGCCGATCTATCCCGATCCTGCCAAGTCGATCCGCCAAAACAGCATCGAGCTGGCTCGCCTCGATTACGAGCGCAAGGTCGAGGCGTACGAGCGCGCGTACCATCGTCCGCTCGACTACGCCTTTTCGCCGGCGCACATCGCCGGCTTGAACGAACGCGCCTACTGGAGGGCGACCTGCGCTGAGGCGGCGCATCAGGTGGCCCAGCGCGAGATCGGCAGGCGCGCCGAGCGCACGCAGGCGTGGGCGGCGGGCGTCAGCTCGATCGAGGAGAAAGTGTGCGGGGACGGCCCCGCATCCTGCTCGGCCGAGCTGCCTGAGGGCACGTCGAGCACAGGCGTCGTTGAGCGTACCCCGCTTGCACTTGAAGCCGAACCTGCGTGGCGCGTTCCCGCCACGGCGCTCGTCGCCTGCGAAGCTGCCGCCGCGGGCGATCCGAGGGGCGCGTCGGCCGCAGCAGGGTACGGGCGAGGAGGGCGGCGCGCGTCGTGGATGTGAGGCAGGAGGGTGCTGCGCTGCTCGCCGGCATCGACGTGGGCTCGACGACGGTCAAGCTCGCGGTGCTCGACGCGACCGGCGCGGTGCGCTATCAGCGCTATCGCCGCCACCATGCGGATTTGGAGGGCGCGGTCGACGCGCTGCTCGCCGAAGCGATCGAGCGGTTCGGGGACGTGCCGGTCAGGATCGGGATGTGCGGCTCGGGCGCCGCCCCGATGGCGCGCGCGGCCGAGGTCTCCTACGTGCAGGAGGTCGTGGCGAACGCGGCGGTCGTGTGCGCGTGGTACCCGGAGGTTCGCACAGCCGTTGAGCTGGGCGGACAGGATGCCAAGCTCCTGTTCTTCTCGGTCGACCCCGCCACAGGGGAGACCGAGGTCGACGATATGCGCATGAACGGGTCGTGCGCCGGCGGTACGGGATCGTTCATCGACGAGGTGTCGGCTCTGCTCGGGGTCGAGGTCGAGGAGCTCGACGCGCTTGCGGCGCGCGGGCAGCGCGTGCTCAACGTGTCGGGACGCTGCGGCGTGTTTGCCAAGACCGACATCCAAACGCTTTTGGCGGCCGGCGCCACGCGCGCCGACCTTGCGCTGTCGGTGCTCCATGCAGTGGCGAAGCAGACCATCGGCGGGCTGTCCCAGGGCCTCGAGCTCTCGGCGCCCCTCCTGTTCGAAGGCGGCCCGCTCACCTACAACGCCACCCTGCGCCGGGTGTTCCTTGAGCGGTTGGGCCTAGACGATGACCAGGCGGTGGTGCCCGCGCATCCCGAGACCATCGTCGCCTGCGGCGCGGCGCTCGCTGCCGCCTCGCTTGCCAAACGTCATCCGCAAGAGGGGCTGCTCACGTTTGCGGAATGCCGCGCGCGGCTGCGGGATCGGCGCGACGTTGCGAGCGACGGCTCCAAGGAGCGACCGCTATTCGAGAGCGCCGCGCAGCGCCGGGCGTTTTTCGCGCGGCACCATCTGACGGATCCGGCCGAGCCGCGCGCGGAAGCGGGCGCGGCGGGCGGTGTACGCCCTGCAGCCGAGCCGCCTGCGGCAGGCGCGTTGGGGGAGGGCGACGGCGGCGCGGCGCGCGGGACGGCGAACGACGACAGCAGTGCGCCGGGCGCGGCCGACGACGCGCACCCCGCCGTCCCGGTCCCGACCGACGTTTACGTGGGCGTCGATTCGGGCAGCACCACCTCGAAGGTCGTCATGATGGGAGCAGACGGCGCGCTCATCGACTCGTTTTACGCCCCGAACGGCGGCGATGCCCTGCGCACGGTCTCACGGGGCTTGGGCGAGCTGCGCGAGCGCTGTCGCCGCCGCGGTATCGAGCCGGTGGTTTGCGGCTTGGGCACCACCGGCTACGGCGAGCTTTTGATGGCATCGGCCCTCGGCGCTGACTGCCACGAGGTCGAGACGGTCGCCCACGCCCAGGCCGCGCTCGCCTGCAACCCCGAGGTGAGCTTCATCCTGGACATCGGCGGCCAGGACATGAAGGGCATCTGGGTGTGCGATGGCATGGTGAGCGACATCCTCCTCAACGAAGCCTGCTCGAGCGGCTGCGGGTCGTTTCTCCAGACGTTTGCGGCATCTTTGGGCGTTGCGGTCGAGGACATCGCGCGCGAGGCGTTCTCGTCGGTCAACCCGGCGCGCCTGGGGAGCCGCTGTACGGTGTTCATGAACAGCAGCATCATCACCGAGCAGCGCGCCGGCAAAGGGTCGGCCGACATTTTGGCGGGCCTGTGTCGCAGCATCGTGTTGAATGTGTTTACCAAGGTCATTCGCGTGGAAAACCCCGAGCGTCTGGGGCCGTGCGTGATGGTGCAGGGCGGCACGTTCAAAAACGCCGCGGTGTTGCGGGCGCTTGAGGAATACTTGGGGCGCGACGTCGTGCTCGCGCCCCATCCCGGTGAGATGGGCGCCTGGGGTGCGGCGCTTCTGGCACAGCGCGCCCGGGCAGAGGGGCGCGCGACTGCGTCGTCGTTCATCGGGCTCGATGCCGCCGCACAGCTTTCCTGCGTGCGCTATCCCGGCGTGGTATGCGGGCTGTGCCAGAACAACTGCCGTCTTGAGGTGGTCGCCTTCTCGACCGGGGCGCGGTTCGTGACGGGGAATCGCTGCGAGCGGGGAGAGCAGGCAGCATGTGATCTTGTCGCGTCCGACGCCGAGCGAGAGGCGCCCGCGCGCGCATCGCGCAGCTTTTCGCGCCCTGCCGACCTCATGCACCTGCGCGAGCACCTGGCGTTTTCGCAGGCCAGACACGATGGCGATCGGCAATCTGCGGGCGTCGTGGGCATTCCGCGCGTGCTGGAGTTCTGGGAGAGTGCGCCGTTTTGGCAGGCGTTTTTCACCGAGCTCGGCTACGAGGTGGTCTACTCCCGCCCCAGCGATCAGGAGCTGTTCGAGTCGGGGCTGCGCTACGTCGCGTCCGATACCGTGTGCCTGCCCGCCAAGCTGGCGCACGGACACGTGCTCGACCTTGCGCGCCGCGGCGTCGATCGCGTGTTCTTCCCACACATGATGCACCTGCCGCCCGAGGGCGTCGACCAGAAAAGCCCGTACACCTGCGCCATCCTGATGGGGTATCCACGGTCGTGCGCAACACGCAGGACCCGGAGGCTGCGGGCGTGCATTTCGACGCGCCGGTGTTCCATTGGTTTTCGGAGCGCGATCGCACCCGGCAGGTTGTCGCCTATGCGCAGCGCGAGCTGGGGGCGAGCAGCGCGCAGGCGAAGCACGCCTTCGCCCTCGCCGACGAGGCGTATCGCTCGTTCAAAGGCCAGCTAGTGTGCGCGGCCGAACGCGTGCGCGCTCAGGTGCGTGCGGCCGGTGGGTTCGCGGTGGTGCTGGCCGGGCGTCCCTACCAGACCGACCCGTTCGTGTCTCATCGCGTGTCGGAGGCGTTCGCCAAGGAAGGCGTTCCCGTGCTGACCATCGACTCCTTGGCCGGTCTTGACGAGGTCGACCTGGTGCACGCGCGCATCGAGATCACGAACGACTTCCACACGCGCATGCTTGCGGGTGCCTACCTTGCCGCCGTGGCGCCGGAGCTCGAGTACGTGCAGGTGGTGAGCTTCGGATGCGGGCACGACGCGGTGCTGTCCGACGAGATCGCGCGCCTCATGCACGAGACGAGCGACAAGACGCCGCTCGTGTTGAAGATGGACGAGAGCCAGGCGGCCGGCTCGCTCGGCATCCGCATCAAGAGCTTCATCTCCACGGTGCGCCTGCGCCGGGAGGCTGCACGCGCGGCTGCGGCGTCGCGCGGGTTGTCGGAAGTGCCGGCTGCCTGTGACGATGTCTCGCGCCCGACCGAGGCATCGCGCGGCCCGGCATCACCCACGACCAGCACCGCTTGCGCGGGCTCGCCCTGCGCTGCCTGCGCCACCTGCGGCGACGCCGCCTGCACGGCCTGCGCTGCCTCGCTGCCCGAGATCCCCGACCCCTATCCAGTGAAGTTCACGCCCGAGGACCTGACGCGTCGCACGCTCATCATCCCGAACATCTCGAAAAACGTTTCGATCCTGCTCGACGCGGTACTGGCACGGCGCGGCTTCACCACGAAGACCGTGCCGGTCGGCGGCGTGGAGGAGGTCGCCCTCGGCAAGCGCTATTCCCACAACGACATCTGCTTTCCGTGCCAGATGGTGATCGGCGAGCTGATCGGTGAGCTGATGCGCGGCGACTACGATCAGGACGCCGTGGCGGTGGGCATGGTGAAGTTCCAGTGCGATTGCCGCATGTCCCACTACGCGGCGCTGCTGCGCAAGGCACTCGACGAGGCGGGCTTCGACCGGGTGCCGGTGATCACGACCGACATGGGCGACGCGAAGGGCATGCACCCGGGCGTGGGGCTGTTCACCGCCAAGACGGTGATCGAGGCGGTGTGGCTGTTCATGATGCTTGACATCCTCACCGAGCTGAGGCGCACGATGGCGCCTTACGAGCTCGTGCCCGGCGAGGTGCAGGGCACCTTCGATCGCGCGGTGGCGTCGATTGCGCAGGCGGGCAAAGGCTCCCTGCGCTCTGCGATCGGCGCGTACCGGCAGGCCATCGACGAGTTCAGTGCGATCCGCTACGACCGCTCCCAGCCGCGCCCGCGCGTGTTCGTCACCGGCGAGCTTCTGGTCACCTACCACGAGGGATCGAACTTCGCGATCGAGGAGTACCTCGAGCGCCACGGGATGGAGCCGGTGTTCCCGCGCGTCACCGATCAGCTGCGCAAGGATTTCCTGGCGGCGAAAAGCGAGATCAAGGACTTCAAAGCCCATATCCCGCCCGACTCGTACCTGACCACGGCCCTCTTCGACGCGGCGCAGCACCAGCTCGAGGGCATCGCGCGGAAGTGCCCGGCGTTCGTCTCGGCGCCGAGCCCCGAAGAGCTGTACGAGGGCGTGTCCCATATCATGCCCAAGACGCTGTCATGCGGCGAGGGATGGCTGATGGCGGGAGAGATCGCGCATTTCGCCGACGAGGGCGTGCGCTCGTTCATCATCCTGCAGCCGTTTGGCTGCCTGCCGAATCACGTCTGCGGGCGCGGCGTGATGCGCCGCCTCAAGGAGGAGCATCCCGGGATCCAGATCCTGCCGCTCGACCTGGATCCCGACACCAGCTTCGCCAATGTGGAGAACCGTCTTCAGATGCTCATCATGACGGCGCGCTAGCGCCCAAACGTGCGCCCGAGCACGTCCTCTGCCAGCGCGTGGGCCGCTCCGTCGAAGGCGGGCGGCTCGATCATCTCGCAGGGCTGCGTGCGATCGAAGCGCATGCACTCGGCGCGCTCGGTCCCGTAGGCACGCCATGTGGGCAGGTCGTCGCCGTTGGGATCGCCGGTTTTCACGAAGTTCGTCCAGTAGGTGCACATCGCGCGCGACAGGTCGAAGTCGGCGCCGGTGTAGGGACGCCACGAGCGCAAAAACGTTTGGAAGATGTACATGTGCTCGCTGGAGTGGAAGGCGCCGAATTCCTCGTCGCCGGGCGGGCAGTTGGTGATGTGGTACATGAACGCCGGGATGCGGCCCTCTTCGGCTTGCTTCTCGCAGAAGGCAAGCGTGCCGCTGTAGAAGCCGTCGCGCAGCATGTTCGCGGGCGTGCCGTTGGACTTGTCCTCGTCGGCCACGGTGCCGATGATGCAGGGCACGTCGGCGAAGGCGCCGGCGCGAAACGCGTTCTCGATCGTGCACGGCAGCACGTCGTCTCCGGTCACGGGACTGAGCGCGGTGCCGGCGGGCGGGTTGGCGGCTAAGTGGTCGAGCCACTTCGCGAAAAGGTCTTCAGCCGGCAGCGCGCGTGCCGCCTCAAGGCCGCCGCAGGCGTCGAGGAAGCTCGCGGTGCGCACGCGGCTGGTCTCGTCGACGTTCATGTGCGGCATCGGACCGCCGCCGCTTTCCATGACGGCGCCGGCGATCTTGCCCTTGGTCAGGGGCGAGCACAGAAGGTCGTAGACGCTCATCGCGCCTGCCGACTGCCCCATGATGGTGATGCGGTCGGGATCGCCGCCGAAAGCCGCGATGTTCTCGCGCACCCAGTCGAGCGCCGCGATCTGGTCGAGCAGGCCGCAGTTGGGCGTGATGCCGACCGCGTCGTCGCTCGTCTCAGGCGCCGACAAGAAACCGAAGGGACCCACGCGGTAGTTGAACGACACGTAGATCACGCCGCGCTGGGCGAAGGCCTCGCCGTCGGTCTCGAGCTTTTGGGCGTATCCCTGCACGAAGGCGCCGCCGTAGATCCACAGCGCGACCGGAAGGCGCTCGTCGGGCGACTCGGCCGGGGTGACGACGTTGGCGTACAGGCAATCCTCGCTCATCGGCCAGGGGATGGGGTAGAACTCGCGGCGGTAGAACGTGCCTTCGTCGGGACGCTTTTGCATCGGGATCGGGCTGTAGGCGTAGCATTCGCGCACCCCCTCCCAGGGCTCGGGCGGCTCCGGGGCGCGCCAACGCCGATCGCCGACGGGCGGTTTTGCGTAGGGGATTCCCTTGAAGATCGTGCTTGCCTGATATCCCGTCGGTTGACCCGCGACGGCGCCGTAGGCGGTGGTTGCTTCGAGCAGTGCCATGATTCCCTCCTCATAGTTCGTGCTCCTTGAGCTTATGGGCGCGTCAGTCGACCGTCCAATAGAGCCTCTGAAGGCAAATGATACGTAAAACGCAACGATTCATTCCATAACCTTGATTGGACGCAATCATTACGGCTTTCGATAATGAGTCCAGAGGGGATCGACCGCAGGCGTGGAACCGCGGACCGCACCGATGGTCGATCGATCGAGCGCAGGCAGAGGGTCGCCGGCGCTCGGAGTTGCAAAGGAGGAGTCATGTCTGAAAGGACATTGCAAGAGAAGGGCTTCGTTTCGTACCTGCCCATCGTCATCACGTGCGTGATATTCGCGTTCGTGCCCGCTGCCATGCAGGCAAGCTGCATGGGCATCTTCTATCCGGCTATGGTCGAGGATTACGGCGTCCCGACCTCGACGCTGACGCTGTATTTGACCGTTGGCGGTCTCATCCTGGCCATCTGGGCGCCTATCCTGGGCAAGATTATGGTGAGCGTCGACGTACGCATCATCGCTTCGGCCATGACGCTGTGGGCGGCAGGATGCTTCGCCCTGCTGTCGGTGGTCCAGACGTTCGTGCAGGTGTTCATCGTCAGCGCGCTTCTGGTCCCTGTTGCCGTGACCTATCTTTCAATCGTGGCTCCGACGCTAATCAACCGCTGGTTCAAGGATCGCGCGGGCGCCATCATCGGCTTCGTCGCCGCCTTCACCGGCATCGGCGGCGTCGTGTTCATCCAGGTGGGCAACGCCATCATGGAGGCTTCCGGCTACCGCACCGCGTTTCTGGTGTACGCGGTCATCATTCTGATCGCCTGCCTGCCGTTCACGATCTTCGCCATCCGCAATCGGCCTGAGGATCGCGGCATGCTGCCCTACGTTTCGCCCAAGTCCGCCAAGGCGGGCGCGAGCGAGGCTGTGGCCAAGAAGGACTGGACGGTCAACGTCAAGGCCGCCTTCCGCAGCCCTGCGTTTTGGCTCGTCGCCCTCTGCGGCGGCTTTGCCAACATGACCGTGCTGCTGGCCCGGTTCTATCCCACCTACGTCAACGAGCTGCAGGCGGCCGGCGTGGCGGTCATCATCACCGGCGCGACGCTTGCCACGATCGTTTCCGCTGGTCAGGCCGTGTGCAAGTTCGTCGTGGGCGCCGGGTCCGACTTCGACCCCGTCAAGACGATCATGATCGCGTGCGGCTTGGGCGCCGTGGGCATCCTGTGCATCTGGTTCGGCCCCACGTCGTTCATCATGCCGATGGGCGGCTTCATCTTCGGCTTCTTCTACGCGTCCACGTCGGTCATCATGCCGATCCTGGGCGGCGCGGTCTTCGGCACCGGCAAGAACTTCTCGGTCATTTACGGTCGTTCCGTTGCCGTCACGAGCATCTTCGCTCTGCCAGGCGGCTTCATGTGGCCGCTGATCGCCGAGACCTTCGGCGGCTATGAGGCTGCGTTCGCGCTGGCCGTCTGCATGATCGTGGTGTTCGCCATCATGGCCTACGCTGCTATCAAGCTGGGCAAGAAGATCCCGCGCGACGAGGTTGCCTAAAATTGGGTGATCCGGGGATTCGACGGATCCTCTCGGAGCTTGAGCTTGCGTGTGAGACGGGGCGCTGCCTGTAGGGTGGCGCCCCGTTTTCGCTTCCGCTGACTTAATCCTTGCGTGCCAACGAGCGCGCGTGGCGCTTCCCGCCCCCGCCACCGCTTACGGCATTGCTTGTCCCACATCCCGCTCCCCGCGGCCGACGAGCCCCGCTTTTTCGGTTGACGCCAGGCCGCGCGGGCTCGCGATCGGGTAGGGTGGGAGGGAAATTTCAGCGCCGGTGCGGCACGCCTTCGCGAGAGATGCGTGCTGCCACGCGGCGCACTGTCAGATTGAGGGGTCTGCCATGGAGCTGTATCAGCTGGAGTATCTGCAGGAGATCGTGGCTTCCGAGAGCTTGCAGGCCGCAGCCAAGAAGCTGCACGTGTCGCAGCCGTCGCTGTCGCGCTGCATCAAGGCGGTCGAAGAGGAGCTGGGCGCGCCGCTGTTCGACCGCGTCGGCCGCAACATCGTGCTCAACGAAACGGGCAGGATCGCACTGCGGCGCGTGGGCGCTGCGCTCGATGCGACGGCGGCGATCAAACGCGACGTCGAGGCGTTCGTGCGCGACCGCGAGCAGACGGTTAACCTCTATGCGCCGGTGCCGCTCGGCGATGACGAGCGGGTGCTCTTCGGATTCAAGCGCGCGCACCCCGAGGTGCGGCTGCGCGTGGGCGTCGCGCCGGCGAGCTCGCTGATGAACGAGGTGCCTGACCTGACGTTTTTCGCTTCCCCGATCATCCACGACGAGCCCAACTACCTCATGCTCGGGGAAGAGGACGTGGTGCTCGGCGTCCCCGCCTCGTCCGAGTTGGCGGCACTGCCCGCAGTCGCGCTGGCGGACGTCGCCGACCGCGACTTCATCTTCCCGATGCCGTGCAGCTATCGCGATCTGTGCGAGAGCATGTTCATCGAGATCGGCGCCGAGCCCCATATCGTGCTTGAAGATCAGTCGTACATCCAGGTCATGCGCTCGGTGGCGCTTGGCTTTGGCTATGCGCTCGTGCCCTCGATCACCTGGTCGTCGTCTGCCGAGCCTGACGTCGTCGGCGTGCCGCTCTCAGACGTGCACCGCAAGCGCCACCTCTACCTGAAGTGGCGCGAGGGGTCCTTGCCTGCCGGCGCCGCGCTGCTTTTGCGCGATTACTTGATAGAGCACTTCACCCAGGTCTGCGGAAGGACGCCTGCTGCGCGCTAGCGTTACTGCTGCATCGCTTCGCGCGCGAGCTGCTCGAGAGACGGGCGATCTTCACCCCTCTAGGACTGCTGCATCGCTTCGCGCGCGAGCTGCTCGAGTGTCCTGGCGTTGCCGGGCGTGGCGTTGTTGAGCGCGTCCTGATAGTCGTAGCCGACCAGGTCCATGGATTCGCAGAGCACCACCCCGGACTCGTAGATGACGTAGGACGGGATCAGGCTCACGTCGATGTCGCCGTTCCTGATGAGGGAAACGACCTCGGAGAACGGAACGCTTTTGCCACGGTTGGGGGAGTACATGGCCGGAAGATCGATGCCGGCGGCCTGGTTTGCTTTGTCGCGCACGTACTGCGCGGTGCCTTCGAACGTTTCAGCCGAGGTGTACCCCTCATAGAAGTCGGGGTTGAGCGACTTGAGCTGGTCGATCGTGTCGAGGTAGCCGATCACGCCCTGCTTGACGATTGCGGGGTCGGGCGTGTCGAGCTCGAGCTGTTCTTGCGCCTTCGCGAGCGAGCCGTAGGCCTGGTCGAGAAGGGTGAGCTGCTCATCGTCCACCTCCTCAGTGGAGAAGCGGCCCGAATTGTCGATGTTGCCGTCCCATGCCCAGTTCTCCTGCTCAAGCTTGTGGAAGGCCTCGTGGGTGACGGTGGACAAGAACGTTTGGGTGAGGTCGGAGGCCGCCTGGTCGTTGGAATAGCGCTCCCAGAACACCTGGCTGCCCTCGATGGTGGGGATCGGGTTCAATTCGTTGGGGAAGGAGCCGGCGATCGGGCTGAAGCGGATGAGGAGCGTGTCGGGCGACGTCACCGCGAGGCGGTAGACCGTCATGCCCGAAGCGCTCGGCATGTCGATGCGCGTGGCGAAGATCGGGCCGGGCTCGGTTGAGGGGTTGATGAGATAGGCGGATCCCGTCCTGCCCTCGAGCGACATGACCGGATGGTCGTTGAGCTGGTAGCCCTTCCACACCGGCGCGTCCTTCGTCTGCGCGAGGAAGGCGTCGTACTGGCCAAGCGTTTCCTGATCGGCTTCGGAGAGGCTGTTGTAGTCGGTGCCGAAGTGGTTCGCTACCGTGCCGATGATGCCGATGGCGAGCACGAGGGCCACGATCACGAGGAGCGCCGTGCGAAGGCGATGGCGCTTCGGCTTCTCGGCGGGTGCATCCGAGGTGGGCTGGGTGAGGGTCGATGCTTCGGCCATGGGGACTCCTTGGGTAAAAGGCACAAGATACTTTTTTATAACGCACGTGGGGCGCCGTGACCATCAACCGTGGGTTGAGGTGCGAGCTCCGGTGAGCGAAGCGCTGCTGTGGGGCCGGCACGTGGTGCTCTCGATGCCGTTTCGCGCGCGGCAAGAGCGCGCTGCCCGTTTCGTTCGCGTGCTTGGCGTGTGCCGCTTTCCGCGCGCCGCCGTCCCCGTTGCCGCTCCGCATATGACCCGCCCCGGCCAGCTACCCGAATAACCTGCGCGCTCGGTGCTGCAACCTTGTATACTGCAGGGGTTGTCGTGCGCACGGCGAAGCTTTTGCCAGCTGTGCGCGCCGTCATCAACCTACGCATCTATAAGGAGGCCTTTGTGGCCAACGAACAACAACGTGCCGAAACCGAGCGCGAGGGCTTTTCGAGCCGTCTGGGCTTTCTGCTCATCAGCGCCGGCTGCGCCATCGGCCTGGGCAACATCTGGCGCTTCCCCTACATCACCGGCGAGTACGGCGGCGCGGCGTTTGTGCTGCTCATCATCTTGTTTTTGGCCATCCTCGGCCTGCCGGTGCTCGTCATGGAATTCTCCGTCGGCCGCGCCAGTCACCGCTCCACGGCGCGCAGCTTCAACGCGCTCGAGCCGCGCGGCTCGAAGTGGCACCACTTCAAGTGGTTCACGCTGGCGGGCAACTATCTCCTCATGATGTTCTACACCACGGTCTGCGGCTGGATGGTCGCCTACCTGTTCAAGATGGGCGCCGGCACCTTTTCCGGCGACGTCGACATCCCCGGCGTGTTCTCGTCCATGATCGCCGATCCCGTCGAGATGGCGGGATGGATGCTGCTGGTGACCGTCGTGGGCTTCGCGATCTGCGCCCTCGGCGTGCAGAAAGGCGTCGAGCGCATCACGAAGTACATGATGGCGGCGCTGTTCGTGCTGATGGCGATCTTGTGCGTGCATTCGTGCTTGATGGAAGGCGGCCAGGCCGGCCTCGAGTTCTACCTCATGCCCGACTTCGACAAGCTGTTCAACAACGCCAACGCGAGCTTCGGCGAGATCGTGTACGCCGCCATGAGCCAGGCGTTCTTCATGCTGTCGATCGGCGTGGGCTCGATGTCGATCTTCGGCAGCTACATCGGGCGCGACAACTCGCTGATGGGTGAGGCGGTGCAGATCGCCGGCCTCGACACGCTCGTCGCGATCATGGCGGGCCTGATCATCTTCCCGGCGTGCTTCGCCTACGGCGTCGCCCCTGATTCCGGCCCTAACCTGGTGTTCCTGACGTTGCCGACCGTGTTCGAGCAGATGCCGTTCGGCCAGATCTGGGGAACGCTGTTCTTCCTGTGCCTGGCGTTTGCCGCCCTGTCGACGGTCATCGCCGTGTTCGAGAACATCCTGCGTTTCTCGATGGACCAGTGGAACATCACGCGCGGTCGCGCCATCGCGATCAACGGGCCCCTGCTCGCGGTGCTGTCGATGCCGTGCGTGCTGGGCTTTTCGGTATGGTCGGGCGTGCAGATCCCCGGCATCGGCGACATCCAGTCGATCGAGGACTTCCTCGTGTCCAACAACTTCCTGGTGCTCGGTGGCCTGGTGTTCGCGCTGTTCTGCACGCGCAAGGCCGGCTGGGGCTGGGAGGGCTTTCTGGCCGAGGCCGACGCCGGCGTCGGCATGAAGTACCCGAAGCTGCTGTACGGCTGGACGCGCTATGGCGTTCCGGTGCTGATCGTCGTCATCTTCGTGATGGGGTGGATCCCGAAGATCCAATACTGGCTCGGCATGTGAGCCTTACCGCAGGGGGCCGGCTTTTGAAGGCCGGCCCCCTTGGCGGAACTCTTGCTAAAGAGCGGCGGTTAGGCTACTTGAGAATGGTGGCCAGTCTTGAGGATCGCAGCCAGATCGTCGTCGACGTTCGTGGTGGGATGGATGTCGTAGGCTTCCACCAGCGTGGTGAGCACGCCGGGCGACACGAAGGCGGGCAGCGTCGGGCCCAGATAGATGCCCTTGATCCCGAGGTTGAGCAGCGTGAGCAGGATCGCGACCGCCTTCTGCTCATACCACGACAGCACGAGCGTGAGCGGCAGGTCGTTCACGCCGCAGTCGAACGCCTGGGCGAGCGCCGTCGCCACGACGAGCGCGCTGTAGGCGTCGTTGCATTGCCCCATGTCGAGCAGGCGCGGCAGGCCGCCGATCGTGCCCAGGTCAAGGTCGTTGAAGCGGAACTTGCCGCATGCGAGCGTCAGGATCAGCGAATCCTTCGGCGCCATCTGGGCGAACTCGGTGTAGTAGTTGCGGCCCGTGCGCGCGCCATCGCAGCCGCCGATCAGGAAGATGTGCTTCACCGCGCCGCTCTTCACTGCCTCGATCACCTGGTCGGCGACGCCGAGCACCGCGTCGTGTCCGAAGCCGGTGGTGACGCTCGAGCCGCCGTTGATGCCGGTGAGTTCCTTGCGCTCGGGGTATCCTCCCAGCTCAATCGCTTGATCGATCACGCGGCTGAAGTCCTTGCGGCCCTCGGCGTCCTCCTCGATGTGGGGCAGGCCGGGGAAGCGCACCACGCCGGTGGTGAAGACGCGGTCGGCGTAGTTCGCGCGCGGCTTCATCAGGCAGTTGGTGGTGAACAGGACGGGCGCCGGCAGGTCGCTGAGCTCCGTGCGCTGGTTCTGCCACGCCGTGCCGAAGTTGCCCTTGAGCTGGGGATGGGCCTTCAGCTTCGGGTAGGCATGGGCGGGGAGCATCTCGCCGTGCGTGTAGACGTTCACGCCGCGGCCGTCGGTCTGCTCGAGGAGCTGGTCGAGATCGCGCAGGTCGTGGCCGGAGATCACGATGAACGGACCCGGCTCGATCGAAAGCGGCACCTCGGTGGGGACGGGCGAGCCGAACGACTCGGTGTTGGCGGAGTCGAGCAGCTGCATGCAGGTGAAGTTCGCTTGGCCGACCTCGAGCGCGATCGGCAGGAGCTCGGCTACGCCGGCGTCCGTTCCGAGGGCGCGCAGGAAGCGGTAGAAGTCGGCGGCGAGGGTCGCGTCGGTGCGTCCGAGCACCATCGCGTGGTGCGCGTAGGCGGCCATGCCGCGCACCCCGAAGAGGATGAGCGATTTGACGGAGCGGACGTCCTCGTCGGCTTCGGTCCAGAGCGCGGCGAGGTTGTAGTCGCGCGGCGCTTCTCCGCCGGCGAGCTGGGCAGCGGCCTCGTGCACGCGCGCGGTCATCTCGGAGACGGCTTCCGGGTCGAAATCGACGTTGGTCACGCAGGTGAACAGCCCCTCGAGCAGAAGCTCGTCGATGGCGCGGGTCGTCTGACGGCCCTCGGCGGCGCGCGCAAGGCCTACGAGCGCACCCGTGAGGGCGTCCTGTTCCGTTGCGGTTGCGGCGTCTTTGCCGCAGGTGCCGGCAGCCTTCGTGCAGGAGGCGCATCCGGCGGTCTGCTCGCACTGGAAGCAGAACATGGACGTGTCGAGTTGAGCGAGAGGCTCGCTTACAGGTGTGGTCATGGGTATCTCCTCTTCAGTTATAGGGGCAAGGGCTCATTTGCTCCTCTTGAGAAGGAGGATATTGTTGTAGTGAGCGCATGTATGTTGTAATTACAACGAAGCGTGAGGAAACATAAAAACGTCAAGGAGGGTTCGCGTGGAAGAGGAAACGATCTTGAGCCGGCGCGCGGGCTGCGCGGGGCGCGCCGGTGCGGCCGGCTCGCGGGCGGATACGCGCGATGGGAGCGCGGCTGCTTCGGAGGCCGCTGCGCGCGGCGACGAGGCCTTCTATGTGGGGGTGACTCGCCGCTTGGCTGACACGATGCTGTTCCGCGGCATCGACGAGGACGAGATCAGCGCGATGCTGTCTTGCCTCCAACCGTACGAGCGCAGCTATCAGAAAGGCGAGGCTATCTATCGCATCGGCGATGTCGTGCATGCGGTCGGGGTCGTGCTTGAGGGCTCGGTGCGCATTGAACGAACCGATGCATGGGGCGCGACCGCGGTGCTGGCCCTCATCGAGCCGGGCGACGCGTTCGCTGAGAGCTATGCCTGCGCGGGCGATGTGCCGCTGCTGGTCAACGTCATGGCCAACGAACCGACGCGCGTCCTGTTCCTCGACGTGTCGTGCATGATGTTGCCCTGCAGCGCGGCATGCGGGCACCATGGCAAGCTTGCTGCGAACCTGCTTGCCTTGACGGCGCGCAAGAACATTGCTCTTTCGCAGCGGTCGTTTCATGTGATGCCCCGCACCATCAGGGGAAAGCTGCTTGCCTACCTGTCCACCGAAGCGGCCCGCGTAGGATCGCGCCGCTTCACCGTCCCGTTCACCCGTCAGCAGCTGGCGGATTATCTGGGCGTTGACCGCAGCGCGCTGTCGGCAGAGCTCGGGCGCATGCAGCGCGAGGGGTTGCTGCGCACCGACCGCCGCCGCTTCGAGTTGCTGAGCTAGGGGCTTGTGCCAGGTCTGTCGTTCGCGCTGGCGTATACTGAACCGGTTGCGCGAACGCTGGGACGCGTCGCGCGATCCCCTTCAACGACCGAGGAGCCGCATCCCCCATGGCACAATCCAACCAATCCTCTGAGATAACCGACGATAACCGCGAGAAGTTTTCCAGCCGTCTGGGCTTTCTTCTGATCAGCGCCGGCTGCGCTATCGGCCTGGGCAACATCTGGCGTTTCCCCTACATCACCGGCGAGTACGGCGGTGCGGCGTTTGTGCTGCTCATCCTGTTTTTCCTGGTTGTTCTCGGCCTGCCGATCATGGTCATGGAATTTGCCATGGGCCGCGCAAGCTACCGATCGGTGGCCCGCAGCTTCGACGCGCTTGAGCCTTCCGGTTCCAAGTGGCATCGCTACAAGTGGGTGGCGCTCGCCGGCAACTACCTGCTCATGATGTTCTACACCGTGGTCTGCGGCTGGACGATCGCCTACATCTTCAAGATGGCAAGCGGTGCGTTTTCCGGCGGTGCAAGCTCCGAGGAGGTGTTCGGCGCGATGCTCTCGAGCCCGGGCGAGCTCACGGGCTGGATGCTCCTCGTCTGCGTCATCGGTTTTGGTGTCTGCGCGCTTGGCGTGCAAAAGGGCGTCGAGCGCATCACGAAATACATGATGGCGGCCCTGTTCGTGATCATGATCGTGCTGTGCGTCCATTCTGTGCTGCTGCCAGGTGGGCAGGCCGGCCTCGAGTTCTATCTCTTGCCCGACTTCGACAAGCTCTTCAACAACCCCGACGCGAGTTTCCCGCAGATCGTCTACGCGGCGCTGTCCCAGGCGCTGTTCATGCTGTCGATCGGCATCGGCTCGATGTCGATCTTCGGTAGCTACGTCGGACGCGACCGCAAGCTCACGGGTGAGGCGGTCAACATCGCCGCGCTCGACACCATCGTCGCGATCATGGCGGGCCTGATCATCTTCCCGGCCTGTTTCGCCTACGGCGTCAGCCCCGACTCGGGTCCGAGCCTCGTGTTTCTGACGCTGCCGTACGTGTTCGACCAGATGCCGTTTGGGCAGCTCTGGGGCGCGCTCTTCTTCCTGTTCGCGGCTTCGGCGGCGCTGTCTTCCGTCATCGCCGTGTTCGAGAACATCCTGCGCTTCTCGATGGACCAGTGGAACATCACGCGCAAACGCGCCGTGGCCGTCAACGCGCCGATCCTGTTTTTGCTGTCGATGCCGTGCGTGCTGGGCTACAACCTGTGGTCGGGCTTTGCGGTGCCGGGCATCGGCGACGTGCAGTCGCTTGAGGACTTCCTGCTGTCCAACAACATCCTGGTGATCGGCTGCTTGGTGTTCGTGTTCTTCTGCACGCGCAAGCGCGGATGGGGCTGGGATAACTTCTTGGCAGAGGCCGATAAGGGCGAAGGCGTGTCGTTCCCGCGGTGGGCTGCCGTGTGGGTGCGCTACGGCGTGCCGGCGCTGCTCATCCTGGTGTTCGTCGTCGGGTGGATCCCGACGCTGCAGACGTGGCTTGGCCTGGCGTGACGATGTTCGTGGCGTGAGGGCATCCTTGGCGTGCCGAGTGCGGCGAGGAACTCGCATGGTGTGGCCAGCGCGTCGGTGCGGGCACGCTATCCGAGCAAGAGTGCGCGCCTGAGCGCTGCCTGCCGCTCGGCGAAGTCTTTTCGGGTGATGCGAAGCGGCTTTCCCAGACAGAGCGCAACGTTGCGTGCGAGCAGGGCGAAGTCGTCTGCGTCATGGACAAGCGCGCTGGGGACGATCATGAGGTGCGCAGTCGTGCCGGGGTCGTGTACCGGGCGACCTGCGAGGACGCGCTGCGCGTGCGCCTTGTGGTCTTCACGCCCGGCAAGCGCGATCGCAAACCCCAGTTCGGGCCAGCACAGGGTGCGGCGCATGACGCGTGGCCCTCTCGACGGGTCCTTGATGCGGATGGGGTCGTTTGCCTGCGGTTTCGGAAGGCCGAAGCCGCCTTGGGCGGTGGGCAGGCATAGCAGCAGGATGAACGCCGTCTGCCCGCGTGAGGCTGATCGATCGACGAGGTGGGCGAGTGCGCGCCGCGCATTCGCCAGACCCGGTTGCGCGGGTGCGCCCCCGATGAAGGACGTGAGGTCAGCGACGGAGGTGCGCGGCCTGAGCGGCCGCGTGAAGTGGGGCGAGTCGGACGCGACGGCGTAGGTGCCGCAGAGTTCGCAGCCGAGCGCCGCAAGCTCGGCAAGCGAGCGGGTCTGCGCCTCCTGCAGGAAACAAGCTTCCGGCGTCGCGACGTGCAGGCCAGGTGCGACCTCGACGAACGGAGGCGCCTTGCGCAGGGTGTGGGTGCGCACCGATTCTTCTGGTTTGCGAAAGGAGCGCCCTGCTGCGATGACATGGAGGGGTGCTCCCGTGATGCCGAGATCCCTGAGGACATTCCACGGGATGTCTGCGGCAATGGGTGGCCGTTCTGGCAGCGTCGGCGCGCTTGCCGCATCGGCCTGAGTCGCAAGCGCCCCGCGCGCCCCGCTCACCCGGGCTGAGCGGGTGTGCCCTCGCCAATACTCAAGCGCCGATCTGTACCCGATGAAGATGCTCATACCACGAGGTTAACGGCTGATTTTGCTTCGGGCAGCCAGATGGGGGAAGTCGGGTGATTTTATCAGTTTGCCTGATGGGCGAGGTTCGATTTTGCCCGATTGCGCGGCGAGGACTAAAAAAGACCGCCCTCACCAGAGGACGGCCTTCTCGGATGCTGTATCAGCGCGGTGGCTACTTGACGATCAGCACCGGCACCTCGGCGCTGCGCAGCACGCCATAGCTTACCGAGCCGAGCGCTCCGCGAATCGCGCCCAAACCGCGGCAACCCATCACGATCAGGTCGCACTCGTAGTGCTTGCAGGCATCGACGATCGTCTCGATCGTGTAGATGCCAAAGATGACCTCGGCGGTCAGCTTGCCGGGGAATTCTTTCACAACATCGGCGATGTTGTCTTGCAGCTTGCGGTCGTCTTCTTCGTTGCGCTGCTCGACGCGCGTGGCGAAATCGTCTTTCGACACCACCGACACGCCCATGCCGAAGCCGGTCTGGTTGATGCTGCTGTACACGAGGTCTTGCGGCGGCGCTGCCACTTCGACCACGTGGATGGTGGCCTCAGGATCGTCGCTGACGAGATCAATCGCTTCTTTGAGCGCGTGCTGTGCGTGCTCGGAGTTGTCGTATGGTACGAGGATGTTCTTGAACCCCATGAAAATCGCCCCCTCAGGCTCCTTCTTATCTGTGCCCTATTATACGCTTCGCCGCAGATGATGGGGCATCTCCCTCGCGCATGGGCGCCGGGTGGTGGGGCCGGAGGGCCTAGCCCGCCCGGCACATCGCCCGCACTCTCTGCTCGCCACACGAATATTCGCGATCGTGGTCAAAATACCCGACTTCTGGGTGGCGTGAGGTGGCCTTGCTGGGAGAGCGAACCTCTTCCAAGACAATGGGGCCAAAAGATACTTCACATATAAGGGAATACTGTTGCGTATCTTTGGACGATGGTGGCGCGAGTGGTGGCTGCGAGGCGGCCGAACCCTCCAGAAGTCGGGTATTTTGACCACGATTTGAAATATTTGCAAGAAGAGGAGGCGACCCAGGCGGTGCAGGGCGCTTCTGTGAAGGGCCTGTGTGTAAGGGCCAAGGTTGTCGCTTTAGCGCTCTACTGTGATAAAGTGTTGACAGTTGGAAACCTGCTGCGGCACCTGCTTGCCTGCGGACGCGAGGTGCGGTGCCGGCGCACCCACACCGCATCGGCTGTCGATACGGTGTAAGTAGCTGCACAGTCCGCCTCCAACAGGCATAATTGCTACTGCATGAATGATCGACGGCGTCATGCGTCGCGCCTTCGGCCGCGCTGCCCCGTCGACCTGCGATAACAGAAAGAAGGATCATGAACTACGTCACTCCCGTCGGGTTTCGCGATGTGATGAGCGAAGAGGCGCTCGTCCGCGAAGACCTGACCGCCCGCGTGCGCCAGTGCTTCGCCGCGCAGGGCTACACTCCCGTCGAAACGCCCACCCTCGAGGTGCTCGACGTCATGGAGGCGGGCGGGCACGTCCCCGAGGCGCCGTTCAAGTTCTTTGACTCCCATGGCGACTTGCTCGCCATGCGCCCCGACGTCACGATGCAGATCGCGCGCATGTGCGCGACGCGCGGCGGCGGCAAGTTCGAGCCGGTACGCCTGCGCTACACCCAGCGCGTGTTCCGCGAGAAGACGGCAGAGGCAGCCGCCCGCGAGCTCACCCAATGCGGCGCCGAGTGCATCGGCGCGTCGGCCAAAGACGCCGACGTCGAGCTGGTCTCGCTCTTTGCCAAGGCGTTGTCCGTCTGCGGTCTCGAGCGCTTCACGATTGCCCTGGGCTCTGCGGCAGTCTTGCGTGATTTGCTGGGGGCAAGCGGCGGCACGGCCCAATGGCAAGATGCCGTGCGCCGTGCTTACCACACGTCCAATTTCGTCTACTTGGACGAGCTGGTTGCCGCGGCGCTCGCCGGCCCTGGCGCTCCCGTGCCGCCGCCGGCACCGTCCGCCACGCCCGGATTCAACAAGCCCACGCCTGCGCCCCGCAACGCCGAGGAGGCCGCCGCGGCCGCCGAGGCTGCAGCCGAGCGCTTCAAGCTCGCCGATCCGGCCATCGCCAATCCCGGCACGGTCGACGCGGCCGTCGCCCGCGCCATCGCCGCGCTGCCGCGCCTGCGCGGCGGCAAGCAGGCGCTCGCTGACGTGCGCGCCTTGCTCGAGCCGGTCGGGTGCGTCGCCGGCCTCGACGAGCTCGAGGGCGTCTACGACGCGCTCGCCGCTGACGGTCTTGCCGACGTGCTGCTGATCGATTTCTCGGTCATGAGCTCGTTTGACTATTACACCGGCCTCGTCTTCGAGGCGTACGCGCCGCACCTGGGCTCGCCGCTCGGCGGAGGCGGCCGCTACGACAACCTGCTTGCCTCCTACGGCGCCGCCGAGGTTCCCGCCGCCGGCTTCGCGTTCTACTTGGAGCAGGTCATGGCCGCCAGCTCGGCTGCCAAACAGGACGATCGCCCGCTGCGCATCGCGGTGCCGAAGGGCTCGCTCAACGCCGATGCAGTCGCATCGCTTGCCAACGCCGGCCTCGACGTCGACGGCCTGGCAGACGCCGGTCGCACGCTGATGCTGCGCAACGGGGACGTCGAGTACCTGATCGTCCGTCCCACCGACGCGCCGGTCTTCGTCGCTCTCGGCGCCGCTGATTGCGGCATCTGCGGCGAGGATTCCCTGCTCGAGGCCTCGCCCGACGTGGTCGAGCTGACCGACCTCAAGTTCGGCGGCTGCCGCTTCGTCGTGGCGGAGTCGGCTGGCACGACCGAGGCGGTCGAGGAGCGCTACCGCAAGCTTGGTTCCATCCGCGTCGCCACGAAATACCCCCGCATCACGCGCTCGTACTATGGCCGCATCGGCTTGCCGGTCGAGATCGTGAAGCTGCACGGCAACATCGAGCTTGCCCCGCTCACGGGCATGGCCGAGCGCATCGTCGACATCACCGCGACGGGCACGACGCTGCGCGAGAACAACCTCGTCATCGTCGACGACGTTCTCGCCTCGACGGCGCGCTTCTTCGCCAACCCGTGCTCATTCCGCACCAATCCCCGCGTCGGCGCGCTTGCCGATGCGCTTGCCCGCAACGCTAAGGAGAACTAGATCATGAGAAGAATCGAACTTGCCCCCGGCCAGGCCTTCGAGCCCAAGATGCTCAACCGCGTCGGGGCGTTCAACGCTGAAGCCCTGATGGCGTCCACGAAGATCGTCGAGGATGTGCGCGAGCGCGGCGATGCGGCTCTGCGCGAGTACACGAAGCGCTTCGACGGCGTCGACCTTGAGCAGTTCCGTGCCCCGCAGGAAGCGATCGACGAGGCACTGACCCGCGTCGATCCCAAGGTGGCTGCTGCGATCCAGCACGCCGCCTCCCAGATCCGCGACTTCCACGAGCGCCAGAAGCAGCAGGGCTGGTTCACGCTGCGCGAAGACGGCGCGCTCGTCGGCGCGAAGGTCGAGCCGCTCGACTCCGTGGGCATCTACGTGCCCGGTGGCCGTGCGCTCTATCCTTCGTCGGTGCTGATGAACGCCATCCCGGCCTCGGTCGCCGGCGTGCCGCGCATCGCGTGCGTCACGCCGCCCACCAAGGACGGCTCGCTTGATCCGGCGATTCTCGAGGCGTGCCGCGTGGCGGGTGTCACCGAGATCTACGCGGTGGGCGGCGCCCAGGCCATCGGCGCGCTGGCCTACGGCACCGAGTCGATCGTCCCGGTCGACAAGATCACCGGCCCGGGCAACGCGTTCGTGGCTGCCGCCAAGAAGGTCGTCTCCGGCGACGTCGGAATCGACATGATCGCCGGCCCGTCTGAGGTCTGCGTCGTCGCCGATGAGACCGCGCTGCCCGAGCTCGTGGCCATCGACTTGATGGCCCAAGCCGAGCACGATCCGCTGGCCAGCTGCTATCTGGTCACGTTCAGCTCCGACTACGCCGACGAGGTCGAGGCCGCCATCGCCAAGCACATGAAGGGCTCCACGCGCGCCGAGATCACGACGGCATCGCTTTCCAACAAGGGTCTGATCATCGTGTGCCCCGACATGTCCGCGGCCGTCGAGACGGTCAACGTCATCGCGCCTGAGCACCTCGAGCTGCACGTCCCCAACGCGATGGACCTGCTCGGCTCGATTCGCCACGCCGGCGCCATCTTCCTGGGTGAATGGACGCCCGAGGCGGTCGGCGACTACGTGGCCGGCCCGAACCACACGCTTCCCACCGGTGGCACGGCGCGCTTCTCGAGCCCGCTGTCGGTCGATCAGTTCATCAAGAAGTCGAGCGTGATCCAGTATTCGCCGGCCGCGCTCATGCGCGACTCCGAGGCGATCATCGCGCTGGCCGACCACGAGGGCCTGTGGTCGCACGCCCAGAGCGTGCGCCTGCGTCGCAAGCTGGTCGAGCAGGCCTTTGCCGACGCGCAGGCCGCCGGTGCGGTGGACGGCAGCGACGCCAACGCCGCGGTCGCCGGTGCGGCTGCGGCGGCCGTGACGGGGGCGAAGTAGCATGCACGGCGTGCGCCCGTCCCAGCCCAACCTAGCTGGCATCGTCCCGTACGACCCGAAGTACCTGCCCGCCGAAGAGTACCTGTCGGCGAACGAGAACCCGGCGAACGTCCCGGAAGACGTGCAGATCGAGATCCGCCGCGCGCTGAAGGGCTTCCCGTTCAATCGCTATCCCGACCCGCTCGCCAACGAGCTGCGCGATCTGATCGCCGAGGCCAACGGCCTGGCGCGCGAGAACGTGCTGGTGGGCAATGGCGGCGACGAGCTCTTGTTCGACCTCGCGCTCGCCTGGGGCGGGCCGGGGCGCACGTTTCTGAACGTGCCGCCGACGTTCTCGGTTTACGAGGCCAACGCGAACCTCACGGGGACGCGCGTGGTCAACGTGCCGCGCTGCGCGAACTTCGACATCGACGAGGAGGCCGTGCTCGCGCGCGTTGCCGAGGGCGACATCGACTACGTCGTCATCACGAGCCCCAACAACCCGACGGGCAAGATGGCCGACGAGACCTTCCTGAAGAAGCTCCTCGACAGCACCGATGCGCTCGTCATGGTCGATGAGGCGTACTTCGAGTTCTCGCGTTTCTCGATGCGCCCGTACCTCGCCGAGTACGAGAACCTCATCATCCTGCGCACGTTCTCCAAGGCGTTCAGCCTGGCGGGCATGCGCTTAGGGTACGTGCTCGCCAACGCGAGCGTCATCCGCGAGCTCATTAAGGTGCGCCAGCCCTACTCGGTCGACGCGGTGTCGCAGGCCGTCGGCTGCGCGGTGTTCCGCAACCGCGCGCTGTTCGTGCCGAGTATCAACCAGATCATCGAGCAGCGCACCCTCGTGCTCGAGCGGCTGCGCGCGCTGCCGGGCGTGGAGGTGTTCGACTCCGACTCGAACTACATCCTGTTCCGCGTGGACAACGCCGACCTCGTGTGGCAGGCGCTTTACGACCGCGGCGTGCTCGTGCGCGACTTCTCGCACGCTCCGCTGCTGGAGAACTGCCTGCGCGTCACCGTGGGCTCACCCGCGGAAAACGAGGCGTTTCTCGGCGCCTTGACCGACATCCTGAATGAGGGGAGGGCCTAACCGATGGCCGACCAGAACCGGTGCGCTGAGATCGCGCGCACGACCAAGGAGACCGACATCACGTTGGCGCTCGACGTCGACGGCACGGGCGAGACCGACATCGACACGGGCGTGGCGTTCTTCGACCACATGCTCGATGCGTTCGGGCGCCACGGGCTGTTTGATCTGACCGTGCGCGCGAAAGGCGACATCGAGGTGGACGCCCACCACACCGTCGAGGACGTGGGCATCGTGATGGGACGTGCGTTTGCCCAGGCCATGGGCGATAAGCGCGGCATCACGCGCTTCGGGTCGCAGTATCTGCCGATGGACGAGACGCTGGTGCTCGCCGCCGTCGACATCTCGGGGCGCGGCTCGCTGCACTGGGATGTGGACGTGCCGCTGTGCCTGCTCGGGCAATTCGACACGAGCCTTGCCAAGGAGTTCTTCATCGCCTTTGCGACGAACGCCCAAGTCACGCTCCATGTGCGGATGGTGACCGGTGAGAACGCGCACCACATCGTGGAGGCGTGCTTCAAGGCGGTGGGTCGCGCGATGTGCGCGGCGCTGATGCTCAACCCGCGCATCGCCGGCGAGCTGCCCACCACCAAGGGCGCTCTGTAACAAGAGATCGACAGAAAGGCAGGATCGGCGCAGATGATTGCGGTCGTTGACTACTGCAAAGGCAACCTGAAGAGCGTGGAGCGCGGCCTTATCGCGGCTGGCGGCGACGCGCGCATCACCGAAGACCCGAGCGTCATCGCCCAGGCCGACGCCGTGGTGCTGCCGGGCGTCGGCGCGTTCGCGGACGCCTCGGCGACGATGGCCGCCACCGGCCAGATGGACGCCGTGCGCGCCGCGATCGCGAGCGGCACGCCGTTTCTGGGCATCTGCTTGGGCGAGCACCTGCTCTTCGAGGCCGGCGTCGAATGCGCCCACGGGCCCGGTCGCGACGGCGCGCCGAGTGACGACGACCTGCCCGAGGGCTTGGGCGTGATCCCCGGCATCGCGGTTCGGATGCCGCAGACGGATGCGGCGGGCGCCACGTACAAGATTCCGCACGTGGGCTGGAACTCGCTCGAGTTCGAGGAGGGCTGCAACCCCTTGCTCGAGGGCATCGCTCCTGGCGAGTACTTCTATTTCACGCACAGCTACATCGCGCCCGCCAGCTCGGCCACGTTTGCGACGACCACTCATTCGATCACGTTCCCGGCAGCGGTGCAGCGCGGCAGCGCATTTGGCGTGCAGTTCCACCCCGAGAAGTCGTCCGACGCCGGCGCGCGCGTGCTGCGCAACTTCGTGGGGCTCGTCCGCTCCCGCGCGTAACGCTCATCCTTCCAACGAGAAAAGGACTCCCATGGACCTTCTACCCGCAATCGACATCCTCGATGGCAAGGCCGTGCGCCTGGCCAAAGGTGACTACAACGCCGTTACGGTGTACAACGACGATCCGGTGGCGCAGGCCGCCCAGTTCAAGGACGCCGGCGCGCGCTGGATCCACGTGGTCGACCTGAACGGCGCGCGCAGCGGCGTGCCGGAAAACATCGCGATCATCGAGCGCATCATCCGCGAGACCGGCCTTGCGATCGAGGTCGGCGGCGGTGTGCGCAGCCTCGAGACGATCGCGCGCCTCGTCGACGCGGGCGTGTCGCGCGTGGTCCTGGGCACGACGCTCGTCACCGATCAGGAGTTTGCGCGCGATGCGCTCACGGCCTACCCCGAGGTGCTCACTGCCGGCATCGACGCCAAGAACGGCGAGGTTGCGGTTGCCGGGTGGCGCGAGGGCGCCGGCGTGCCGGCCGAGGAGCTGATCGCCGAGGTCGGGCAGCTGGGCTTCAAGCACCTGGTGTACACCGATATCTCGCGTGACGGCATGCAGACCGGCATCGACGCCGATCGCTACGTGCAGGTGGCGCGCGTGTTCGGCCATCCGGTCATCGCGTCGGGCGGCGTGGCCGATCTTTCCGACATCGAGCATCTGGCGGCGGTCGCCGACTCCATCGAAGGCGTCATCGCCGGCCGCGCGGTGTACGAGGGCAGCCTCGATGTTGAAGCGGCCCTGCGCCGCTGCGCCCAGACCGCATAGCGTACGATCCCCTCAAGGCGAAAGGCATAAGCGATGCTTACCAAACGAGTCATTCCCTGCATGGACGTCAAAGACGGCCGTGTGGTCAAGGGCGTCAACTTCGTCAACCTCCGCGACGCAGGCGACCCGATCGAGCTTGCTCAGCGCTACGACGAGCAGCGCGCCGACGAGGTGGTGTTCCTCGACATCACGGCGACGCATGAGGGGCGTGCCACGACGGTCGACATGGCGAGCCGCGCCAGCGAGGAGCTTCACCTGCCGTATTGCGTTGGCGGTGGCTTTCGCAGCGTCGCCGATATCCGCCGCATGATCGCTGCTGGTGCCGACAAAGTGTCAGTCAACTCGGCGGCGCTCGCCGACCCGACGCTGATCACGACGGCGGCAGCCGCCTTCGGCACGCAAGCCATTCTGTGCGCCATCGACGCCAAACAGCGTCCCGGTAACCCGAACAAGTGGGACGTGTACGTGCACGGCGGGCGCAAGAACACGGGCGTCGACGCGATCGAATGGGCGGCGGAGGCCGCACGGCGCGGGGCGGGCGAGATCCTGCTCACGAGCATGGATCGCGATGGGTCGAAAGACGGCTTTGACCTGGCGCTCACGCGCTCGGTGGCCCGCGCGGTCAACATCCCGGTCATCGCATCGGGCGGGGTGGGGCGCCTCGAGCATTTTGCCGAGGGCATCCTCGAGGGCGAGGCCGACGCGGTGCTCGCAGCGAGCGTCTTCCACTTCGGCGAGCTCACGATCCGCGAGGTCAAGGAGTACATGCGCGCCCAGGGCATCCCGGTGCGCCTGTAGGGTGCACCGCCTGGCGAGTCGCAGCTGAGCGTATCCGCCAGGAGGTTCTAGCCGGTCACGCAAGATGGTGCGCGTGGCCAGGATCGGGTGCAGCAGTTGCGCACTCGTTTGAATTGAATTGTGGTCAAAATACCCGAGTTCTGGATAGGGCTGCTTTCCTGTGACCGTTTCAAGGGACAGGGTTAGCCCAAATAAAGCAACAATAATAGCAAATATGGGTATTAATTTGCGGTCAGATGGCGCTGACTCAAATATATTGGCCTCCTCAACGGCTTTCTAGGTGCTGTTGAATATCCAGAAGTCGGGTATTTTGACCACGATCGAGATTATTCGCGGGACGAGAGGTCTTTCGGAGCAATCCGAGGGGCCGAGCGGCGCTTGCTTGCCACGACACGCGAGGTCCATCCGCGTGGAGGCGTGCCTCCTTACGACAAGGGAAGGACCCCGAGATTCGGGGCCCTTCCCTTGCTTAGGTTGCGGTCTGTGATGCGGCAGGATCGTTAGCGCAGCTCGTCTTCGGCGGCGCTCAGGTGAGCGAACTCCTCCTCAGGCGCATTGGCAACCAGGTGCTTGCGGCTGTAGACCAGGAAGTATGCGATGAACGCGGCCCACACGGCGGCGGCGCAGCCGGCGGCCACCGGATCGACGAAGAAGGTCGCCACGATCGCCACGCAGCTCAGCACGAACGCGATGCCCGTGGTCACCACGCCGCCCGGGGTGCGGTAGGAGCGCGGCAGATCCGGCTCCTTGATGCGCAGCACGATGTGGGAGAGGTTCATCAGCGCGTAGGACGAGGCAGCGGCGAACACGGCGATGTTGATCAGGATGTCGCCGTTTTGCAGGATGGCTGCCAGCAGGAATCCGATGGCGCCGGGAACGATCAGAGCCCAGATCGGGGTCTTGCGGCTGCTCGTCACCGACAGGAAGCGGGGCAGGTAGCCGGCGCGGGACAGGGCGAACAGCTGACGGGAGTAGGCGTAGACGATCGAGAAGAACGAGGCGATCAGGCCAGCCAGGCCGGCGTAGTTCACGAAGGTCGCCAGGCCGGTCTCACCGACGGCGTTGAGGGCGTCGGGCAGCGGTGCGCCGGATTCGCTCATGAGCGCCGCGCCTGCGCCGCCGGGGCAGAGGAACAGCACGGTGAGGCCGGTGATGACGAGCACGGTGACGGCTGCGATGATGCCGCGGGGCATGTCCTTCTGCGGGTTGTCGGCTTCCTCGGCAGCCAGCGGCACGCCCTCAACGGCGAGGAAGAACCAGATGCCAAAGGGCAGCGCGGCGAGCACGCCGTTGAACCCGAAGGGAAGGAAGGCGCTCGAGCCGGCGGAGCCGTCAGCTGCCAGGTTGAAGAGGTTCGCGGCATCGAAATGCGGGATCATGCCGACGGCGAAGGCGATGAGCGCCACCAACGCGATGGCGGTGATGCCGAACATCACCTTCAGCGCTTCACCGACGCCGACCAGGTGAATCGAGATGAACAGCGCGAAGCACAAGCCGTAGATCGCGATCGACGGCAGTCCGGGGAACAGCCCCAGCGATTCGATGTAGCCGGCGATGAACACCGAGATGGCAGCTGGCGCGATGGAGTACTCGATCAGGATCGCGATGCCCGTGGCGTAGCCGCCGAGCTTGCCGAGCGCGCGGCGGGCAAAGCCGTAGCCGGCACCGGCGGTGGGCAGCGCCGAGGACATCTCGGCCAGGCCGAACACCATGCAGGTGTACATGAGGCCCATCAGGCCGAAGGCGATCAGCAGGCCGCCGAAGCCGCCGTGCGCCATGCCGAGGTTCCAGCCGGAGAAGTCGCCGGAGATCACGTAGGAAACGCCGAGTCCAGCGAGGAGCAGCCAGCCGGCCGACCCCTTCTTCAGGGCTCGTTTTGCGAAGTAGTCGTTGGTTTCGCCTGCGGTGGCGCCGAGGGGCGCCGTCGCGGCATGGGTTGCGCTAGGGGGTGTCATGATCGCTCCTTTTCGTGGGGGGGTGTGCTCGAGAGGGGGTATTGCCACGGACGAATCCGTTGGGGCCGTAGGGTGCGCGCGGCGCGGGGCTGCTAGCTCAAAAGCCACAGGGGGTTGCGCAGGTAGTTGCGCGCCACCGTGACGGTGCCGGGGACCTGCGCGTCGTAGAGGCCGTCGGGCAGCGCGTCGGCGTAGTGGTTGGTGGTCCAGCCCACCATCTGCAGGCGGCGGATCATCGACAGCGCGCAGGCGCACTGGAGATCCTGGTCGGACAGCGGCTCGATCTCCTGATAGCCGGCGATCCACGCCTTGGCCATCGCCGGTGCGTACGGCTCGTGCTCGACGAACGACAGCGCTGCGGCGAAGTCGTACAGGAAGTACGAGTAGCCCGAGTCGTCGAAGTCGATGATCGTGAGCGTGCCGTCGTCGGCCGCGATGATGTTGGAGGGTCGCAGGTCCGCGTGGATGAGACCCCAGGTCTCGTTGGTGCGCGGCATGCAGGCGATTACGTCGAGTGCGGCGTCCTCGGCCTTCTTGAACAGGCCGTACTCCTCATCGGTGAGCTCGCGGTCCTCCCAACGGCCCCAGCGCGGGGTGCGTCCGATCATGTCGGGGATGTCCCAGGTGAAGCGCTTGAAGCCTTCGGGCTTGCGCCAGCTGCGGGAATGGCGATGGAAGAGCGCCGTCCAGCGGCCGATCGTGCGGTAGAACGCGGACGGGTCCTCGAGGTTCTCGAGCACGGCGCCCTCGACGAACGAGGTCACGACGCAGGCCCATTGCGTGCCCGCCTCGTCGGCGATCGTGGTCACGGCTGAACCCGAGGCGGTGGGGATGTCGTCGACGACGTTGACGCCTTCGACCTCGTGCAGCGCCGAGAGCCACGCCATCTCGGATTCGACGGCGTCCGGACCGCCCACGTAACCGGGTTGGGAGACGCGCAGCACGCCGAACGGCTCGTCGTCCTGGTAGATCGCGTAGGTGGCGTTCTCGGAGACGGTGATCAGGCGGATCTGCGTGCCGAAGGGATCGAACGCCCACGCCTTGCAGACGCCCTCGTGCAGCCACCACGGGGCGAGCGAGCCCTTGCGGTAAGCGTCGAACTGGGCGAGTCCGGTAGCGCCGCCGGTCGCGGGAAGGTTGGGGACCTCGCGCAGGCCGCGGGACGTCAGGTTCTCTTCCTGCTTGGCCGTTGCGGTGCGGACCTCGGCCGCGAAGGCGGTTGCGCGCTCAGCGGCTTCGACTGCCTTGCGGGCGTCGGTGGTGGTGGGCTCGGTTGCGACCGGCGCGGCAGGCGCCGGGGTGGTGGTCGTGGTTGCCATTCTCAAGTCCTCCTTGACGAGGGGTTGGGGTCAGTTTCTCGCGCTTGCGGGGTGCGTCTTGGCGGCGTCTCGTGCCGTGCCCTTTCGCGTCGCAGCGCTTCGATGTCTGTGTACGTTAGCAGCGGGATTCGACCGAAAACGGGGTCGATTGCGGATGTAACGAGCGGGTCGATTCCTTTTAATTTTTCGGACGCTTTTTCGAAACACGCCGTTAACCTGGGGTTTAGAGCGACTTCTGTAACCCGACCGAAACAGATGACTAACGCGTCCGAAACATGGGACTGGCACTCTAGCGAATCAGGAAGCCCGCATGGGCGTGACAAGAATCGGACAGGCGGCGCGCGCTTGCCGCGTGCGAGGAGACGGAAAGGCTCGCAGGCGTCAAGCGCCGCGCCCCTACGATCGACCGCGGCAGCGGTCGCTAAGGAGAACTCACGATGAGTACGTCATCAACGATCATGGACTCGAACAGCTTCAAGCCCGAATACCTCGACGAGCTCGACGACCGCACCCGCACGCTGGTGGAGCGCCGCGCGATCCTGGGGCCGAGCTACCGCCTGTTCTACCATCACCCGCTCAACCTCGTGCGCGGCAAGGGCACCAAGCTCTACGACGCCGACGGCACCGAGTACCTGGACGTGTACAACAACATCCCCTCGCTCGGGCACAGCCATCCGGCGGTGCAGGAGGCGGTGTCGCGCCAGTTGGGGCTGATCAACACGCACACGCGCTACCTGCACGAGAACATCCTCAACTACGCCGAGGACCTGTTGTCCACGATGCCCGCCGAGCTTGACCGCGTGATGTTTCTGCTGTCCGGATCCGAGGCCAACGACCTTGCGGTGCGCATCGCCAAGGCGCATACGGGCGGCACCGGCATCATCGTGACGAGCGAGGCCTACCACGGCAACACCGACCTGATCACGAAGCTGTCGCCGTCGATCGGCGAGGACGTCCCGATGGCGATCGACATGCGCATGATCCCGACGCCGGACACCTATCGTTTGGGCACCGACGACATCGGCGATTGGATGGCTGACCAGGTGCGCGCGCAGGTCGCCGACATGCAGCGCCACGGCATCAAGTTCGCGGGCCTTCTGATCGACGACATCTTCAGCTCCGACGGCGTGTTCCCCGGCAAGCCCGGGTTCCTGCAGCCGGTCATCGACGCGGTGCACCAGGCCGGCGGCCTCTACATCGCCGACGAGGTGCAGCCGGGCTTCACGCGCACGGGCACCTTCTGGGGTTTCCAGCGCCACGATGTGTTGCCTGACCTGGTGACGATGGGCAAGCCGATGGCCAACGGCATCGCGTGCTCGGCGGTGGTCGCGCAGGCGCCGCTCATGAAGAAGTTCGCCGAGGAGACGCCGTACTTCAACACGTTCGCCGGCAGCCCGGTGGCGATGGCGGCGGCCCAGGCGACGCTCAACGCCATGCGCGAAGAGGATACGATGGGCAACGCGAACCGCATCGGCGGCATGATGGTCGAGCAGTTGCGCGAGCTGATGGCGGAGTTCCCGCAGATCGGCGACGTGCGCGGCGCCGGTCTGTTCATCGGTGCCGACGTGGTGGTGCCCGGGACGACCGACCCGGACTATGCGACGGCGGTGCGCATCATCGAGGAGATGCGCGAGCGCCACGTGCTGACCTCGCTGTGCGGCCCGTACGGCAACGTGCTGAAGATCCGCCCGCCGCTGGTGTTCAGTGCGTCCGACGTCGACTGGTTCATCAGCGCGTTGCGCGACACGCTGCAGCATCTGTAGGGCGCACGGCGGGCGCGTGCGGCGTGCGGCGTGCGCGTGCAGATGGGCGTGCGCGGCGACGCGCGGCGGCTGCGGCTCGCGGATGCGTGTGTGACGACGCGTGGCGCTGCGGCCTGCGGGCTTTCCGCCGCGCGAGTCCTTTGATCTTGCGGTCCCTGTAATCTTGCGGCCCCTTCTCTCTTGCGAGGGAAGGGGCCGCGTCGCGTTGCGGGGCTTTGACGTGGCGCACTGGGCGACCCCGACACCCCTTGCGCGGCTGCTTTCTGGACGCGAAGTGCCTCAGAGAAAAGAAAACGTCCTTTTTCGGCAACTACTCACGGATGTACGCAGCGAGGCTGCGTAATGCGGCGTTGTCAGGGCGAGATACTCTACATCTAAACCAAGAATGTTGCTTAACGGGAGCTTCGAGAGGGATAGATGCACGATCTGCTGCGTATATCCGTTCGCGGTTGCCAAAAACTGCCCGATTTTTTTTCTCTGGGGGGCCGTGGGAGCGAGGGGCCGCGACGGCGGGGGCACCGCGGGCTGTGGCGGTGCCGGGCCGAGGGGCCGCGATGGCGGAGCAAGGGCTGCGGCGAGGGATCCGCGAGGTATGGCGTGCCTGCCCGTGCGCAACCGCAGCGTTTTTCGCTCAAGAGCGGTATCCTTCAACCGAGTAAAACCGCGCCGGGCGAAGGAGGGTCATGGCAGAGCAAGATCGCGCGCCGCGCAAGCGACGCCCCTCCCGTGGCCATTCAGCCGGCGCAGGCGATCGCTCTGTTGGCGCAGGCAAGCGAGCCTCTCGCGAGCGACCTTCCGGCGCACGCAGGCGCGCTCCTCATGATCGCACTGCCGACGCCGACAAACGCCCTTCCCGCGATCATACCAGCGTGACGGTTGCGCCGACAAGGCGCGCTCGCCCGTCGGCCGTCGCGCGCGCAGGCAGGTCGCGCGTGATCGCCGCAGCCTTCATCGCGGTGCTGATCTTGGTCGCGGTTGCGGCGACGGCGCTCTCCCAGTGCTCGACCGAGGCCGCTCCGCCGCTCGAGTCCGACAACCTTCCCGAGCTCGAGCAGCTCAAGCCTCAGGGCGAGGGCTGGTCAGAAGGGGAGGCTTCCGCCTACAACCGCGAAACGAACGACGGCTGGGACGCGACGGCTTCTGGCATCCCGCTCGACGACGACACCCCGACCGTCGCCGTCCCGCAGGAAAACCGTGATCTGCTGAGTGCCACGGTGGAGATCTTCTATGCCGGCAAAACCGTGACCGCCAAGGTCACCGACACCGGCGCGTTGGGGCCGCTCGGGCGCATGCTCGATTTGAGCCCTGCGGTGTGGCGCGCGTTCGGTGCCAGCTCGCTGAGTGACTGGGGCGTGCGCACGGTCTATTACCGCTTCGTGTGACGCGCCGGCCTCGACCGGGGCGCTTCACGCGAGACATCGTCTCATTCAGCGTCGCACCTCCGTATCCCTGCGCCGTGCACCCGTTGCCGCAAATCGTTGAAATCCGGTGTTGTTTGGCGTGCGGGCGCACCGTCTCGCCTGCAGCGATGCGGCACCTTGGTATCGTGAAGGAAACAATGGGCGAAAGGGCGTGTAGATGGGCGAGGCAAAGCATTCCGATGCGATGACAACGGCGGGACAGAGCCCCGCGACGACGGCAGCCGCAGAGGCGCCCGTCGATCGCGAACATGGTGATCTGAGCGTTGCCGATCTCACGTTCAACTCAGATGGCCTGATCCCCTGCATCGTCCAAGACGCCGACACGCGCGAGGTGCTGATGATGGCGTGGATGGACGACGAGGCGGTGCGCCGCACGCTCGACCAGCGCACGACGTGGTTCTGGTCGCGCAGCCGCCAGAAGTACTGGCACAAGGGCGAGGAATCCGGCAACACCCAGGCGCTCGTCGAGCTGCGTTACGACTGCGACGCCGACACCCTGCTCGCGCTTGTCCACCCCAAGGGACCGGCCTGCCACACTGGCGCGGTGACCTGCTTTTATCGGGCGTTCTAGCGATGCGGCTCGGCGCATACGCTCGATTGCAAACGGCGCTCTTTGCGCCGCGAAGGGCGCGGTAGCTGATGTTCGGCTTTATCCTTCCCAACCTCGAATCGCTTGATGATCAGGAAAAAGAGCGCTACAAGGCCGTGTACTGCGGCGTGTGCCGCTCGATTCGCGCGCGCTATGGGCAGATAAGCCGCCTGACGGTGTCCTATGACATGACGTTTCTAGCGCTCGTGCTGGGATCGCTCTACGAATCCGCCGAACAGGAGGACAGCAAGCGCTGTCCGGTCCACCCGACGCGTCCCCAGGACTTCGCGCGCTCGGAATTCACCGACTACGCGGCCGATCTGTCGGTGGCGCTCGCGTACCACAAGTGCCTCGACGACTGGCGCGACGACCGCTCGGTCCGCGCTCGCGCGGCTGCCGCGGCGCTCTCGGGCCCGTATCGCCGCGCACGCACGCGCATCCCCGACCAGTGCCGCGCGATCGAGCAGGCTATGGACGACATTCATGCGATCGAGCAGGCGGCACTCGCCGCTTCAGCGCCCGCCGAGGCCGGCGCGCAACCAGCGCCTGTCGCCAACGCCTCCCCGGCCCCCGCCACCTCTCCCGCCGACGCCGGCGCGCAACCGGCACCCGCGCCTGCCATCTCCCCGGCACCAGGCGCCACCCTTGCCACCCCGCAACCTGCCCCGTCGCCCGACGCCGCCGCCAACCGCTTCGGCCTACTCCTCGGCGACCTCTTCGCCCTGAAAGATGACTTCTGGTCAACGGAGTTGCGGCGTTTTGGTGCGAGATTGGGTAAATTCGTGTATGTCATGGATGCGGCGATGG
>CAVCDZ010000064.1:0-6196 GCA_963601095.1 Oscillibacter sp. MSJ-31 | reverse complement strand
CGGTAGTACAGCTTGATGCCGCGTTGAGCCGCGTTCTCGAAATCCACCTTGTCGGTGACGATCGACGGCACGACGGCGCGCGCTCATCTGCCCGATGTCCTCGGGGGTGTAGTTGCGCACGGTGTACCCGGATGCCTCAAGCAAAAGCTCGTCGCGCAGCTTCGCGTGGTAATGATGCTGCAGCCCTTCGTTGACCGACAGGATCGTGACGGCGCGCTCGTCCGCCTCGCAGGGGATGAACTCCCCCTCTTCGATTCCCAGCTCGATCAACCGCACCAGATTCTGGTAGAACGCGCGGTAATGCTCGAAGAAGGTTTGGAAGTGCTGGGGTTCGTCATGAGCGATGCTTTCCATCTCGATGAAGTCGAACGGCAGCTCGCACTTGTGCACGGTGTCGCGCACGATCAGGGCATATAGCTGTTCGGTGCGGCTTGACGAGAGTCGCGTGAGCACTTCAAGGCTCGGCACGTGGTCCTTGGGTGAGAAGATGTCCTCGACCAGCGCGCTTTTGGAGGGGAAGTAATAGTACAGCGAGGACGGATCCATGTTCATCTGCCGGGCGATCTCGCTCAGTGACGTGCGTGAATAGCCCTTGTCGTTGAACAAGTTGATCGCGATGGCGATGATGGCGCGGCGGGTCTCTTCTTTGCCGGTGTGCGAGACGGCGCGTTGCTTGGCGGCGCGGCCCTTCGATTTGCCTGGAGTACCAGTCATGGGCCCTCCTTGCTGCGGGGTTTGCTGTTGACTCATTTCTGTCGATTCACCCCTTCAGTGTACCGGAACACGTTTGGCGCATCGGGACAGCGCGCCTTGCGTCGGGCGGCGTAAAGGGGCTCTCTCGGCGAACGGCGTAGCAGCCAAACGTTACGGCTCTTTGTCGCTTTTGCAAAAAGTGATGTTTTCACTCGACAGAGGACACGCCAATGACTAGGTTCGTGTCAGATGAAGGACAAGGTTACCCCGCAAAGCGGCGGGGCATCGCCCAAAAGGAAAGGATCAATCATGGATGCCAAGGTGCATGAACTGCTGAATGCGCAGATCAACCAGGAGCTCTACTCTGCGTACCTGTACGTTTCGTTCGCTGACTACTATGAGGAGGAGGGCCTGACGGGCTTCGCCAACTGGTACATGATCCAGGCTGCCGAAGAGCGCGATCACGCCCTCAAGTTCCGCACGTATCTCCATGACAACGGCTGCAAGGTCACGCTGAGCGAGATCGCCGCACCGCAGTCCAGCTTCTCCAGCTACCTCGAGCCGCTCGAGGCCGGTCTTGAGCATGAGAAGTACGTCACTGCACTGATCAACAACATCTATGAGGCTGCTCATGACGTGAAGGACTTCCGCACGATGCAGTTCCTCGACTGGTTCGTCCAGGAACAGGGCGAAGAGGAGACCACGGCAGAGGATATGGTGACGAAGATGAAGCTCTTCGGCTCCGACGCCAAGGCGCTCTACGACCTCGATCAGGAATACGCTGCTCGCTCTTACGTTGCCCCGGCCCAGGCATAAACAGTGCGCGCTTTGCGTAAGCGAAGCGCTTGAAAGCGTGAATTGATGCCGCCCCTTTCGCTCTTGCCTGCATGCAGGTGGGGGCGAAGGGGCGGTTTTGCATGTTGGCTTGTGGTGTGCGCGAGTTGTCGGGCGAGCCTCTGCGGGGCGACTTTCGTCGGAGTGCGGCATTATACGAGCTTCGTGCAGAATTGAGCCGATCTGCAACGATTCGGCAGCGACTTTTCAGGGGGGAAGGGGCCCGTTCGGGTCCCTTCCCCCCTGAAAGCCATGTTTCTTGAGCTTCTCAACGGTGCCCTGCGTTGCTTTCATCGTTGCCGATCGACCGGATTCTGCACATGAGGCGGCAAAGCGCGCACTGGGCGGCACGCACTGCCGGGTGCAGGGCGGTTGGTGACAGGTTCGCCGCTGCGCGGGCTCGCTGTTATGCCTCGTCGACGCCGAGGATGCTGTTCATGATCGCCGAGACGATCGAGATCACGATCGCCGCCACGAAGCCCGACCCGAACGAGTCGATGACGAATCCAACATCGAACAGCGTATTGGCCAGGCCTGCGGCGATGTACAGCAAAAGCGTGTTGATGACCAGATAGAACACGCCGAGCGAGATGATCGTGATCGGTAGGCCGATCAGCTGAAGGATCGGCTTGATGGTCATGTTCAGTAGCGTGATGATGAGCGCCACCACCGCAAGCAGCCCCCAGGCTCCGGCAGCGGTCGACACCTCGATGCCGGGCACGAGCCAAACGGCTACTCCGACGGCGACGAAGATGGCGAGGGCGCGAAGGACGAACTGCATGGTGGGGTGCTCCGTTTCGGTGAGATCGATTCGTTTACAATGGACACGCTAGCAAAGCGGTCAGCCGCATCGCAAGCCAGCGAGCGTTTTGTTGCTGGTCAGTAGGAAAGCGGCCCAGGCCGCAAAAGGAGCTCATCCCCATGATCGATACGATCGAACAGACAATCCGCGCCCATGGGCTGTTTGGCCCGGCGACGCCGGTGGTGGTGATGGTGTCGGGGGGCTCGGATTCCACGGCGCTCGCGTACGTGATGGACGATCTTCACAAGCGAGGGCTCGTCGGCCAGCCGGCTATGCTGCACGTCAACCACCTGCTGCGCGGCGCCGAAGCAGCGGCTGACGCGCAGTTCGTCGAGCGCCTGGCAGCCCGTCTTGGCATCCCGCTGTTCGCTTGCGAGATCGACGTGGCCTCGCTTGCCCAGGCCAGCGGCGGCAACGTCGAGGCGATCGGGCGCAACGAGCGCTACCTTGCGGCGCATGAGGCGCTTGAGAGCCTGTGCCGTCACGAGGCGATGCCCATTTCAGAGGGCCGTATCGTCACCGCGCATACCCAGGATGATCGGGTGGAGAACTTCTACATGCGCTCGATCACCGGGACGGGCCCGGGCGGGTTTCGCTCGATGCTCTACCGCAACGGGCCGGTGGTGCGCCCGTGCTTGGACGTGTCGCGCGCGGCGCTGCGGCGCTACGTCGAAGATCTGCCTGACGAGCGCGTCGAGACGGACGAGGCGGGCAACCGCTGGCGTGAAGACGCCACCAACGCTCACACCGATCGCTTCCGCGCTTTCGTCCGCCACGAGATCGTGCCTGTGGCCAAGGAGCGCAACGCCCAGCTGCTCGACACGCTGTGCCGCTCGATGAACCTGATCGCCGACGAGGACGACTACCTCGACAGCCTGGCGCGCGCCGCGGCCGACGAGCACCTTGCGTGGGTGGGCGCGACGGGTGACGGCGAGGTGGAGGGCTGCCGTTTGCTGCCGTCGTTTGGCCAGGTGGCGTTGCCGCTCAAGCGCCGCGTCGTGCGCGCAGTGCTCGAGGCATTCGTCGGACGCGATGCCCGCATTGAGACCGCCACGATCGAGGCGGTGCTGGACGCCTTCGATGACGAGGGAGCTCCAGCAAGCGGGTTCGTCGCCAACGTGCAGGGCAATCTTGCCGTGAGCGCCAACAAGCAGGGCGTGCTGATCGAGCCGATGGCGCTTTTCCGCGCGCGTCGCAAGCGCGCCTGACGCGTCGCTGGGCACCCGCGCCGCAAGCGCGCCTGACGCGTCGCCCACCCTTCGTTTCGTCTATCCCTCATCGCTAAGGAGAGCTTATATGTCAACCGCAGCTATTCCCGTCAACGTTATCCTCGCGTCCTCGAGCCCCCGCCGCAAGCAGCTGCTTGAAGACGCCGGCGTGAAGTTCGCGGTCTACAAGGGATCCACCGAGGTGGACGAGTCGCTCGACGACGACCTGCGCGCGCAGCCTGCCGAAGCGGTGAAGAAGCTCGCCGAGCGCAAGGCGGGCTCGGTCGTCCAGGACATCCTGGCCGAAAACCCGGTGGGCTTAGGCATCATCATCGGCGCAGACACGATGGTGGTGCTCGACGGCGAGATGCTGGGCAAGCCCATCTCCGCCGACCACGCGCGCGAGATGCTGCGCAAGCTGTCGGGTCGCACCCATGAGGTCATCACCGGCGTGTCGGTTTGGCTCGTCATGCTCAACGAGTCCGAAGAGCGCGGCGGCGACGGCAAGGTGTCGCTGGGCTTCCGCTCGTTTTCCGAGACCAGCCGCGTCACCTTCAAGGATCTGACGGACGACGACATCAACGCCTACGTCGCCACCGGCGAGACGATCGACAAGGCGGGCGCCTACGGGATCCAGGGCAAGGGCGGCGCTCTCGTGGCCAACCTCGAGGGCGATTACGACAACGTTGTCGGCCTTCCGGTGAGCCGCCTGCTCAAGAGCTTCCCCGAGATTCTGGAGGAGTCCCTGCCGGCGGAGTACGCGTCGGGCAAGTAGGTGCGCGCTCTGGTCCACGGCGCCCGCCACATCGCCCGTCGTTTCCCAACGCCGCAGACGGCCTTGTCGCACGTGGGGTGAAGATTTGTTGCAAATACGAAACGCGCTGGCCCGATCACGCTTGCTTCGGATGCCATCTGTTAAAGTAATTTTTCGTATACGTCCGGTTTGATTCCGCCTGTGGGGCGGGAAAAGAGGCTGAAAGTGGATCAGCATCCCGATCTCGATCGAGTCCTATTCACACAGGAAGAGATCAAAGACTGCGTCGCGAAGATGGGTGCTCAGATCACCCAGGACTATGCCGGCAAGAGCATCGTCGTCATCTCCGTGCTGCGCGGCGCGGCGATCTTCATGGCTGACCTGGTGCGCGAGATCCACCTTCCCGTCGAAATGGACTACATGGCCATCTCGTCGTACGGCAACGGAGCCAAGAGCTCGGGCGTCGTCCGCATCCTGAAGGACCTGAGCAGCCATATCGAGGATCGCCACGTTTTGATCGCGGAAGACATCCTCGACAGCGGTCTGACCTTGCGCTATTTGCTGAAGAACCTCGAGTCGCGCAACCCCGCGTCGATCGAGGTCGCCACGCTGCTGCGCAAGGACACTCCCAACCAGGCGGACATCAACTGCAAATACATTGGCTTCGAGTGCCCCGACGAGTTCATCGTGGGCTACGGACTCGATTATGCCGAGCGCTACCGCAACCTGCCTTGCATTGGCGTTTTGAGGCCTGACCTGTATTAAGACACCGCGCGCCCGTACGCAACGGCAAAGAGCACAAGGAATCGCACACCTATGGCACACACTCCAAATCCCAAGAACCTCAAACAGCCGAACCGGTCGAATATCGTCACGATCATCGTCTTCGTCATCATCGGCATCTTCTTCATGGTGATGATGGCCCGCACGATGACGGCGTCGACCGGCGTCACCCAGACTGACGAGCTGCAGACGTCTGAGTTCATGCAGGCGGTCGAGCAGGGTCGCGTCAAGACGGTGGTGTACGACACCGGCTCCTACACGGTTTCGGGCACGTACTACTCTGCGTCCACGGCCGGCACGTCCACCGCTGATGCGTTCAACGTGGGCATCGATGCGCTCAACTCCCAGCTGGGCACCATGACCGAGGGAGGCCAGCGCCTCAACATCGTGACGACCCAGAAGCTCTCCGCCGCCACTCTCGGCTCTGAGCACAATTACACCTGCACCTGGGTGGGGCAGGATTCGCTTGGCCAGCTGATGGCAGCCAACCCCTCCATCCAGTACTCGGTGCGCCTGGCCTCTCCGTGGGGCTCGATCCTGGCGTCTGTCCTCCCGATCCTGATCATCGCGGGTTTGCTTTTGTTCTTCTTCTCTCAGATGAACAAGGCCAACAACTCGCAGATGTCGTTTGGCAAGGCGCGCGTCAAGAAGAGCATCGAGGAGCATCCCGACGTCAAGTTCTCCGATGTGGCGGGCGTTGACGAGGCGGTCGAGGAGATGCAGGAGATCAAGGACTTCCTGGAAAACCCTGCCAAGTACCAGTCCCTCGGCGCCAAGATTCCGCGCGGCTGCTTGCTCGTGGGCCCTCCGGGCACCGGTAAAACGCTGCTCGCGCGCGCCGTCGCCGGCGAGGCCGGCGTGCCGTTCTTCAGCATTTCAGGTTCCGACTTCGTCGAGATGTTCGTCGGCGTCGGCGCCTCTCGCGTCCGCGACCTGTTCAAGCAGGCCAAGGAGGCCGCTCCGTCCATCATCTTCATCGACGAGATCGATGCGGTTGGCCGTCAGCGTGGTGCTGGCCTGGGCGGTGGCCACGACGAGCGCGAACAGACCCTGAACCAGTTGCTCGTTGAGATGGACGGCTTCGAGGCCAATGACTCGGTCGTTCTGATCGCTGCCACCAAC
>CAVCDZ010000063.1:0-4657 GCA_963601095.1 Oscillibacter sp. MSJ-31 | reverse complement strand
AGCCGGGGAAGACGACGGCGTTGATCGCGGGATGGGAGTGGTTTGACAAGGCTGCGGCTGCGGGCATCGCGCTCAACAACCCGATCGTTTACGGCAATTACGGCAAAGAGATCAAAAACGAAGGAAGCGTCATGGCGCCGGGCTGCTATGTGGTGCCCGAGTTCAAGAACAAGGGGCTCGAGTTCGACAACGTGATCGTGGTCGATTACGACATGGGCTTAGGGGACGACGAGCAGGAGAAGAACCTCCGCTACGTCCATTACACCCGTGCCCGTCAGCGTCTCGAAATCTATTACGAGACGCGGCCTTCTTCGATCCTGCGCACCTATTATGCGGACTTCATTTAGCGGCTGACAGGGGAGGCGGGGCCTCGGGGCAATGTGCGCCCCGTCCCGCCTCTCGTCCACGCATGGCCAACTCCCCCGCCCGCCTCTCCTCTGTCCATACCCTGTTGAGGGCGAACGGTACCGATGTGCGGGTCAGCGATTCTGGAGCGAAACCGATGAGCCGTTCACTGCCGCTGAATGCCGCACGAAGAGGAAAACCAGGCCTGCCATTTCCAATCTGGCATAGTTTGCTTGTACCCAGTCCCTTTCGATATGCATGCTGCTCCGCCTATGAAGAGGCGGCGGAGTCGGTATTCAGTGACTGGGTGTCAATCGTTCTAGGGAGAAGAGCTTTTATGGCAAGGACACTGAAATCGATGGACGGCAACACCGCGGCGGCGCATGTCTCTTATGCGTTCACCGAGGTAGCGGCCATTTATCCCATCACCCCGTCGAGCCCGATGGCCGACCTTGTGGACATCTGGTCCGCGAACGGCCGCAAGAACATTTTCGGCACGCGCGTCAAGGTAGCCGAGATGGAGTCCGAGGGCGGCGCCGCCGGCACCGTCCATGGCTCGCTCGCCGCCGGCGCGCTGACCACCACCTACACCGCTTCTCAGGGCCTGCTGCTGATGATCCCCAATATGTACAAGATCGCCGCCGAGCAGCTGCCGAGCGTGTTCCACGTCAGCGCGCGTACCGTCTCCACGCATGCGCTGAACATCTTCGGCGACCATTCCGACGTTATGGCCTGCCGCCAGACCGGTTTCGCCATGCTCGCCGAGGGCAACGTCCAGGAGGTCATGGACCTGTCTGCCGTCGCTCACCTCGCCGCCATCAAGGGCCACATGCCCTTCCTCAACTTCTTCGACGGCTTCCGCACGTCCCACGAGGTGCAGAAGGTCGCCGCCTGGGATTACGGGGACCTCAAGGACATGTGCGACATGGACGCGGTCAAGTCGTTCCGCGACCACTGCCTGAACCCCGAGCATCCCGCGATGCGCGGCGGCCATGAGAACGGCGACGTGTTCTTCCAGAACCGCGAGGCTTGCAACAGTCATTACAACGCGCTGCCCGCCATCGTCGAGGAATGCATGGCCCAGGTCAACGCCAAGATCGGCACTGACTACGGCCTGTTCAACTACTACGGCGCCCCCGACGCCGACCGCGTGATCGTCGCGATGGGTTCCATCTGCAACGTGGCCGAGGAGGTCATCGACTACCTGAACGCGCACGGCGAGAAGGTCGGCCTGGTGAAGGTTCGCCTGTTCCGTCCGTTCATCTCCGAGAAGTTCGCGGCGGTGCTGCCGAAGACCGTGCGCAAGATCGCGGTGCTCGACCGCACCAAGGAGCCGGGCAGCGCCGGCGAGCCGCTGTACCAAGATGTGGTCACCGCATGCGTGGCCGAGGGTCTGACCGACCTCACGCTCACGCGCGGTCGCTACGGCCTGGGCTCCAAGGACACCCCGCCGGCCTCCGTGTTCGCCGTCTACAGCGAGCTGGCCAAGGACGACCCGAAGCGCGAGTTCACGATCGGCATCGTCGACGACGTCACCAACCTGTCCCTGCCTGAGGACCCGAAGAGCCCCAACACCGCGGCTCCGGGCACCATCGAGTGCAAGTTCTGGGGCCTGGGCGGCGACGGCACGGTCGGCGCGAACAAGAACTCCGTCAAGATCATCGGCGACCACACCGACAAGAACGTGCAGGCCTACTTCCAGTACGACTCGAAGAAGACCGGCGGCGTGACGATCAGCCACCTGCGTTTCGGCGACGAGCCCATTCGCAGCTCCTACTACATCAACAAGGCCGACTTCGTGGCGTGCCACAACCCGTCTTACATCCTCAAGAACTTCCACATGGTGCAGGACGTGAAGCCGGGCGGCGTGTTCATGATCAACTGCCAGTGGACGCCCGAGGAGCTTGACCAGCACCTGGGCGCCGACGCCAAGCGTTACATCGCCGAAAACGACATTCAGCTCTACACGATCAACGCGATCGACCTGGCCATCGAGATCGGCATGGGCAAGCGCACCAACACGATCCTGCAGTCCGCGTTCTTCAGCCTGGCGAAGATCCTCCCCGAGGAGGAAGCCATCGGCTACATGAAGGACGCCGCCACCAAGTCCTACCTCAAGAAGGGTCAGGATGTGGTCGACATGAATCACAAGGCCATTGACCTGGGCGCCACCGCCTACACCAAGATCGAGGTGCCGGCTGCATGGGCCACGGCGACCGACGAGCCCGTCTCCGTCGAGCTCGACGCCAAGCCTGCGCTCGCCAAGATGGTCACCAACCTGATGGAGCCCATCGGCCACATGGACGGCGGCACGCTGCCCGTGTCCGCTTTCATGGACCATGCCGACGGCCAGTTCGAGCTGGGCGCTGCGGCGTTCGAGAAGCGCGGCGTCGGCGTGACCGTTCCCGAATGGACGGCCGAGACCTGCAGCCAGTGCAACATGTGCTCGTTCGTGTGCCCGCACGCCACGATCCGCCCGTTCGCCCTCAACGAGGAAGAGGCGGCCAACGCCCCTGCAGCCACCAAGATGGTTCCCGGCAAGGGCCGGAAGATGGGCGACTACCAGTTCACGATGGCCATCTCTCCGCTCGACTGCATGGGCTGCGAAGTCTGCGTCGGCGTGTGCCCCACCGCATCGCTCAAGATGGTGGACGCCGCAGGCCAGCGCCCCCAGCAGGACGTGTTCGACTACTGTGTGGACCACAAGAAGGTTCAGGAGAAGAAGGAGCTCTTCGCTCCCAACGTCAAGGACAGCCAGTTCAAGCAGCCGCTGCTTGAGTTCTCCGGCGCCTGCGGCGGGTGCGCCGAGATGTCGTACGCTCGCCTGGTGACGCAGCTCTACGGCGATCGCATGTTCATCGCGAACGCCACCGGCTGCTCGTCGATCTGGGGCAACCCGGCTGCCACGTCGCCGTACACCACGACGGCCGACGGCCACGGCCCTGCGTGGTCGAACTCGTTGTTCGAGGACAACGCGGAGCACGGCTTGGGCATGCTGCTTGGCTACGAGGCGGTGCGAAACATGCAGGTCGCCAAGACCGAGGACCTGCTTGCTTCCGACGTCGACGACGCCACCAAGGCCACCGCGCAGGCGTGGCTCGATGCGCGCGAGGACGCTGAAGAGGCCAAGACCGCGGCCGCTGCCTACGGCGACGCGCTCGAGAAGCTTGCCGGCACCGGTACCGAGGCGGCTGCGCTTGCCGAGGCCATCCTGGAGCGCAAGGAGTTCTTGACCAAGAAGTCCGTCTGGATCTTCGGCGGCGACGGTTGGGCCTACGACATCGGTTACGGCGGACTCGACCACGTGCTGGCATCGGGCGAGGACGTCAACATCTTCGTCTTCGACACCGAGGTGTACTCCAACACCGGCGGCCAGGCTTCCAAGGCGTCCAACATCGGCCAGGTGGCGGAATTCGCTGCCGCCGGCAAGGACGTGCAGAAGAAGAGCCTCGCCGAGATCGCCATGGCGTACGGCTACGTGTACGTGGCGCAGGTCGCCATGGGCGCCAAGCCGGCCCAGACGCTGAAGGCCATCACCGAGGCCGAGGCCTACCACGGCCCGTCGCTGATCATCGGCTACTCGCCGTGCGAGATGCACTCCATCAAGGGCGGCATGAAGAACGCTCAGGAGGAGATGAAGCGCGCGGTCGACTGCGGCTACTGGAACCTGTACCGCTTCAACCCCGAGGCCAAGCCGGGCAAGAAGTTCGTGCTCGACTCCCGCGCTCCGAAGGGCGGCTACAAGGAGTTCCTGATGAACGAGGCCCGCTACAGCCGTCTGACCCGCGAGTTCCCCGATCGCGCCGATTCGCTGTTCGAGAAGAGCGAGGAAGCGGCCATGGCGCGCTACAACCACCTGGTCAAGCTCAAGGCCGTCTACGACGAGGCGTAAGAGCAGCCTCGGGCGCGCTTGGCAGGTTGCGCGCGTGCGGTGACGCACGAGTGCGGGCCTGTCGTGGCGCGCGACAAGCTCGTCATTCCCTTGAAGGATCCCCGGCAAGGCGCCGGGGATCCTTTTTGATGAGGCTTGGGGAGCCGGCGCTGGGGGGTGCGCCGGCGTGGCGAGTGGCGCGCCGACGCAGCGAGTGGCACGCGTGCGGGCATCTCGCGCGCACTTCGGAGTTGCGTTCGGCGCGGCGAAGCGGCATAGTAGCGGGACGATGCACGTAGAAGGCGAGGAGGATGCCGTGGATGCCGAGCGAAGAAAGCAGCTGCTGAGGGAATGGAAGAGTCGTCGTCCCGAGATGGGCGTGGTGTCGATTCGCTGCACAGCAACGGGTGACGAGTTCCTCGCGATTTCGAAGGACATGCG
>CAVCDZ010000062.1:0-44744 GCA_963601095.1 Oscillibacter sp. MSJ-31 | reverse complement strand
GGTGTCGTCGGCCGTCTCGCGCCTGATGGGCGGAGCCGATGCCGCCTCGATGGTCCCGATGATCGCGATGTCGTGCTCGATGATCGTCGGCATGGTGGTCTGGCCGATCATCTCGAAGCGCTACACGAAGCGCCGCGACGCCCGCGATGAGCTGCGCCGCGCCTCGGCCTACTCCGACTACCTCAACGGCATGGAGGCCAAGTTCGGCGCCGAATGCGAGACGCAGGCCTCGATCCTGCGCACGGCGCGCGTCGACGTGCCCGCGCTCATCGATCGCGCCTTGGAGATCTCGCCGCGCCTGATGAACCGCGGGGTCGACCAGGACGACTTCATGGGCCTGCGCGTCGGCATCGGCGACGCCGACCTGGCCGCCGACATCCGTTGGCCCCAGCATCGCTTCACGATGGACGACGACGCCCTGCTCGACAAGGTGTCGGCGCTCGCGGCGCATCCGCCGCGCGTGCACGATGTGCCGCTCGTGTTCAACCCGGCCGAGCATCGCGCCTGCGGCATCGTCGGCGCGCGCGAGCGGGTGTGGAGCTTCGCGCGCGGCCTTATCGTCCAGATCGCCGCGCTCTACAGCTACCAGGACGTGAAGATCTGCCTGGTGGCCGATAGCGCCGAGGAGGACGAGTGGGGCTTCATGCGCATGCTGCCCCACGCGCACGACGACGCCGGCGTCGCGCGCCACATCGCCACCGACGCCGATGCGCTGATGGAGCTGGGGATGGGTTTCGAGCGCGAGCTGGAGGCCCGCAGCGAGATCCGCGCTGAGGTGCCGTCTGACCTCGGTGCCTACTATGTGGTGGTCTGCGCCTCCGCGGCGCTCGCCGAGCGATCGGAGGTGCTCTCGCGGCTCATCCGCCTGCGTCAGAACAAGGATTTCTCGCTGCTGTACTTCGGAGAGGGCCTCTCCGACCTGCCGCGCGACTGCGATTACGTGATCGACCTGTCGGGCGCGGGCGCCGATCTCTTCGGCGTCGGGCGCTCGCAGGATTTGAGCTGCGACGAGCGCGACGAGGAGCGTGCCGCCCGCATGTTCGCGCGCGGCGACGTGTCGGGCACGATGCGCGCCTTCGACCCCGACATCGACCTCGACGCGAAAAGCGCGCTCCGCTTCTCCCGCGCCCTTGCGCGCGTGCACCTCGACCTTCCCTCGCAGCGCTCGTCTCTGCCCACCTCGTTGGGCTTCTTGGAGATGTTCAAATGCGGGTCGGTCGCCCATCTGAACATCGGGCGCCGCTGGACGGAGAGCGACGCGTCGCGCACGCTGCAGACCCCGGTCGGGCTCGACGCGCAGGGCGAGTTCAGCATGCTGAACCTCCACGAGAAGATCCACGGCCCCCACGGGCTCATCGCCGGCACCACCGGCTCGGGCAAGTCGGAGTTCATCATCACCTACATCCTGTCGATGTGCGTGAACTACCCGCCTGACCAGGTGGCCTTCGTGCTGATCGACTACAAGGGCGGCGGGCTTGCCGGCGCCTTCGACAACGACCGCATCACGCTGCCGCATCTGGCCGGCACGATCACCAACCTCGACGGCGCGGCCATCTCGCGCTCGCTCGTCTCGATCAAAAGCGAGCTCAAGCGCCGTCAGGACCTGCTTAACCAGGCGCGCGACATCACCGGCGAGGCGACGGTCGACATCTACAAGTACCTGTCCTACTACCGCCAGGGCGTGCTCACCGAGCCGCTGCCCCACCTGTTCATCGTCGCCGACGAGTTCGCCGAGCTGAAGCAGCAAGAGCCCGAGTTCATGGACGAGCTGATCTCGGCTGCGCGCATCGGCCGCTCGCTCGGCGTCCACCTGATCCTGGCGACGCAAAAGCCCTCGGGCGTGGTGAACGACCAGATCTGGTCCAATTCGCGCTTCAAGGTGTGCCTGAAGGTCGCCGACGCCGCCGATTCCAAGGAGATGATCAAGCGCCCCGAGGCCGCTGAGATCAAGGAGCCGGGCCGCTTCTACCTGCTGGTCGGCTACAACGAGTACTTCGCGGCGGGCCAGGCGGCCTACGCCGGGGCGGGCTACGCCGAGTCCGACGAGTTCGAGCCGCGGCGCGACAACGCCGTCGAGCTGATCGACGACGCCGGCTCGGTCGTGGCGGCCCTGCGCCCTGCCACGCCCGCCCAGGCGACCAACACCTCGGAGATGAACGCGGTGCTGGCGCGCATCTGCGAGACGGCGCGCAACACGGGCAAGCAGGCAGACGCCCTCTGGCTCGACCCGCTGCCGCTGCGCATCGTGCAGGCCGACCTCGAGGCACGCTACGCCTATGAGCGTCCCGAAGACGGGCTCGTCGCCGTCGTCGGCGAGCTGGACGACCCCGAGCGCCAGCGCCAGGGGATCGAGACCGTCGACTTCGCGCAGGTCGGCAACGTGCTGCTCTACGGCGGCCAGGCCTCCGGCGTCGATGGGCTGGCGCAGAGCCTGCTCTTCTCGCTCGCCTGCCACTACGGCCCCGGCGAGCTGGCGCTCTACGCGATCGACCTGGATGCCGGCCTGCTCTCGTCGCTCGAGGCGCTGCCGCAGTGCGGCGGCGTGGTGATGGCCGGCGACGAGGAGCGCCTGGGCAACCTGTTCAAGCTGATCGAAGGCGAGATCGTCCGTCGCCGCAAGCTGTTTGCCCAGGCGGGCGGCAGCCTCGAGCGCTACAACGAGCAGGCCGAGCACCCCTTGCCGCGCATCGTCATCGCGATCACGAACATGGCGGCGTCTACGAGCTCTACGCCGACTTCGAGGAGCGCATCTCCTCGATCGCCCGCGACGCGCCGCGCTACGGGATGCACCTTCTGGTCACGGCGTCGGGGGCGACGGTGCTGCGCATGCGCATGAAGGCGAGCTTCGGCGCCGCGTACGTCACCTCGTTCAACGACCCGAACGACTACGTCACCGTGTTCGGCAGCATGTCGGGCGTGGTGGCGTCGCATGCGGACAAGCGCGGCCTCGTCAAACGCGACAAAGCCGTCTTCGAGTTCCAGGGCGCCTCGATCGCCGAGACGCCGGCCGAGGAGGCGGTGCAGATCCGCGCGGTGGCCGAGCGCTGGCGTGCTGCGAGCGCCGAGCACGCCTCACCCATCCCCATGCTGCCCGAGCGCGTCACCGTGCGCGATATGGCCCACGTCGGCTGCGCGCCGCATGAGGTGCCGGTGGGCTTCTCGAAAGAGGACGTGGCGCCGGCAGCCTTCGAGTTCGCCCGCTCGCCCTACATGCTGGTGCTGGGCAACGACCTGGAGGGCATCGGCCGCTACCTGCGCGGGATGCGGGAGGCCCTGGCCTCGTCCGAGACCTCGTACCTCTTCGTCGACCTCGACGGCGTGCTGGGCCCCATCGACGATGCGCGGGTGCTCACGAGCCTGTCGGTCGCCGAAAGCGTGCTCGACAACCTCCTCAAAGGCCTGACCACGCCCGAGGTGCTCGTGTTCACGAGCATCGTGCAGACCATCGCCGGCCTGCCCGCCGACCTGTCGGGCCGGCTGCAGACGTACCTGGCCAAGGAGGAGTGCGTCGGCAAAACCGGCATCGTCGCGGCCAGCGAGATGTGGCGCGCCAAGGGCATCTACCAGGACTGGTTCAAGGTCGTCACCGCTTACGCCAACGGCGTGTGGGTGGGCAGCGGCTTCACCGATCAATCGGTGTTCCGCTTCGCCCGCGCGCTGCCGGCCTACCGCGTGCCCGCCCAGCGCTCGGACGGCTTCTACGCCCTGCGCGGCGACGTCATGCCGGTGCGCCTGATCGAGGCGACCGACGAGCCGGGCGAGGACGATGACGCATGAACGACAACGATTTCTACCAAAGTGTGGCGAGAAACTCAGAGAAAGGAAACGCACACGATGATTACCGCGCAAGACTGGCTGCCGATCGGTTCGGTGGTGCGCCTGGTCGAGGGGGACCGCCCCGTCATGATCGCCGGCGTGATGGCCCAGGACGGCCAGACGGGCCGCTATTGGGACTACGTCGGCTACCCGTATCCCGAAGGCGACCAGGGCACCGGCGACTATTTCTTCGACAAGGACATGGTGGCCGAGGTCCATCTGGTGGGGTACCTGGACGGGATCGGATGCCTGTTCCAGCAGTTCCTCGACGATAAGACCGAAGAATTCGAGCAAGTGAAGGCCGTCAGCTAACAGGGCTGATCCGGCAGTACCCGACACGTAAGCGAACAAGGCGCGAGAGCGCAGAACAGGAGTGCAGAGATGCAAGTTGCAGGAGGGGGAGGCGGCATCACCGTCAACCCGGAGGCCGCCCTCAAGGCGGCGCAGGGATTCGAGACGGAAGGCGAGGCGATCGACGACGCGAAGTCCAAGGCCGACACGGTCGAGGGCACGCTTTCCGGGTGGGAGGGCAAAGCGGCGGACAACGCCAAGAAGTCCCTCACGATGCTCAGCAGCTGCATGACGGAGCTGTCGACGGGCGTGATGGCTCACGCCTCGCTCGTCACCTCGGCCGTGCAGACGTTCGTCGAGGCCGACGACGCCGCGGCCGCGAGCATGAATCCGTAGCGGCTGAGGGGAGGAGAGAAGAGACATGTTTAAAGTCAATTTGAACCAATTCGACACCGCCACCCAGGACCTCAACACCGTCCATCAGGACGTGCGCGTGGCGGCCGAGCGCACGTCGGCGGTCAACGTCCAGTTCATGAGCCTGATGATGGGCACATGGGCCGCGGCGGAAAACGCCGCTTGCGTCCAGCTGGAAGGCAACCTGCGCATCTTCAACGAGGCGCTCGACGTGATGACGACCAACTACACCAACGCGGGAACGTATATGCGCGGCACGCTCGTCTCGCAGTTGAGCAACGTGATGACGTCGATCGACGGGTCGATCAGCGACGCCAATCTGATCCAGCGCGACGAGTCCTTCTGCATCGCCAACGCCGTGACGTTCGTGACCTCGTCGTACGATAACCTCAAGACGGCGACGAACAACGCGATCAGCTCGACGTCGGAGCTCGACAACTCGACCGACATCGTGTCGGCCTTGAACGATCTCAACAGCGCCTGCGACACGCAGAAACCGAAGGTCGAACGCGTGGGCACGACGTACCAGACGTTCAGCTCGAGCGTCGACACGTTCGAGGACACGTACTCCGCCCTGCTCGATCCGCAGAAGTTCATCACGCAGGACATGGCGGACGCGGCCTCGGCGGCGATGTCGGCGACCTTCGCCAAGACGCCGCTCGGCCAGTCCACCTCATTCCTGAAGGACCTGAAGAGCAAGTATTTGAGCCCCTTCAAGAAGTACGGCAACGCGATCGCCAAGATGGCCGACCAGCTGCAGCGCGGCGTCGACAACGTCAAGTACGTGGCCAAGGAGTTCGGCCTGATCGACTCGTTCGTCACGGCGCTCCAGAACTACGACTGCACGGGTGATCTGGTCTACGCGCTCAAGAGCGGTGCCAAGGAGATCACGAGCCGCAACTTCCTGACCGCCACCAAGAACAGCGTCAAGAACTGGTGGAGTTCGCTGTCCAAGAACAAGGGCGCCTGGAATGGCCTGTCGGGCAAGCTGAGCGAGGGCTTTGGCCTGTTCAGAGGCTCCGAGCTCAAAGAGGTCGGTAAGAACGGCTCGCTTGCCAAGGTGTGGGAGGCCGGCGCTGACGTGCTCGATGAGCCCGGCGTCAAGACCATCACCAAGTGGGGCGACCACGCCAAGAAGTTCTTCCGCGGGGTCGGCTTCGTGGGCGACGCCATCGAGGTCGGCGGCTACGTGTCCGACACGGTCGACGCCTTCTACAGCCACGAAGGCGACACGGCGGAGAAGTTCGCCGCCGGCGTGGTGCAGGTGGGCGAGAGCATCGCGAAGTTCGGCGTCGGCAAGGCGATCGGCGCGGGCATCGGCTTTCTGTGCGGCGGCGGCCCGGTCGGCGCGGTCGCCGGCGCGGTCATCGGCAGTTGGGTCGATGACAAGCTGAAGGGCGTGTGGAAGGCCTTCGACGAATCGGGGGCCAAAGAGAGCATGATCGACGGCGTCGGCAACTTCTTCCGTGATACCTTCGGGGGCGGGAAGAAATCGGCGTTCGCCGTGAGCGGCTCATAGAAAGGCACGTGAGACGATGTTTGGATGGAATAAGGCAGGCTATGCGGGGCTTCCGCTCGAGAAGACGCGCTTTACGAGCGAGGATCTGTTCGTGCTGTTGCAGGGCACCGATGCGGCCCGTTTCGCCTGCACGGACAAGACGCTCGACTTCGCGGCGATCGACCGCGGGGTGGGCCCTGAGCGCTGGCATCGCAACCTGGTCGCGCGCTTCGCGAACGCCGGGCTGGTGGATGGCGCGGGCACGCCGACAGACGAGCTGGCCGCAGCACTCTATCCGCTGGCAAAGCCCGGCGTCGTGCTCGCTGACGCCGCCCGCACCGCGGCGGGCCCCGACGAGCGCACGGTAGCCGTGTGCTGCTACGAGGGCCACGCCACGGCGATCCTTCGGGCGCCGGGCGAGCGCGGCGGCTGGTACCTGCTGCCGTTTGGCGAGCGTGAGTCGTGGGATGCGCGCTTCTTCGAGGCGTTCGGCATCACCGACTTCTCGTACTCTCCCTTCGACCAGCACGTGACGTACACCGACGACCGTGAGCACACGTATGCCGATGCTCTGCTCGAGAACAATGGCGAGCTTCTGCGCGCCTGGGCGGCCCGCCACGGGATCGACCCAGCGCCGTTGCTCGACGTCGCTGCGGCCTTCGCCGCAGGGCCCAAGACGGCTCCTCACCCGCACGAGATCGTGGTCGAGGACTTCACCGGATGTCGCTTCACCGAGGTCGACGGCTACACCGTGGCCGTGCCCCAGGCCGGCGGCACCTATCGGATGAAGCACGCCCAGTTCCTGCCCGCCGTGGGCTTCGCGTTCGCCAGCGTGCGCTCGCCGCGCCCCGGCGATCCGGCGGACTGGTGGCGTCGCCCGAATGCGGACGACGTGCCGTTCGAGTTCGGCTGCTTCGACTTTATCCACGAGGGGAGCGCGTTCGAGTGCCTGAGTCGCGTCCCCGCCTATCCCGATTCGACGAGCTCGCCCGCGTGAGGCGGACGGGCCTATAAGGAGATGCCATGAGCTTATCTTCCCTCTATGCCACGTTGCACAGCTATGAGAGCTCGGCTTCGTGGTGGCGCACGAGTGCGTCGCAGTACCAAGAACAGATGAACGACACGAACACGGCGCTCGAAGGCAAGCGCAAGCAGCTGAAACTCGCCCAGGCGACGAAGGCGCAGGTCGATTTGCTCCCGGCGAGCAACCAGACCGTCAGCGACAACCTGACGGTGCTCGGTTCCACGCTCAACGGCGCCATCGCCGAGCCGACCGCCCAGCAGCGCTGCAGCGACGTCAACAAGGACAACGCCGACATCATCACCCGCGCGCAGACCGCCTGCACCACGCTGATCAACAACCTGACCACCGAGATCGGCGGCCTGGAGGCCGATCTGGATCGCCAGACCGAGGGGTACAACTACTCCAACGGGCGCGCGGCGACCTACGACAGCTACGCAAGCAGCATGCGCACGCGCATCGCCAACTACGACGGCGACTAGGCGTGTGGCCTGGTTTCTAGGGTATGACGTTTGAGAAAGGACCTTTCATGATAATGACGCAAGGGTGGCTGCCGATCGGGTCGGTGGTGCATCTGCAGGGCCGCCAGGGCTTGCTGATGGTGACGAGCGTGATGGCAGAAGACGCCGAGACCGCGCAGCTCTTCGAGTACGCAGCGGTACAGTATCCCAACGGCGTGACCGACGGCGAGAACAGCGTGCTGTTCAACCGCGATGCGATCGACTGCGTGTACTTCCTGGGCCTCCAGGATGCCGAGGGCCTGCGCTTCCAGGACATCCTCGCGGTGCAGGAGGAGGCCTTCGAGGCCGAGCGCCTCTCGCGAGTTGAAGCGGCCGAGGGCGCTCTCGCATGAGGGACAAGGTGCTGCTCCAAGCGCTGCTCCCCGCGACGCAGGAGCGCTATGAGTTCCGCGTGCCGTTCGATCTGACGGTCGAGCAGGCAGCTGGGCTGATGGCGCGCATCCTAGCGTCGCGGGAGCAGGCTCGCTTCGCGTCGTCCGACGGCATGGACCTCATGTTGGTGGGCGAGGACGTGGCGGGTGCGGGCAACCAGCTCAACCCCAACGAGACGCTGCGGGCGCTCGTCGAGCAGGGCATGCTCGGGGACGGTTCTGAAGTGGCGCTCGTGTGAGGGCGCGTGCGTGCGGGTTGGCTGCGCAAGCAGCTGGCCCGGGCGCGCGAAGGTGATGACGCAGCCGTCAAAGGCGCGCGGCAGCTTGCGCGCGCCTTTGACGAGCGGCGTGGCGATGGCAAAAGAACGGGACGAGACAGGGTATGAAGACGAAGAGGACGAAGGATCGCAAGTCGGGGTCGGCGACGCTGGTCGTGCGACCCACGAAGCGCGAGCAGCTGGTGTACAGCCAGGCCGAGTGGCTCGTCTCGCGCCCCCATCCGAACCTTGCGGAGTTCCGCTACACGCTCGACGGCGACGAACCGACGCTGTACTACGACGTAACGGATCTGACCGATCTGAAGTCGTACGCGAAGGCGCCGTTCGGGCTTGCCCAGTACCAGGCGCTGCTGGTGGCGCTCGGCGAGGTAATCGACCTGTGCACGCGGCGCGATCTGCCCACCTCGGCGCTTCAACTCGACGTCGACCAGGTGTTCATGAACGCCGACGGCGCCGTGCGGTTCGTGTTCGTTCCCCTCTCGGGCGTGCCGGCGAGCAAGACCGGCACCGCAGGCGCCCTGCTCCAGTGGCTCGCGCAGACCGGATCGCACGGCAACGTGCGCTTTGTGGTGCCCGACGACGCGCGCCATGCCGAGGCGCTGTTCGACTACGCCAAGCGCAACCCGGTGTTTTCCCTGGCGGATTACAAGGCGTTTTTGGCCTCTGAGTTCGGCGTCACGACGAAGGCGGCTCCGCCTGCGCCGAAGGATCCCGCTGCAGGTGGCCGTGGTGCGTCGGGCGGGCTTGCCGACAGACGGGCGCATGCGGGAGCGGCCGCGCCGGCGCCGGCGGCGTTCGACCCGGTTGCCCTGCTCTACCGGGCGCCCTCGGCATCCGAGGTCGTTGCCGGGCAAGGCATCGCCGATCGGGTGCGGGGCGCCGTCGCAGACGTGTCGCCGACAGCCGCGCCGCAGCCGCTGGCCGCGCCCGTGGTTCCCGTCCCGCCGATGCCCGTGACGCAGCCCGCAGCACCTGCGCCTGAACCGGCGCCTCCGGCGCCCGCTCCGCAGCCTGCGAGCGCATTTCCCGCTCCTGCACCTGCGCCTGAACCGGCACCTCCGGCGCCTGCTCCGCAGACGGCAGTTACCGTCGCCCCGCAGACTGCGAGCGCGTCCTCCGCGCCTGAGCCGGCCCCGCCGCAGGCCGCTGACCAGGTTGAGGCGCCGGCCCCGCCGCAGGCCGCCGACCAGGTTGAGGCGCCCGCCCCGCCGCAGGCCGCCGAGCGCGTCGAGGCGCCGGCAGCCCCTGCGCCTGCCGCTCCACCTGCGCCCGCCGTCCCGGCTCCTGCACCGGGGATTTCCGTCGCGCCCGCGCCCGCCCCACAGCCGGCCCCACCCGCCCCACGACCCGCAGCTCCCGCCCCGTCGGGCGGCACGTCGCTTCTCGGCGCTGGCGTGGTGTCGCGCGCCGGCTCGTCGCTGGCCAGCGGATTCGCACCGGCCGATTGCTATCTGGAGCGCATGCGCGACGGGGCACGCTACCGGATCAGCGGTGCGGCGACCTCGGTGCTGGGGCGCTCGTCGTCGTGCGACGTCAAGATCGACGGCAACTCCAACGCCAGCCGCGCTCACGCGCAGGTGCGCCGCGTCGGCGCCTCGTTCGAGGTGGTCGACTTGGGCTCGTCGAATGGAACCTTCGTGCAGGGGAGAAGGCTCTCCAAGGGGCAGGCGGCGACCGTTGCCCTCGGCGAGGAGTTCGAGCTTGCCGACGAGACGTTGCGTTTCGTCGATCGATAGGTCACGCTGCTCGAAGGGGGATGGGGCTTGCTGCGGCGAGCCCCCGACAAGGAAAGAGGGAGACGAAGATGGATAAGGAACAGACTGCGGTCGCTGCCGAGGCGACGACCGTTCAAGACCAGGCAGGAGCGCCAGCTGCGCCGCCTGTGGCCAGCCCGGCGGCGCAAGGCGCCTCTGCCGTGCCGGCTGTCGGCGGCATAGCTGCCGACGGGTTCTTCCACTACCGCGCCGAAGTCGACCTCGAGGGCTTTCGCGAGCTCTTCTTGGCCCAGCAAAGCCGTTACCTGCGCAAGCTCGGCTGCGGGCTCTTTCTGCTCTGCGGCGTCATCGCGGTGGTCGGCTCGTTCGTGGTGGCGGAGTCGTTCAACCTCGAGGGCCTTGCCTTCGTCGTCTTGATGTACGCTCTGACGATCATGGGCCTGGCGATGGCGATCCGTCCCTTCACCTTTCTGTCCACGCGCGCGGGCACGGTGTGCGAATGGTTCGCCACCCACGGCGCCGCAGAGCCCCAAGACGGCTCGCTCTCCAGCCTATATGCGGCCTACGAGGTCTCGCTCGAAGGCTATGGCTTCACCGAGACGTCGCCGTCGGTCGGTCGCCTTCCCACGCCGTGGTTCTTCTTGTCGGGCAGGCGCGTTGACCGCGAGCGTGGCTCTTACTTCACCGTGGACGACGGCAAGGAGTCGAGCTTCTTCTACAATATGCTCGGCAACAACTGGGCCTTGCGCGAGGAAAGCGCGCTGAGCGTTTTGTTCGTGCCGCGTGCGGTGGCCGACGCGAATCCCGGTCTGCTCGATTCGATCGAGCAGACCATCACAGCGGCGCGCCAGTCCCTGGCAAACGGAACGCTCGACGAGGCGTACGCTGAGGGTCTCAAGGCCTGGGCGCAGATATAACGCTGCGAGGCCTGAGGGGGCAGGGGCTTCGTGGGATGCGCACTGCGCGCGGTCATGCGCCCAAACGTGAACTCGGTGTTTCTTCGCCAAGTTGGGCGTTGACTTCGCCGCCGCGCCGCGCGAGAATAGGCACCAGTCCAGAGGTGGCCGCGTGTGCGGCAGTCCGCTGGATCCACCAAACCGTTGACGCGGAAGTAACGGTGGCTGTGCACTCGCAGAGAGCCGGGGATGCTGGAATCCCGGCAGAACGCAAGCCATCAAATGGACCGCAGAGGGCGCATGCGAACGCGCGAGCAAGTAGGATGCGACGGACAGACGCCCGTCAGACGTCGGGAATGTGTTGGCATTCCGCAAAGAGCACGGCATCGCCGTGAATCAAGGTGGCACCGCGAGCTTTCGAGCCCGTCCTTGACGAAGCACCAGTCAGGGACGGGCTTTCTTTTTTCTCACGCCACGCGGCGCGAGCTTCGAAGAGCCCTCCCTCGAAAAGCGGCAGGCGCGGCCTGCCCGATGAGAAGGGATGAGCGATGCACGATACCGCTGCACTGCAACCGAGCCTGGAGGAGGTGCGCGCGCTGGCTTCGGGCGAGGGGATTCGCCGCGTGCCGGTCAAGCGCGAGCTGTACGCCGACCGCCTCACCACGATCGAGGCGATGCGCGCGCTGCGCCAGGCAAGCCACCACTGCTTCTTGCTGGAGTCCGCCGAGGCCGACCAGCGGTGGGGCCGCTACTCGTTTCTCGGGTTCAACCCCTCGCTTGAGCTGACCTGCTCCGACGGGACGCTGACCATCCGCCGCAACGTCGAGGGCGCCGAGCCCACGCGCGAGGTGCGCACCGTCGATCACCCGGGCGACGCGATCCGCGCCGTCATCGCCGAGAACAAGAGCGTCGCGATCGAGGGCTTCCCCACGTTCACCGGCGGGCTGGTGGGCTACTTCTCGTACGACTACATCAAGTACGCCGAGCCCACGCTGCGCCGCGCTGATCTGGGGCACAAGGACTTCCTCGACGTGGACCTGATGCTGTTCGACCAGGTCATCGCCTTTGACAACTACCGCCAGAAGATCATCTTGATCACCGGCGTGCGCGCCGACGACGTCGACGCGTCGTATGCGGCGGCTGCGGCCAAGCTCGACGAGATCGAGCAGATCCTGTTCAACGGCCCCCACTACGACTTCAAGCCGCTCGAGCTGGACGGGCCGCTTGAGCCTCGCTTCTCGCCGGAGCGGTTCTGCGAGATGGTCGAGATCGCCAAGCACCACATCCATGAGGGCGCCATCTTCCAGGTCGTCCCGTCCAACCCGCGCACGGCGGCGGCCGAGGGCAGCCTCTTTGACACGTATCGCGTGCTGCGCTGCTCCAACCCGTCGCCCTACATGTTCTACTTCACGAGCGACGACGTGGAGCTTGCCGGCGCCTCGCCCGAGACGCTCGCGCGCCTGCAGGACGGCCAGCTGTTCACCTACCTGCTGGCCGGCTCGCGCCCGCGTGGCGCCACGCCGGAGGAGGACCGCGCGATCGAGGCCGAGCTTCTGGCCGACGAGAAGGAGCTTGCCGAGCATGACATGCTCGTTGACCTGGGACGCAACGATTTGGGTCGCGTGAGCGAGATCGGCAGCGTCCGCGTCGAGGAGTATCGCAACGTGCTGCGTTTCTCGCGCATCATGCACATCGGCTCGACGGTGGTTGGGCACATCGCCGACGGCCTCGATGCCGTTGACGTGGTCGACTCTATCCTGCCGGCCGGTACGCTGTCCGGCGCCCCGAAGCTGCGCGCCTGCCAGATCATCCAGGATCTCGAGGGCGCCAAGCGCGGCATCTACGGCGGCGCGATCGGGTACCTCGACCTGACCGGCAACCTGGACACCTGCATCGGCATCCGCCTGGCCTACAAGAAAGATGGGCGCGTGTGCGTGCAGACGGGCGCCGGCATCGTGGCCGACAGCGTCCCGGCCAACGAGGACCAGGAATGCCGCAACAAGGCGCGCGCCGTCATCGAGGCGCTGCATACCGCAGAAGGAGGCTTGGCATGATCGTTCTGATCGACAATTACGATAGCTTTTCCTATAACCTCTACCAGCTGGTGGGGGAGCTGAATCCTGATATCCGCGTGATCCGCAACGACGCGATCACGGTGCGCGAGCTCGCCGCGCTGGCGCCTGAGGCGCTGATCCTCTCGCCCGGGCCGGGCCGCCCGGCAGACGCGGGCATCTGCGAGGAGGCCGTCCGCGAGCTGTCGGGCACGCTGCCGATCCTCGGCGTGTGCCTGGGCCATCAGGCGATCTGCGAGGCCTTCGGCGGCGCGATCGGCTATGCGAAGCAACTGATGCACGGCAAGTCTTCGATGACGCGCCTCGATCCTGCCTGCACGCTGTTCGCCGGGCTGCCGGCTGAGATCCAGGTGGCGCGTTACCATTCGCTCGCCGCCGAGGAGCCGTCGTTGCCCGCCTGCCTTGAGGTGGTGGCGCGCACCGACGATGGCGAGGTGATGGCGGTGCAGCACGCCGAGCATCCCACGTTCGGCCTGCAGTTCCATCCCGAGTCGATCCTGACCCCCGACGGGCGCGCGCTGATCAAGAACTTCTTGCGGGTGATGGATTAGCCGCCTCTCATCTTTCTCTCTCCGACAAGATCCAATCGAAAGGAATCCCCATGATTCGCGAAGCGATATTCAAGCTGGTTGACAAGCAAGACCTGACCTACGACGAGGCCTATGACGTGATCAACGAGATCATGTCGGGTCAGACGACCCCGGTGCAGACGGCGGCGTTCCTGTCGGCGCTGTCCACCAAGTCGACCAAGAGCGAGACGATCGACGAGATCGCCGGCTGCGCGGCGGCCATGCGCAGCCATGCCACCAAGGTCGACTACCCGGCGCCGGTTCTCGAGATCGTGGGCACCGGCGGCGACAAGTCGAACAGCTTCAACATCTCCACCACAGCAGCCATCGTGATCGCGGCCGGCGGCGCCAAGGTGGCCAAGCACGGCAACCGCGCGGCGTCGAGCAAGTCGGGCACGGCCGATTGCCAGGAAGCGCTCGGCGTGAACATCGACCAGAGCCCCGAGGCGTGCGTGCGCCTGCTCGATGAGGTGGGCCTGTGCTTCTTCTTCGCGCAGAAGTACCACACCGCCATGCGCTACGTCGGCCCGATCCGCAAGGAGCTGGGCTTCCGCACGGTATTCAACATCCTGGGCCCCCTGACCAACCCCGCCTCGCCCAAGGCGATGATCCTGGGCGTGTACGACGAGTCGCTCGTCGAGCCGCTGGCGCGCGTGCTCACGAGCCTCGGCACGACCGACGGCATGGTGGTCTACGGCCAGGCGTGCTTGGACGAGCTGTCCTGCGCCTGCCCGACGACCGTCTGCGAGTTCCACGACGGCGCGTACCGCACCTACACGGTGCGCCCCGAGGACTTCGGCTTCGCGCCGTGCACGAAGGCGGATCTGCAGGGCGGCATGCCAGAGGAGAACGCGCAGATCACGCGCGACATCATCTCGGGCAAGGACCGCGGCTGCAAGCGCGACACCGTGCTGATGAACGCCGGTGCCGGCCTCTACATCACCGGCAAGGCGGCAACGCTCGCCGACGGCGTGGCGCTCGCCGGCGAGCTGATCGACTCGGGCGCTGCCGAGCGCACGCTCGAGGCGTACATCAAGCTGTCGAACGAGGAGGCCTAAGTGACGATCCTAGACGAGATCGCCGCCTACACGCGCGAGCGCATTGCCGCAGAGGAGCGCGCGGTTCCCACGGCTGCCCTCGCCGAGCAGGCGCGCGCGATCGCCGCAGCCGAGCGTGAGCGCGAGGGCGGGTTTCGCTTCCCGTTTCGCGCGGCGCTCGAGCGCGAGGGGCTGTCGTTCATCTGCGAGGTGAAGAAGGCGTCGCCGTCGAAGGGCATCATCGCCGAGGAGTTCCCGTACGCAGACATCGCGCGCAGCTACGAGGATGCGGGTGCCGCGGCCATCTCGTGCCTGACGGAGCCGAAATGGTTCTTGGGCTCCGACGCCTATCTGCGCGAGATCGTGGGCGAGGTGTCCATTCCCGTCTTGCGCAAGGACTTCACCGTCTGCGAGCGCATGGTGTACGAGGCTAAGGTGCTCGGCGCGTCGGCGGTGCTTCTGATCTGCGCGATCCTGACCGACGAGGAGCTGGCCCGCTACGGCGAGCTCGCCGCCGAGCTGGGGCTGTCGGCGCTGGTCGAGGCGCACGATGAGGACGAGGTTGTCCGCGCGGTGCGCGCCGGCGCGCAGATCATCGGCGTGAACAACCGCAACCTGAAGGACTTCTCGGTCGACTTCGACAACGCGCGCCGCCTGCGCGAGGCGGTGCCGGCGGATGCGGTGTACGTCGCCGAGTCCGGCGTGCGCACGGCCGACGACGTGGCGGCGATGGCGGCGCTCGGCGCCGATGCGGCCCTGATCGGGGAGGCGCTGATGCGCGCCAACGACCGCGCAGCCACGCTCGCCGAGTTTCGCCGCGCCGCTGAGGGAGCCCTGCGATGACGAGCCGGCATGCTCGTCGCGAGCAGGCGCTTGCCTGGTTGCGTGATCCTGAAACGGCGCGCGCCCCGCGCGTGAAGCTGTGCGGGATGTTCCGTGCCGACGACGTGGCGGCCGTCTGCGCGGTGCGGCCCGATTTCTGCGGGTTCATCGTGGACTTCCCGAAGTCGCACCGCAGCGTGACGCCCGGCCAGGTGGCGCGGTTCTGCGAGCAGATCGACGCGGCGGAGGAAGCGGCTGGGGCGGTCGCCGGTTCCGAGGGCGACGCGGCGGCGACGACGGCTGGTGCCGGGGACGGTGCGGCGCGATCGGCGCTCGCACATCCGATCTGGCGCGTCGGCGTCGTGGTGGATCGCCCGCTCGACGAGGTTGCGCGCCTTGCCGACGACGTCGGCATCGACTTCGTGCAGCTGCATGGCCATGAGGACGCTCCCTACGTGGATGCGCTGCGCGCCCGCACGGGCATCGGCATCATCCAGGCGTTTCGCCTGCGCGAGCCCGCCGATGCGGTGCGTGCGCAGGAAAGCCACGCCGACCTGGTGCTGCTCGACAACGGGCAGGGCACGGGCGCGACGTTCGACTGGTCGCTCGTGCGCGACGTGAGCCGACCGTTCCTCTTGGCAGGAGGGCTCGATGCGGGTAACGTCGAGCAGGCGCTTGGCCAGGTGCATCCCTGGGGCGCGGACGTGAGCAGCGGGATCGAGACCGACCGGCTGAAGGATCCCGCCAAGATGGCGGCCGTCGTCTTGGCGGTGCGCCGCGGGTGGCCCGAGCCCCGCTGAGACGGCGACGCGCGTGGCGTGTGGGCGGCTCGGCAGGGGCGATGCGGCAGGCGGCGCGGATGCGGCGCTGAAACGAACGTATGAACAGGGGAGACCCTGAGATTGAAAGGACGATCAATGACGAAGGGAAGACTCGGCATCCATGGCGGGCAGTACATGCCTGAGACGCTCATGAACGCCGTCATCGAGCTCGAGGAGGCCTACGAGCACTACAAGGACGACCCGGACTTCAAGGCAGAGCTCAAGACGCTGCTGAACGGGTACGCCAACCGCCCGTCGCTTCTGTACTACGCCGAGCGCCTGACCAAGGACCTCGGCGGCGCCAAGATCTATCTGAAGCGCGAGGACCTCAACCACACGGGCGCGCACAAGATCAACAACGTGCTCGGGCAGGTGCTCCTGGCCAAGAAGATGGGCAAGACGCGCGTGATCGCCGAGACCGGCGCTGGCCAGCATGGCGTGGCGACGGCGACCGCCGCGGCGCTCATGGACATGGAGTGCGAGGTGTTCATGGGCAAGGAGGACACCGAGCGCCAGGCCTTGAACGTCTACAAGATGCGTCTTCTGGGCGCTACGGTGCATGCGGTCGAGTCGGGCACGGCAACGCTTAAGGACGCGGTGAGCGAGACGATGCGCGAGTGGACCAACCGCATCGCCGACACGCATTACGTGCTGGGCTCGACGATGGGCCCGCATCCGTTCCCCACGATCGTGCGCGATTTCCAGTCGGTCATCTCGGCCGAGATCAAGGAGCAGTGCCTGGCCAAGGAGGGCCGCCTGCCCGATGCGGTGCTCGCGTGTGTGGGCGGCGGCTCGAACGCGATGGGTACGTTCTACAACTTCATCGACGATCCCGAGGTGCAGCTGATCGGGTGCGAGGCGGCAGGTCGCGGCATCGACACCTTCGAGACGGCGGCGACCATCAACACCGGGTCGCTGGGTATCTTCCATGGCATGAAGTCGTACTTCTGCCAGGACGAATACGGTCAGATCGCGCCGGTGTACTCCATCAGCGCGGGTCTCGACTATCCGGGCGTCGGGCCCGAGCACGCATGGCTGCACGACACGGGTCGCGCGCAGTACGTGCCGGTGACCGACGACGAGGCTGTCGACGCCTTCGAGTATCTGAGCCGCATGGAGGGCATCATCCCCGCCATCGAGAGCGCTCATGCGGTGGCGTATGCCTGCAAACTTGCGCCCACCATGCGCCCTGACCAGATCATCGTGATCACGCTGTCCGGTCGCGGCGACAAGGATTGCGCCGCCATCGCCCGTTATCGAGGAGAGGATATCCATGACTAAGTCTCGCATTACTGCCGCGTTTGAGGACGGCAAGGCGTTCATCCCGTTCGTTACCTGCGGCGATCCTGACCTCGAGACCACCAAGAAGGTCATCGTCGCGCTCGCCGAGGCCGGCGCCGACGTCATCGAGCTGGGCATCCCGTTTTCCGATCCGACGGCCGAGGGCCCGGTGATCCAGGCGGCCAACCTGCGTTCGCTTATGGCGGGCACCACGACCGACAAGGTGTTTGAGATGGTGGCCGAGGTGCGTCGCGAGGTGAGCGTGCCGTTCGTGTTCATGACGTACGCCAACGTCGTGTTCCATTACGGGATCGAGCGCTTCTGCGCGCGTGCGGCCGAGGTGGGTATGGATGGGCTGATCCTGCCCGACGTGCCGTTCGAGGAGAAGAACGAGTTCGCCGGCATCTGCGCCGAGCACGGGCTCGACCTGATCAGCATGATCGCGCCGACGTCCGAGGACCGCATCGCGGCGATCGCTGCCGAGGCGCGCGGCTTCATCTACTTGGTGAGCTCGTTGGGGGTCACGGGCACGCGCAGCGCGATCACGACCGATTTGGACTCTATCGTAGCGCGCATCCGCACGGTGACCGACGTGCCGGTGGCCATCGGGTTCGGCATTTCCAACCCTGAGCAGGCTGCCGCGATGGCGGCTAAGGCTGACGGCGCCATCGTGGGCTCGGCGATCGTGAAGATCATCGCGCGCGAGGGCGCGGACGCTGCACCGGCGGTGCGCGAGTTCGCCGGCGCTCTTGCCGACGCTGCTCACCAGGCGTAAAGGCCGCTGTTGGGCGGAGACCGCTCGCGCGCGGCGGCGTGCGGGTGGCTCTCGGCTCGGCGGCGCGACGAGAGAGCAGGGGCAGGGCGCGTCGTCTTGCCCCTGCGGGTGCGATGCCCGAGCCGTTCGGCTCGGGCATCGCCGCGCTCGGAGGCGTTTTCGCGGCTGCGAACCGTGCCGCGGATGCTGCGCTGCTGTCTTCCGCGGCGTGTTTTCATGCTGCTGAACCGCCTCGTGGTCAAAATACCCGAGTTCTGGGTATTCCAGCCGCTTCGCAGGCGTCGAATCTACCCTCGTCGGTGCACGTTACGCAACGTTTTGATCTCATATGTCCTTTATTTCATGCTTCACCGTCAGCGGAGAAAGGGCTCAGCCTAAGTCAGCCGCCTCCTGAGCACCCAGAACTCGGGTAAAGTGACCATGATTCAAAAAATTTGCAGGTTGGTGGGCCCGCGAAGCCGCTTTCGGGGTGCTAGCGGGCGGTGCCGGTGGATCTCGGCTCCTGCCTCGGTGCGTTTGCTCGCTCGACGCCCCACCTGGCAGCCTCGCGGCAAGGCGCTTCTGCGTTGCCGAACCGCCTCGTGGTCACGTAGGCATACTTTTAAGACAAGGAACGCCCCGCGAACGCATTTTCAGAGCTGCTTTTGCGCATGGAAGGGGCTTCAGAGGGCTTGCGGCGTCCCGATCGCGGCGTTTTGAGCGCCGCGGCACCCAAGCAGAGGCTCAAAGTGTCTTAAAAGTATGCGTCCGTGACCATGAGACGAATCATGTGTGAGCCAAGCTCTCTGCCGGGGCGTTTGAATGGGGCGCATTGACGCGCCAATGCGCTTCTGTGCCAGGGCAGCGTCTGACGAGCGTCCGCAACCTTGGCTTTTGTTTTCTTCGCGCTGACTTGGTGACATCGTGGTCAAGAAGGCGTGAAGAGCCGGTGAAACACCCACTCCGTCAAGCTGCGGCTGGTAGGTTAGAGGGGAGGGAAGGAGCTTGTGGCATGACGCCGGAACACCAGCAACGTATCATCAACGACGGGACAGCAGAGGCTGAAAGGCCTAAAAAGGGAGGCCTTGCGAGCCTGTTCGAGGGCATGTCGGGATCTCAGCTGATCGCCGGCGCGCTGGCGGCGGCCACCTCGCTTTTGCTGTCGTCGTACATCGGCATCGCCGGTTCGGTGGTGGGTGCTGCGATCGCGTATGTCGTGTCTGCGGTTGCTTCCCAGCTGTACAAAAAGATGCTGTCGGCCTCTGCCGACAAGATCCGCGATGTAGTGCCGGGTGCCTCGTCGAGTACGTCGGTCATGAGCGAGACCGAGCAGCTTGAGATCCGAGACGCAACGTCGGATGCGCGAGAGCAGAAGACCGTCGTCTTCGATGAGCGTGCAGTGGCGCAGGCGCAAGCGACGCGCGCCATCAACGCCAATGACGTGCGCTACCGTGCCTTTGAGGCTACCGCGGGTGGCAAGGACCCGGCTGTTCAGCGCGCCCATGAGCGTCGCAATCGCAAGTCGCGTGTGAAGCGCCAGGTAGTGATTGTGTCCGTTATCTCGGCGCTCGTGGCGATCGGCATCACGGCTGGCTTAATCCATGTCGCGACGGCAGGCGCGGGCCTCGGTGCCAAGACGGAACCCCTGTTCCCGACGACAACGAACGTGCAGGACGAGAAGGCAACCACGACCGAGCATCCTTCCTCGTCTGACGAGCAGTCGAGCAGCTCCTCTACCGACAACAACCAGCCTGCGGGCTCTGATTCCAACACGAGCGCCAATGGCTCTACGTCGACCAGTGGGTCGGAATCGGGCTCTTCGAACTCGGGGTCGTCGTCTGGCACCTCGGGTTCGTCGGGCTCGAGCTCTTCGGGCAGCCAAAGCGGCAGCTCGAGCGGTCAAAGCGGCTCAGGGTCGCAGAGCGGATTGGGCTCGAGCTCGGGGTCGAGCTCCGGTTCCGGGTCAGGTTCGGGTTCAGGCTCGAACTCGTCTCATGCGAGTGTCGACCCCTCGACCGCGGGAACCTCCTCTTCAACGGAGTAGCGACAATACCGCAACAGCAAAGCGCCCCTCGAAAGAGGGGCGCTTTGCTGTTGAAACGGTTGTCGAGACGACTCCGCAGGTTTAGCGCATGGGACGATTCTTCGGGATGAAGGCCGCGATCGCCGTGCCGATCAGCGCGATCACCGCTACAGCGAACATGACCGGCTGCAGGCCGAAGTTGTCGCCGATAAGGCCGAGGACAGGCGTCATCATGCCGCCGATGCACACCATGACGCCAAACGAGATGCCCGATGCCATGCCCAGGTGATGCGGCACGAAGCTCTGGCCAAGCGCAACGGCCGACGGGTACGAGATGTCGGTGGTCACCGCCAGCACCATCGTGAGGACGAGGGCCACGGCGAGCGACGTGTTCAGGGCAAAGATGCACACGACGAGTGCCACAAAGAGGTACGAAACGATGATCAGCCGCTTTGCTCCGAGCTTCTGTCCTGCCCAGCCGGATGCGATCGTGCCGACAGCGCAGACGATCGCGAAGAGCGAGATGACCGATGACGCGAAGGACTCGTCGGTCCCCATGTTGGCAACCAAGAACAGCGGGATGAAGGACATCAGCGCGTAGTACATGATGGAGCGGCACGAGATCGCGCCCATGACCACGCTGAACCCGCGCCAGTCGTCGCTTTGGCCGTCGCCATCGGCGCCCGCTTTGCTGGTGGTCCCAAAGCTGAGGAAGGCGCGGTTGAGCGCCAGCAGGAAGATCGCGCAGGCGGTGGACGGGACCAGGAAAATGAGCGTGCCCTGCATGCCCCAGAGGCTGAGCGAGGCCGCGGCGACGAGCGGCCCGAACGTGAATCCGAGCTTGCCGCCGACGGCGAAGACGCTCATGCCGGTGCCCTTCTGCTCGCCGGCGGTGAGGTTTGCCAGGCGCCCGCCCTCCGGGTGGAACATGGCGACGCCGATGCCGCTGACCATTGCCGATACCATGATCAGCGCGTAGCTTTGAAGCAGGCCGATGCCGGCCATGCCAAGCCCCGCCAAGAAGATGCCGGCGGCCATGAGCCAGGGGCGCGGCGTGCGGTCTCCCAGCCAGCCGAAAAGCGGCTGGATGACGGCCGAGGCGGTGTTCGATGCCAGGACGAGCGCGGTGACCTCGGCATAGGAATAGCCGTTATGCAGGACGAGGAACGGCATGACGGCGACGAGGCCCCCCTGGTTCAGGTCGTCGCACAGATGCGCGATCATCAGGGAGTAGTTGTATTTCTTGTTGGGGTTTGGCGCCTTCTTGGGCGCCTTCGTCGTCGTTGTCACGGATGGCCCTCCTGCTTCCCGCCGCGTTGCGCGGCACCGTGCCCCTCGTTGGTACGGTGTTCTGATCATACGCTTTTCTCCCCAGTGCGAAAGAAGTGTTCCGCTTACATGAAGCGGACTCATGGGGGTCTACCCCTTGCATGTGCTGCGGGCATGCGAGGAGGAGGCGTTGCGCATGTGGCAACATGGCCGGAGGTGCTGCCGCGCCTGGCGAGGCAGGCGATCAACGTGCGGCGTTGCGCAGGACGTGTGCGCCGCGCAACGCCGGGAACTCGTGCGTCCTTGCGGCGCTTTCGCCTGACGAGCGGGCGAAAGCGGTATGATGGAAGACAAGGGGAAGGAACTCGCCATGGCGCTCATCGTCCGGTTGCTGCAATCGCTGCCGCTCGTCATATTCTTGATCGTGCTGGCCATCGTCATCTATTTCGTAGTGTCATGGCTGCGCTCGCCCACGCGCGCCAAAGAGGTCCTGATCCAGTTCTTCACGGTTCTCAACCTCATCCTGTCGGGCTTCTTCCTGCTGGCCAGCGCCTACGCGCTCTTCGAGCACAACCAGCCCGTGCTTGAGCTCACCGGCTCGTTTTTGGTGGTCGCGCTCGTCGCGCTCGCCATCACGCGCGTGTGCCGCTGGCGTTTCGTCAAGCACCATCCCCATTACAAGGACAAAAGCGTCCACGTCAGGTTCCTTTAGCCGCCTTGCCGTCAGGCAGCGGTGGCCGGGTCGGCGACGACCTGAACGGTTCCATACAACGGAGCCGTCAGCGTCTATCGGTCGTTGCCCATCTTTTCAGGTTTGTGGCGCTACCGCGCGCCTTCGGCAACGGATTGCTGTCGGTGCGGTAACCGTTGGCGCTTGTCGTCCCACGTCGCGCGTTCTTCCGGCAAGCTGGTAAGCATCGAGAGCTTGGCGGCAAGGTCGCGCGGGTCATCCCGATTCCTTGCTCCCAAGCGTCGCTGTATTCCGGCGCCTCCGTGCGCCTGTGGCATGGATTCTTGAGGGAGGGTCACATGAGTGCCGTAGATAAGAAATTGATGGATCAGGTGCTACGCCTGGGGAAGAGAACCGCGGTGTCCACTGCGGATCAGTACGGATCGCGCCTGAGCGAGGACAACGCGGCTCAGCGGGAGGTCATGAGGCGCGTCATCGAGCGCGGCATGACGTCGCTGCCGCTCGAGCAGCGCGTGCTGTTCGGCTTCGAGCGCGGTCAGCAGGCCGAAGAGCTCGGCCGCGACCAGCTTCTGCGCCTGCTCGGAACCTGGGGATCGCTGACGGTCGACGCGTTGAGCCGCGAGTTTCCGCATATGGATGTGGACTCGTTCCTCGGTCGCTATGAGGCGGAAGGCCTGATCGAGCGCAAAACGCTGTACACGTCTGAGGGGGAGCAGGAGTACGTCGTGCTGACCGATGACGGCGCGCGCCAGTTCGCCCTGCGCGAAGGTCAGTGGGACGAGAAGGCGGGCGAGTTGTTCAGCGAGCTCAACGAGTACGAGAAGATGCAGCTCTATCTGCTGCTCCGCAAGATGATGGGCACGCCGGCGCACGACGCTCAGGCTGAGGAGCGCGTCGCTACGGCGTAGCGCGCGTTGAGCGGGACGGCAGGCAGCGGGCTGTGCAGGCCGCGGGCAACCGGGCCGCAGCCGATCAGGCTGCAACTGGCGATCCGCCCAGACGTACAATCCCGCGCCTACCAATCGAACGGGCGAGACATCGCGTCTCGCCCGTTTTCTATCCCAGCGCCACGTCCAGGATCATCATCAGCACGAATCCGACGGCCACGGCCATGACGCCCACGTTGGTGTGACGGCCCGCCTGCGTCTCGGGGATCAGCTCCTCGACCACCACGTACATCATCGCGCCGGCGGCAAACGCCAGGATGTAGGGCAGGGCCGGCGTCATCACGCCGACGAGCGCCACCATCAGCCCGGCGCCGATGGGCTCCACCACGCCTGAACAAAAGCCATACAGGAACGCGCGCTTGCGCGAGAGGCCGCATGACACGAGCGGCATCGAGATGATGGCGCCTTCGGGCACGTTTTGGATGGCGATGCCGACGGCGAGCGCGACGACCGCCGCGAGCGCCATGCCAGTTTGCCCCGTCAAGAAGCCCGCCAGCACGACGCCGACGGCCATGCCTTCCGGCAGGTTATGCAGCGCCACGGCGAAGATCAGCATCGTCGGTCGCTTGAGGGTCGTGGGCACGCCTTCAGGCACGGGGCTGTCGATGTGCAGATGCGGCAGGAAATGGTCGAAGAGCAGCAGCAACAGCATGCCGCCCATGAACCCGGCCGCAGCGGGGACCCAACCGATCACGCCCTGGCCTTCCGCCATCTCGATCGACGGCATGATCAGGCTCCAGATGCTTGCCGCGATCATCACGCCGGCGGCAAAGCCGAGCAGCATCTTCTGCAAAAGCTCGCCCATCTGGCGCTTGAGCAGAAAGACGAAGGCTGAGCCGATCGTCGTGCCTGCCAGCGGCACCGTGAGGGCGATGATCGTTCCGAGAGTGGTTTCGCTCACGAGGCGCCCCTAGCGAAGCTTTGCGGTGACGTCGGCCATCTCGTCGATCATGCGATCGAAGAGCGCGAGCGCGTCTTCGACGGGACGGGTGCTCATCATGTCGACGCCGGCTCCGCGCAGAAGCTCGATCGGCGGCTTGGAGCTGCCGCCTCGCAAGAAGCCCAGGTAATCGTCGCGTGCCGGCGCGCCCTCATCGAGGATGCGCTGCGACAGCGCGATGGCGGCCGCAAAACCGGTGGCGTACTGGTAGACGTAGAACTGGTAGTAGAAGTGCGGGATGCGCGCCCATTCGAGCGCGATCTGGTCGTCGACCACGATGCCGTCGCCGAAGTAGCGCTCGTTCAGCGCGCGGTACTTCGCGCAGAGCGCATCGGCCGTGACGCCGGCGCCTTGCGCCACCATCTCGCTCACCTCGAGCTCGAATTCGGCGAACATTGTCTGGCGATACAGCGTCGCGCGGAACTGCTCCAGGAAGTGGTTCAGGAAGTACGCGTGCTCGCGCTCGTTCTTCGCGTGATCGAGGAAGTAGCGCGTCAGCAGCGCCTCGTTGCAGGTGGACGCCACCTCGGCCACGAAGATCACGTAGTCCGAATAGCACACGGGCTGGTTCTCGCACGACAGGTAGGTGTGGATGGAATGCCCCATCTCGTGGATCAGCGTGAACACGTCGTCGAGCTTGCCCTGGAAGTTCATCAGGATCACCGGATGCATGCCAAAGCCGCCGGCGGAGTAGGCGCCGCTGCGCTTGCCGGGCGTCTCGTACACGTCGACCCAGCGCTCGGACAGCCCGCGACGCACGAGCGCCAGGTAGTCCTCGCCCATGGGCTTGAGGGCTTCAAGGATGATCTCCTTGGCCTCTTCGTAGGTGAAGGTGAGGTCGATATCGTCGACGATGGGGACGTAGAGATCGTAGAAACGCAGGTCATCGAGGCCGAGCAGTTTTTTGCGCAGGTCGACGTACTTGTGCAGGGCCGGAAGGTTCTTGTGCACGGCATCGATCAGGTTGGTGTACACCTCGGTCGGCACCTCGTTGCCGTCGAGCGCAGAGGCGAGTGCCGAGTCGTAACGGCGCGCGTCGGAGAAGAACTTCATCTGCTTGTTCTGCGCGCCGAGGGTTGCGGCGAAGGTGTTGCGGAACTGCCCGAAGCCGGCGTAGAGCGACTCGTAGGCGGACTTGCGCAGCACGCGATCGGGCGACATCATCAGCGGGATGTAGCTGCCGTGGGTCACCGGGTGGGTGCCGCCTTTAGAGTCCGTGGCGTCGGCGAAGGTGAGGTCGGCGTCGTTGAGCAGGGAGAAGATGTTTCCGGGTTGCCCTGCCATGTCGCCCGCGCTCGCGAGCAGCTTTTCCTCGGCGGGGGAGAGCACGTGTGCGCGGCGGCGGAAGATGACGTCCAAGCTGCGGCGATACAGCTCAAGGCCGGGCTCTTTGCGGTAAAACGCCGCCATCTGCTTGTCGTCGAGGGTGAGCAGCTCAGCGCTGAACCAGGAGGCCGCGGCCGCCACCTGCACGTAGAGCGCCATGACTTGGCTGGAGAAATCCTGGTAGCGGGAGCTGCGGGTGTCCTCGTCGCTCTTGCGCTCGGCGTAGTTGATCAGACGGGTGAAAGCGAGGCTCACCTCGTCGTCGAGCTTGAGAAAGGCCAGCAGGTCGGCGGCGGACTGGGAGATCTTTCCCTGGAAGGCGGCGCATTGCCCCGGGAGCTTCTTGGCCTCCTCGAGCGCCGTGAGGAAGGCATCGTCGGATTCGTAAATGCTGGTCAGATCCCAGTGGTATTGTTCGGGGATTTCCTCGCGGGAAGAGTAAGCGGTCATGGACGCTCCTTTGGGTTTGTGTCTGACATCGCGCAGAGGCGGCAGGACGCGCCGTTGTGTCGCGCGCTGGACGCTGCAGCCGGGCGGTCGCCGTATCGTTTCTTCGCTATTGTGCCTCAACGGGCGCATATGGTGGCCTCGATGCAAGAAAACAGGGCAGTAATGGCAAAAACGCCAGATATTAACGATTTGGTTGAGGCGGGTGCTCATCGGCGCGGAGGTCGCGCTGCTGGTAGAGGCCGTTGTCGTGAAAGCCGAGCCTGCGATAGTAGCCGCGGGTGCCGATGGCGCTGATCACGTTGATCCTCTCGTAGCCGGCATCGCGCGCAAGCTCGCAGGCGCGCTCTACGAGCCGCGTGCCGAGGCCGCGATGCTGGGCGGCAGACCCGCCCGCGCCTAAGGCGGCGACGCGGCCGTACACATGGACCTCGCGGATCATCGCCTCGCCCTCGTGAATCGGCAGCTCGCCGGTGCCGCCGCGGATGGCGTCGGCGCGCGGCAGCGACAGCCGGCAGAATCCCGCGATGCGGCCGTCGGGCGTCACCCATTGCAAGAAGCGTTCGCTCGTCGCTGTGGTCTCATAAGGTGCGGTCTCCAGGCGAAGCGAGGCGGGATCCACCTCATCGAGGCTTACCTCGCGATGACGGATCTCGTCGGTGGCGAGGCTCTCGGCGTCGATGCGCGCCTCCACGAGCTGGCGTAGGTTCACCTTCTTGTTCCCCGCAACGATGTCGGGTGCGGAGATGTCGCGGATCATGCGGGAGATGCGGCAAAAGGCCGGCGTCGCGCAGGTGTCGGCCACGAGCACGTCGACGAGCTCCTGCTCGGAGTAGGGGCGCCAGCTCCCGTCGGCGAAGTGGCGGCACAGCCCCGTGCCTGCCACCAGCACGCAGGGGTAGAGCTTCACCTCGTCGGGCTGAAAGGCGCGCTCGGACATGAGTCGTCGGTAGTCGCGTTTGTCGGCCTCGGGCGTCGATCCCAGCAGATTCACCATGGCATGCACGTGCGTCTTGAAGCCGAACAGGCGCAGGGCGCTGAAGGCGCGCGCGATCTGCTCGGGCGAGGTGCGGCGGTGGTTGGCGGCGAGGATGGACCCGTCGAGGCTCTGGATGCCGATCTGCACCTTGGTGCAGCCGAGGCGTCGCAAGGTCGCAAGCTGGGTGGGCGCGCACAGCTCGGGGCGCGTTTCGACGACGAGCCCGACGTTGCGCCGCCGGGCGGTTTCGTTGCGTCGTTGCTCCGCTTCAAGCTCGTCCCAGGTTGCGGTTTGCCAGGAGCTGACGCGCGTCCAGGGCTCGCTCGCGTAAAGCTCGCTGCAGGCCTGGTTGAACGTGAGCTCGCGCGCATCGACGCGTTGCTGCAGCGGGGCGACGTGCGCCGCGAGCTCGTCGGGGTCGCGCGCGATGCCGCAGCGGCGATACTCCTCAAGCCGTGCCTCTGCGCGCGGGATAGCGTCCGCATCGTCGTTGAGCGCGCGGAACAGCTCGCGCACGAACCATACCTGATAGGAGGGGTCGTAGTCGCTCCACGTGCCGCCAAGGACGATGAGCTCGACCTTGTCGGTGACGTGCCCCATCTCCTCAAGCGCGCGAAGGCGATAGGCGACCTGGGCATACGGATCGAAGCAGACGCGCTCGGCGCGCTGGCAGGCAGGCTCGTCGGCCAGATAGCTCTTGGGCATGCGCAGGTCGTTGGGGCAGTAGAGGCAGTCGCTCGAGCAGGGGTGCGGCTTGGTGAGCACGGTCACGGTCGCCACGCCCGAGGCGGTGCGACGCGGCTTCATCTTGAGGGTGGCCACGATGCGGCGCTGCTGCTCGGGCGAGAGCGCCCAACGCGCCCAGCGCTCGGGATCGTCGCGCTTGACGTGCAGATAGTAGGCCATCAGGCGGCGCTTGGAGAGCGGGCGGTGCGCGGCGTCGGTGCGTGCGGTGGTAGAGCGCGGCGCCGCAGCGCGCTCGGCGGGGGCGGGCTCGCTGATCCCGGCGGTGCGGGGAGGGAAGGCCTCATCGAAACGCGCCGCGCCGCCCTGCGCGCCGATCCGCTTGTTGTGCTTGTTGATGAGCTTCGTGAGCTCGCGGTCGTCGAGCCGCTCAACCTCATCGAGGGCGCGCACTATGTCCAGCAGCGTTTCTTCCATGGCTTCGATTATAGGGGAGGGCCGAGCGCCAAGATCGGGACAGGGTTGCCGGGCGATTGATCGGCGCTGCCGCACCCACTGTGATACGATAACGCCTGTCACACTGTGCTTTTTCTTCGAAGGCACTCAATCGAATACTTGTCAGCGTCATGCGCCGCAGGGTCGTAGTGCCCGAGCTTTCGTCGGGGTCTTTGCGGCGCGGAGTGCTCCCGGCCATTGGGAGCATCGCCCGACGTTGACGCAGCGCGAAAGGATGCGTGCGAAATGATCACCTACTCTGCCTATAAGAAGACGCGGTTTTCCCGGTTCCGCATAGAACCTCCGTCTGTTGTCTTCCTTGATCATGCGCTTGAGTGCGCAGTTAAAGAAGGGGTTCTGTCTCCAGATGACGTTGTCTCAGGCAGGTTTGGCAGAACCGTGCAGCTGTCTGAAAAGGCTGAGCACCTGCTGTGGGGGTGCTTGCTTATCTTGGGGATTCGCATGTGGCCCCAAGAGCGCATCCTCTCCTTGCTTGACGAGGGCTTCGATCCCAATGGGCCGTTCTGGTACGGCGATCAACGGCTTTATCCTTTGATCGAAGCGGCTGACCGGGGGAGTGCGGATGTGGTTCGCGCTTTGTTGTCGCGGGGAGCGGATCCAAGCGTTGTTGACGGCGAGGGGAAAACCGCCCTGCATCATGCTGCTGAAAAGGGCAATTCGAAGGTGGTACGTGTCTTGCTGGAGCATGGCGCCGACGTCGATACCCAGGCTACGGATGGCACGACGCCCCTGTCGGCTGCCGTCGATGCTCGCAATGTGGCAAGTCTGCGTGCGCTTTATCGCGGTGGCAAGGAGTTTTACTCTCGCGATCGCCGCAGTCTCGAGGTTCTTGAGCGCGACTTTGCCATGGAGATGGTCGCGCTCACCGATGACTTTTTCTGCAGCCACGGCTTGAGCGACATCGACTTCTTTGATCTCACCTACCGCTTCGATGACGGGGTCCTCTTGAGCAAGTCGGATTTCACCGTCATGTCGTGGCCTACCCCGCGCGCTGTGAAAGCGATTGAGGAAGCCAAGCTGAAGGGAGATGCTGCTGCAGCGGAGCTGATTCGCAGGGAAGCTAACCTTTTCTTGAAAAGGGACGACATGGCGAGTTGCTGCATGATGTTGGCCTTCCTCGACGTGTTTTCCCTTGGCGCAAAGGCGGAGGAGGACGCGGAGCTGTGTCTGAAAGCGCTCGCGACGTGTTTTCGTGTCCAGACGGATTGGGTGGCCCATACTGCCGTTCAAGCTCTTCTTTTGTGCGCTGCTCGTTCCGACGACCGGACGCAAGGTCTTAGGTGGGTCAGGACTGCGATTGAGTCCTATGCACGAATGGGGTCTGACCCAGAGGCCTATTACTGGCCTGATGCGATGGGCGGGTACACGCAGAACGCTCGCGGGGGCTTGGACGTTGGTGTCGGGAAAGCGGTACTGCGGTTGCTTATGGTGGTTGAGCGAGAAGACCCCGAGCTTGCGGGCATGCTTTATCAAAGAATCATCGCTCGTTTTACCGGGGACAAACCCAACCTCATGCTGGCGTATACCCAGTATTGCTATGCATGTTTTATCTTGTCGTTCAGCCCAGGAAGCGCCGTGCCCCTCTTCGTCGCCTCGTATGATGCGCTGAACGTTGTTTTTGAGGCGATGCCCACGGATGGCTCTGCAGATCTGTCCTTTGATCCGATCGATGAGGAATTTGGCAGTGAAGGCATACCCTCCCGGATTGCGCTGTTGATGTTCGGCGCATTCATTCAAGAGAATCTTGCCATTGCCGCTTTGGGGATAGGGGATGAGAAGCTGGCAAGACGCGCGTACGACGAGGCTGAGCTGATCTATCGCAAATTCGGTGGTGACGATATGGTTGAGGTTATGAGAAAATCCTTTCCTAGGCTCGCGTGATCGCTCCCCGTTGACGCTGCGTCCGTGGCGTCGTCGTGACGTCGTAGCCCATGCTCTGCCGCCGACCCGCCCGCTCTGCTACAATGCTCCCATTGTTTTTCGTCGGAGCTTCTTGCCGTCTGCCCGAAGGACGGCGTGCGCATGCCGGCGTCGTTCATTGCAGAGAAAAAGAAGACGCTCATGACTGATCTCAACGAGGCCCTCATCACGGTGTCGGGTCAAATCGACGATTTCCTCTACACCTATATATTGGTGTTCCTGCTCGCGTTCACGGCGATCTATTTCACGATTCGCACCCGCGGCGTGCAGTTCCGCTATATCAAGGACATGTGCACTCAGCTGACCGAGAAACGCCACGTCAAGGGCGAGAAGTCCATCTCGTCGTTTCAGGCGATGATGGTGTCGACCGCCTCGCGCGTGGGCACCGGCAACATCGCCGGCATCGCGACGGCCGTGGCGCTCGGCGGCCCGGGCGCGATCTTCTGGATGTGGGTCATGGCGTTTCTAGGCGGTGCGTCTGCCTTCGTCGAGTCCACGCTCGCGCAGACGTGGAAGGTGCACGGCAAGGACGGCGAGTTCCGCGGCGGTCCGGCCTACTACATCGAGAAGGCGCTCGGTCAGCGGTGGCTGGGCATCGTCTTCGCCATTGCGCTGATCGTCTGCTATGCCTACGGCTTCAATGGTCTGCAGGCGTACAACATGGCCAGCGCGCTTGAGTACTACGTGCCCGATTACGCCACCAACGGCACGGCGGTGGCACTCGGCATTGTGCTCATGGTCATGACGGCGTTCGTGATCTTCGGCGGCGCCAAGCGCATCAGCATCATCTCGTCGGTGCTCGTGCCGATCATGGCGGTGGCGTACCTTGGCTTGGGTCTGATCATCACGATCATGAACATCAACCTGCTGCCTGAATGCCTGTCGTTCCTGTTCGCCGATGCCTTCGATTTCGAGTCGATCTTCGGCGGGTTCGCGGGTTCGGTCATCGTGATCGGCCTGAAGCGCGGCCTGTTCTCCAACGAGGCCGGCATGGGTTCGGCGCCGAACGCGGCGGCGACGGCGAGCGTGTCCCATCCCGCTAAGCAGGGCCTCGTGCAGACGCTGTCCGTCTACATCGACACGATGCTCGTTTGCATATGCTCGGCGTTCATCGTGCTGATCTTCTTCGTGAAATCGGGCGGCGACCTCGGCAGCTTAAACGGCATGCCGCTCGTTCAGATGGCGATCAACTCGGCAGTCGGCGAGTTCGGCATCCATCTGGTGACGTTCGCGATCTTCGCGTTCGCCTTCTCGAGTCTGATCGGCAACTACTTCTACGCGGAGGGCAATATCCGCTTCATCACGAAAAGCCCGGTCGTGCTGTTCGTTTTCCGCCTGACGGCGCTCGCGGCGATCATGGTCGGCTGCCTGAACAACTTCACGCTGGCTTGGAATTTCGCCGACATCACGATGGCCTTCATGGCGATCATCAACCTGGTTGCCATCCTGCTTCTGGGGAAGTGGGCGGTGCGGATCCTGCACGACTACACCGAGCAGCGCGACGCCGGCAAGGACCCGGTGTTCGTGGCCGACAAGATCCCCGGCTTGCCGAAGACCGAGTGCTGGCATGTGCGCCGCGGCGACCTGAAGACCACGGGCGCGGCGCCGGTGACGGAGTACCTGGAAGACGTGCTCGATTTGGACGCGGACAACGTCGGGTTGAAGTAGGGTTCGGCTTGTTGGCCCTGAGCGTCTTGCAGGGCGTTTCGGGGCGCGTGGTGAGCGAACGTGCGATCCGCGCGATGCCCATGACGGGGCCACAGCTTTGCGCCTCATCTCATGCCGATTACCGGACGTTTGAAGAACCCGACGCGAAGCCTACGGTATAATGAACGCGTTCACTTCTAATTGATCGTGCTGCACCCTCCGCCCGGGGGTCTGGCGCTGTCACCTTTGCCCCACGTCTGAGGAAGGTGAGCCCGGTGAGCATCGTAGCCTCGCTCCGTGAAGAGAAGCACTATTCCGACCTCTCAAAGCGCCGCCGTCTGTTCCTGCTGATCTTGGTGAGCGTCGGATCGTCGGCGATCTACACGCCCATCTACCTGAAAAGCGTGTTTTACGATCCGCTGATGCAGGCGCTTAACTGCACCAACGAGCAATTGGGAACGCTGGTGACGGTGTACGCCATCGCGGCGACGGCGTTCTACTTCTTCTCCGGCATCGTGGTCGACAAGGTGCACGTGCGCACGTTGTCGTGGGTCGGCTACCTCGGCACCGCGCTGCTGACGCTCATCTACGCGTTCTTGCCTTCGTACGACATTCTCTTGGTCGTGTTCTTCTGCTACGCCATCTTCTCGATCCTCATTTGGTGGGGCACGCGCTTCAAGCTGGTGCGCCTGATCTGCGCCGAGGACGAGTATTCCAAGAAGATCGGCCAGTCGTACGGCATCTTCGGAGCTGCGGGGCTCGTCTTGGGCGTCGTCGCTATCCCGATCGTTTCGTCGTTCGCTTCGGCGGCTCTCGGCATCCAGACGCTTCTTTTGGTCAATTTCGTCATCCAGATCATCCTGGCGGCCCTCGCGTTCTTCACCATCCCTCGCTTCAAGGGCGAGCTCAGCGACGGCCTGTCCGAGACCTTCAGCCTGAAGGGGATCGGCGACGCGCTCAAGAACCCGGGCGTGTGGTGGGCATCGCTTGCCATGTTCTTCATCTACTTCGTGTTCCAGGGCTCCACGTTCACGACGCCTTACATGACGATGTGCCTGGCCGCCCCGGTGGTGCTGGCCACAGTCGTCTCGACCATCAGGACGATGGGCATGACGATCGTGTCGGCCCCGCTCTTCGGCTGGCTCGCCGAGCGGGCGAAGTCGCCGTCCAAGGTGATCATCGCGGGTTCGGTCGTGGTCGTCGTCTGCCTTGCCGCGATGGCGCTCCTGTCGCAGGAAGCGGGCATGCTCACGGTGGGCATCATCCTGATCTGCGTTTTCGCCTTTGTCGCCAACGGCATGTACGGCATCGGGTCGGGGCAGCTGGCCGAGACGCACGTGCCGGTCTACGTCTTCGGCACGGCAGCGGGCTTAAGCTCCATCATCGGCCGTCTGCCCGACACGTTCATCCACACCTGGTTCGGCGTGATGATCGACGAGAAGGGGACGGCGGCGTTCGGCGAGATCTTCGTGATCCTGGGGATCTGCAGCTTGGCGTCGCTGTTCTGCTCGCTCATGGTGATCCGTTGCGCTCGCAAGAACGCGGCGCTTGCCGAGCAGACTGAGGACTCCAAGCACTTAGAGAGCGCCGAGCCGGTCCGCGAAGAATAGGCGAGGTGCGCCGCTCGGGGTGGATGGAGCGCTCATTCCTGCTTGCTGCGCGCCTGCCTTCCCTGTCCGATGCCGTGGGCGGCAAGCCCTGTTGTATCATGAAATCGTTTGTTGGAAGCGCCGGCACATCGCCTGGCCGCCACGAGGCGGCGCGCAGCACACAGAAGGGCATACCACATGGTCTCTCGCATCTATGTTGAGAAGAAACCCGGCTTCGACGTCGAAGCTCAGCAGCTGCTTCACGAGCTGCAGACTATTCTGGGCGTGACGTCCCTCACGGGGCTTCGCCTGATCAACCGCTATGACGTCGAGGGTATCTCGGCTGAGCTGTTTGACCAGTGCGTCCCGACGGTCTTCAGCGAGCCGCCGGTCGACGTTGCCTCCTCTGCGCTTCCCGAGGTCGACGCCGCGCTTGCAGGCGCCGCGTCCCCGGCGGTCTTCGCCGTCGAGTTCCTTCCCGGCCAGTTCGACCAGCGCGCCGAATCGGCGAGCGAATGCGTGCAGCTGATCAGCGCCGGCGAGCGTCCGGCGGTGCGCAGCGCGAAGGTCTACGTGCTCGACGGCGCGCTTTCCGATGAGGACGTCGCCGCCATCAAGCATTACGTCATCAACCCGGTCGAGGCGCGCGAGGCGTCGCTTGCCGTGCGCGAGACCCTTGCCATGGACATCCCGACGCCCCAGCCGGTCGAGGTTATCGACGGGTTCATTGACCTGGACGAGGCCGGCCTTTCCGCGTTCCTCTCCGATCGCGGACTTGCGATGGACCTGGCCGACATCACGTTTTTCCAGCAGTACTTCCGCGATGAGGGGCGCAACCCCACGATCACCGAAGTCAAAGTCGTCGACACCTACTGGTCCGACCACTGCCGCCATACCACGTTCGGCACCGAGCTTACCGACGTCGCGATCGACGACGCCGACGTCAAGCGTGCGTTCGATAAGTATTTGGCGATGCGCGCCGAGCTCGGCCGCGAGCAAAAACCGGTGTGCCTGATGGACATGGGCACGATCGGGGCGAAGTACCTGCGCGCCCACGGCGGGCTCGCCGGTCTCGACGAATCCGACGAGGTGAATGCCTGCACGGTCAAGTGCACGGTCGACGTCGACGGCGAGGACCAGGAGTGGCTCTTCCTCTTCAAGAACGAGACGCACAACCACCCCACCGAGATCGAGCCGTTCGGCGGCGCGGCAACGTGTGTGGGCGGCGCCATTCGCGACCCCCTTTCGGGCCGCAGCTATGTCTACCAGGCCATGCGCGTCACCGGTGCCGGCGATCCCACGGTGCCGGTGTCTGAGACGCTGCCGGGCAAGCTGCCCCAGCGCAAGCTGTGCACCACGGCGGCCGCGGGCTTTTCCAGCTACGGCAATCAGATCGGCCTGGCGACCGGTCAGGTGCATGAGATCTACCATCCCGGCTACGTGGCCAAGCGCATGGAGGTGGGCGCGCTCGTCGGCGCGACGCCGGCCGACCACGTGCGCCGCGAAGAGCCGGCGCCGGGCGACAAGGTCATCCTGCTCGGCGGCCGCACGGGTCGCGACGGCATCGGCGGCGCCACGGGCTCGTCGAAGACGCAAAACGTCGAGTCGATCGAGACGTCGGGCGCCGAGGTGCAGAAGGGCAACGCGCCGGTCGAGCGTAAGATCCAGCGCCTGTTCCGTCGCGGCGAGGCGTGCCGCCTGATCAAGCGCTGCAACGACTTTGGCGCCGGCGGCGTGTCGGTGTCGATCGGCGAGCTGTGCGACGGCCTTGCGATCGAGCTGGATAACGTGCCCAAGAAGTACGAGGGCCTCGACGGCACGGAGCTTGCGATCTCCGAGAGCCAGGAGCGCATGTCGGTCGCGCTGGCGGCCGACGACGTCGACGAGTTCATCGGCTACGCGCACGAGGAAAACCTCGAGGCGACGGTCGTCGCCACGGTGACCGAAGAGAAGCGCCTGGTCATGGAGTGGGAGGGCACGGCGATCGTCGACATCTCCCGCGCGTTCCTGAACAGCAACGGCGCTCCGAAGCATCAGGATGTGCACGTTGAGCCGGGCGAGGCGTATCAGCCGGCATGGGAGGGCGCGACGCTTGCCGAGCGCATGACCTCGCTTGTGAGCGATTTGAACGTCTGCTCGAGCAAGGGCTTGGGCGAGCGCTTCGACTCCACGATTGGTGCGGCCACGGTGCTGATGCCGTTCGGCGGCGCGCGCCAGCTGACGCCGGCGCAGGCCATGGTGGCGAAGTTCCCGGTTAACGGCGAGACCACCACGGCGAGTGCGATGGCGTGGGGATTCAATCCGTATTTGTCTGAGAAGAACCAGTTCAAGGGTGCTTATCTGGCGGTCGTGGAAAGCGTGGCGCGTTTGGTCGCCACGGGCTTCACGCGCGAAGCCGCCTACCTGTCGTTCCAGGAGTACTTCGAGCGCCTGCGCGACGTCCCCGAGCGCTGGGGTCAGCCCGCCGCGTCGGTGCTGGGCGCGCTCATGGCTCAGGTCGATCTGGGCGTCGGCGCCATCGGCGGCAAGGACTCGATGTCCGGCAGCTTCGAGGAAGAGGGCACCGAGCTCAACGTGCCTCCGACGCTGATCAGCTTTGCAGTGTCGACCGGGAAGGTCGATCGCGCGGTGTCTCCCGAGTTCAAGCGCGCCGGCTCGCGCGTGGTGCGCATCGCGCCGCGCTTCTACGACGAGGACGCGCTTGTGCCGGAGACCGAGGGCTTGAACGCCACGTTCGATGTGATGGAACGGCTTGTGGGTGAAGGTGCGGTGGCGGCTGCCGCCACGCCGGGCTACGGCTGCGCGGCTGAGACGCTCTTCAAGATGTGCGTGGGCAACGGCGTGGGCGTCACCCTGCCCGAGGTCGCGGCCGACGATCTGTTTGCGCTCGCGTACGGCAGCTTCATCGTCGAGCTTGCTGAGGGTGCGGCGCTGCCTGAGGCCACCGACCTGGTGGACGTGACGGTGATCGGCGAGACGACCGCATCTTATGAGCTGGCCGTTGGCGGCGAGACCGTCGACCTGTCTGCGATCCAAGAGGCCTGGGAACACGGCATCGAGTCGGTGTATCCCTATCGCGGTGCAGGCGAGGACGTCGAGGCCGTGAGCTGGTCGGAGAAGCTGCCACTCGTGTGCAGCGAGTCGTTTGCGCGCCCGCGCGTGGTCATCCCGGTGTTCCCGGGCACGAACTGCGAGTACGACACAGCGCACGCGTTCCGTCGTGCCGGTGCTGAGCCGCAGGTCTTGGTGGTGAACAACCTGACGCCTGATGCGGTTGCGCAGAGCATCGACGCGTTGGTGGACGCTATCAAGAAGAGCCAGATCGTCATGTTGCCGGGCGGCTTTTCCGGCGGCGACGAGCCGGACGGATCGGCCAAGTTCATCACGGCGTTCTTCCGCGCTCCTGCGGTGACCGAGGCGGTGCGCGATCTGCTGCAGCAGCGCGACGGCTTGATGCTGGGCATCTGCAATGGTTTCCAAGCGTTGGTGAAACTCGGCCTCGTTCCGTACGGCGACATCGTTCCTGCGACGAGTGATTCGCCGACGCTGACCTTCAACACGATCGGTCGCCACCAAAGCGGGTTGGTGCGCACGCGCATCGCGTCGAGCTTGTCGCCGTGGCTGTCCGAATGCCAGGTGGGCGACGTCCATACCGTGGCGATCAGCCATGGCGAGGGGCGCTTCGTCGCCAGTCCCGAGCAGGTGGCAACGCTGGCGGCTGCGGGACAGATCGCCACGCAGTACGTCGATGAGGCGGGCGTGCCGTCGATGGACCTGGCCGTCAACCCGAACGGGTCGGTGCTGGCGATCGAGGGCATCACGAGTCCCGATGGCCGCGTGCTGGGCAAGATGGGTCACTCCGAGCGCAGCGGGGCGGGCCTGTACAAGAACGTGCCAGGCAATCTGTATCAGCCGTTGTTCGAAGGCGGCGTGAACTACTTCGCGTAAAAGGGCAGGGCGGTCGCTGGTGCGGCCGCCCTGTTTTTTGTGGGGTCGTCTTTGCGTGTGACTGCCTGGACCGGCGCGAGGGGCGTGCGCATATCCTCTTGACTGCCTCGCGTTGTTCCCGCGCAGAGCCATCTGACCGCCTCGTTCTCGCGCATGCCCCCTCAACCGCTCCGCGCAGCTCCCACGCGCGAGTGAGTTTGGCGCGTCCGCAATGCGGGGCTGCATTCACCTGCCAAATTCGCACGATTGTGTACGGTTGTGCTCATATTTCGGGTCGTTGATGGCGAATGAGTTCGATTGTGTACGGATGCAGGGCCGTTTTTCCTCGATTCTGGAGAATGCAGAGCCTGCGAATCTGCAAAACCCCAGGTCGAAAAATCCGGAAGGGAGCTGGGCGCCAGCAAATCCGTCCACAACCGCACTGATTTGCCAAACGAGGTACGTTTTTCTGCGTATGCTTTTGGAGCGTGGTTGACTGGACGACGGAATGCGCCGTGGGCGCTGGCGCACATGTTCGCCAGCGGCTAGTGTTGTCACAGGTCGTGCCTTGCTTCGTCGATGACTGCTGTAAGGAGAGGAGAGCCCTCGTGGACGAAACATTTGCGCGCGAGCTATGCGCGCTGAATAATCGCTTTTATGCGCAGCAGGCGGTATCGTTCTCCTCGACGCGGCACGCGCCGTGGGCGGGGTGGCGGCGGTGCCTCGATGAGGCCGCAGCTGATGCGGTCGATGCAGCCGATGCGACCAGCGGGTCTGCGCCTGATGCGCTGGCATCCGGCGTGCTCGACGTCGGGTGCGGCAACCTGCGCTTCGAGAGGTTCCTGGCCGCGCGATATCCTGACGCACCCCTTAAGGTGCGGGCCTTGGATTCATGCGCCGCACTCGCCCACCCGGCCGAGGGCCTTGAGCCCCCAGCCGAGCCTGCCGGTGAGGCCGTCAGCGTGCAGTTCGAGGAGTGCGACGTCATGGATCGGGTGGCATCTGCCGATGCGGCGGAACTTGCGCGTCGGCTGCGCGGCGGGGTAGGCCCATTCGGCCTGAGCGTGGCGTTCGGCTTCTTCCATCATGTTCCGTTGCCTGCATGGCGAAAGCGCCTTGCGCAGGCGATGGTGCGCGCCACGCGACCGGGCGGCTACGTCTGCCTTTCCCTGTGGCGCTTCATGGATGACGAGGGGCTGGCGGCAAAGGCACGCGTATCGCATGCACGAGCCTTGAGAACGCTCGGTTGGAGCGCGGACGCGTTTACTCCGGGCGACTATCTGCTCGGTTGGCGCGACGAGGAGGCGGCATTTCGCTTTTGCCATAGCTTTACCGACGAGGAGGCAGAAGCGCTCGCAGCGTCGGTCGAGGGTGAGGCGCGCCTTGTGGCGCGGTTTCGCGCCGATGGCCGCACCGGTGCGCTCAACGACTACCTTGTGCTGCGCGCGAGGTAGAGGGGCATCGATGGCGCATGCTTGCTTTACGGAAGGTGTCTTAATGCGTTGGGATGCGCAGAAAGTAGATCTGGCTCCGTATTTCGCGCACGAAATACGGAGCTGTTCCTTTGCAAAGCCGCAGCTCCTGATACTATCTTTATAAGGAAACACTTTAATGGGGGAGTTGATCCTATGCTGGGGTTAAAGATTGCGCGATGGGTGGACTCCCATGGGTAACAAAGCTCAGAGCGGACAGCTTACCCCTATGACCTATCACGATCTTGCCTTCTTGAAAGGTCGCGGGGTCGAGCACTTCGTTCACTTTACTGCGATCAGCAACCTTAAAAAATCGTAAAAAGAGGGCTTGTTCCTCGTGCTGCCCTTGAAAAAGAAGGGGTCGATTTCGCTTACAACGATGGCAATCGGTTCGATGGCAAGGAGCATGTCAACCTTTCGATCACCCACCCCAATAGCCGTCTTCTTTATGTTATGCGTAAGCGTCATCCAGAACGACGTTACGCGATCTTGACTATTAATCCCGCCATTCTCGGCCGATTCCCCAAGGAAGGCTCTTGTTCGTACCAGTTTTTCGCGACCAATGCTGCTAGCAGCCGTGCGATGAGCTGCAATGTCGAGCAAATGTTTGTGGGGGGGGGTGCTCCTCGTAAGCTAAATTGCCCTGCCGATGAGCAGGCTGAAGTTCTTGTGCCAGGGGTTATCCCTCCTGAGTATATTACTTCGGTTCTTTTTCTGGACGATTGTGTGGAGCTGCCGGGCTTTGACGAAATCGTGAAAGAAGTTAAAGACGCGGTGGCATTATGCAATTTGCCCTGGTCTTTCAAAATGGTGGATGATTCGTTTGTTGGCATCCATGATGGGCCAATTAAGAGCTTCTACAGCTCTTCCGGCTTGCCAGTTCCGGAGGATAAAGACGATTCCATTTCGCGGAGGGCAGCTAGTTTTGGAAGAAACGTTCTCTTCGATTCGGTTGCGGTCCCTTTTGACCGTTTGCAACGAACTTCTATTACAGACAGCCTCTTTGTGACGAAACGGCAGTGGGCGCTACATTATCTAGAGCCTGAGACGAGGCCGAAAAGAACCGATCAGGAGCTTTCGGCGGTGGCTGTTCTCGAAAAAATCATCAATAGGGGCTACGTGACCGCGCTGTCTGGCGACCTTGAAAATGAACTTAGCAATTTGGAGAGTACGGCGCATGGAGGAAATGACGGCGAGAGCGAAGAGCGCATAGGCTATGCACATCAGCTGCAATGCGCTCTTGTGGAGCTTGTCAAAACTCAGCGAGTTGGCCGAGGGTGCCGGGTGGCAGCATGCGGCTATCATGGCGATGGCGGCTATGATGGTCTCTTGAAACTCGTTTTAGAGGATCTCAAAACTCTTGATAGGGCGATTAGCACATTGTGTGCTTGCGGCGCTCTTTTTGATGGGATAGAGCCGGTCTCACTTACTGACGACCATGATTTTCTTATTAGGCGCGGAGCTGCTTCGGGCGAACCTTCCGATAAAGAGGCTTGGGTCTCCGACGTATCGACAGTCGAACGTCGTTCGCCATTTGACTTTACGAGAGTTCAAAACGTAGTTAACTATACGATTGATCGCCGCTGCGCCACATTTCTCTTGAACTACTTATTTAGGTTCAGCTCGTGGCGTGAAGGCCAATACGAGGGATTCAAGCGTGGTTTGCAGCGCAAAGACTCAATCGTGTTGCTGCCGACGGGGGCTGGAAAATCTGTAGTGTATCAGCTTCTTTCTTTGGTGATGCCCGGGGTGGCTTACGTGGTTTCGCCTATCATCTCGCTTATTGACGACCAGGTCATTAACCTGGCCAGGCGGGGAATGGGCCGTGTTGTGGGATTGAGCTCGCAGACAAGTAATCGTGCAGAGGCGATGGAAGGCATAGCTACAGGGCAGTTCCTCATCGTCTACGTGGCACCTGAGAGATTTCAGAACGAGCAGTTTCTAGAGAATGTAAGTAACTATTCGCAAGAAAATCTTGTCTCTGTGATTGCGATCGATGAAGCGCATTGTGTGAGCGAATGGGGCCACGACTTCAGAACATCGTATTTAGGATTGGCAGACACTTGCAGGACGACATGTAGAACAGGCGACGCCATCCCTCCGTTGCTCGCTTTGACCGGCACGGCATCTATGAGCGTGTTAACTGATATTCGACACGATCTAAAAATCGAAGATAGATCAGCCATCGTTAAGACGCGAAGCTTCGACCGAGAGGAGCTGCATTATAGAGTCCTTTCCTTACCTAGCGAAGAAAAGATGGCGGGTTTGGATTATTTAATCAAAAACGTGATTCCTGCAGATTTGGGTATATCGCCCGATCGAGCCTACGCTGCGACGGGAGACGAAAGGACATGCTGCGGTATTGTGTTTTGCCCTCATGTGAATGGATCATTTGGGGTAAGGGGAAGCGCATCGTATCCTAGCTCGGGCGTGTGGGATCGTCTTAATAGTCTTATTCCGGACGCTTGTGCGTATTATTCCGGCAGCAAGCCCAAGTGCATTGACGAAGCTAACTGGGATGATGAGAAGCGAAGGCAAGCCAATCTGTTTAAAAACAATGATGTTGCAGCAATGGTAGCAACTAAAGCATTCGGCATGGGGATTGATAAACCCAATGTACGTTGGGTCATTCATTTTGGCATGCCGGGAAGTTTGGAATCGTATTACCAAGAGGTGGGGCGCGCTGCCCGCGATGGCAAACCTGGATATGCTTATCTCATTTTGTCCAACGACTACAAAGATCTTAACGAAGCAATCCTGGATCCCAGCATCACGGCTGTTCAGGAAATTGATAGAAAAGAAAAGCAGAAACCGAAGTACAGCGGAGATGATGTTAGCCGCGTTCTGTTCTTTCACCGGTCAACGTTTGCAGGCATCGACGCGGAGATGAGGCTGGCTTCGGATGTATTGGGGCGATGTCGAGAAAACAACTACCGGAACGGCCATTGGCTTATAGGCTTTTATAAGGGCGAAAAAAACTCGCTAGAACGTGCCATCTATCGTTTTCGGCTCTTAGGTGTCTTTCGCGGCTATTCCATTAGGTTCTCTTCATTTGGCCAGGGAGTATTTGTCGTTGAGCCAAGTTTTGCTCGCGGGGAAAGGCTTCGTGCCTTGATAGTCGAGAGGTATCTCGATCATGTGAAAAGCTATCAATCCGATGAGGCGTACCTGAGATCGGCGCGTAGCTCCCTTTGCGAGGCGCTTTCCGGTATTGATAACGATCGCGATATATTCTCGCTGCTATGAGGCATCTGTTATCAGAATTTACCTACAAGGTTATTGAAGAGGGCAGACGTCGCGCGGCTCTAACAATGCTCGAGACAGCAGAAAAGGTTGCGGGTATAGCGGACCCTCGGCAAGCCGACGATACGTTTCATCGTGAGAGCCTGGCTTATCTTTCGTTGGGTGAGGAGGACCAGGATATTTTAGCCTCCATTGTTTATGACGCCACCAATGTGGAGCTAGCGATAGAGGCGATAAGCGACGTTAACGGCGATGACGAATGTTTGATTCTTTCCCGACGAGCGCTGCGCTTGCTCGAGGATTACCCTCAAAATCCCGGCTTATTTTATATTGCCTTTGCCATTGAGATGCTAAGCGGCAAGCCGGATAGGGCAGCGCGGTATTTCGAATCTGTGGCGGGATTTGGGCAGTCCAATTACGACTTATCCCGAGAAGAGTGCTCTCGTTGGTTCTTGGAGTTTGTCAACTCTAGCTCCGGTGCTGACGTGACGGCGGAGATGCTGAATTCGGTGATACCGCGAGTGGCTCAGACAATTGGCGCTTATCCGGATGATCTTCTTAAGTCCGTTAGGACTGATCAGGCGGAAAGGCTGAGGCGAGTGAATCGGGTCTACCGACTTGCCGTGGACGTAGCGAAGGAGAGGTCATGCAAGAGTATGAAGTGATTGAGATAGAAGAGAAGGCCAAGGCGATCCTCGGTTCTTTATCGCAGCTCGAAAAGGAGGAAAAGACGAAACAACGGCTCAACGATAACATCGCGAAGGCGTTGGAATCTTTGCAGCGGCTTACAGATAGCTTGATTGCCGCGACGAAGGGGATCGACGATTCGGCTCGTCTTCTTGTCGATAGTTCGGCTTCAGAGACTGTTGCATTGATCGAGAGAGAGCGGGAAAGCCTGTCCACTCTTGGCAAGCAGGTGGAGGACGCTCGAAAAGGTCTCGAGGAAGCGTGTGCTGCTCTCGTGGTGGAGATCGATAAAAAGACATCGGCTTTAACGGGTATCAGTGCAGACATCGAGACTTTGACTCAACTGCAGGGTAAGCAGCTGAGCGAACAAGGGGCGCGGGTTGCTGGCTTGGATGATCGCTTGGCGACATTGATCCGGCTGCAGTCGGATCGTAAAGAGATAGATGAGAGACGCTTTGCTTCTCTGGATGAAAGGATGGCGGCGCTTGAGGAGCGGATAGGCAGAATCGACCGCAATACTCAGAAGGGCTTCGGTAAGGAAAGGTCTGATTCTTGATGTCGGCGATCAAACGAGCGACTCGGCCATTCTTCGGAGTTGCAACTAGCGGCGACCAGCTGTTCTACGAGGAGTCCATCGAATTCGACTGGCACAGTGGCATGAGCTGGATAGTGCGCCAAAGGTCGAGCGACGCCTTGGCTGAGGCGATAGTGGCGAAGTATGGCAAGGAAAAGTATGGAAAAAGAGGAGTAGGGCGGGACGAAATCCTCGAGGTCTCAACTGCTTCGCATAGTTTCGAGATTGGCCGGGCCCTGTCTGCGACCATCCTCTCGTATCAAGACGAGGCAACGAACGAACGCTATGCCGTAGAAAACTGGTTTCAGGCTGCAAAGGTGTTCGAGCGAGATGGTTCGGACAGAGAATGGGGACCCTATCCCGGATTGCTTGAATGCGATCATCCTAAGCGGTATGTCGATGGGAATCTGCCCTCTAAGCTGCGCGCTCACTACGAGGGGGATTCTCTTTTTGATGAAGTTCAATGCGGTGTTATCGGATCCCGTTTGAAGTGTTTTCGCATGGACGGTCGCGATTATCCTCTTATGCCTCGAAGTGCGTTTTACGACCATCTATATGTGAAGGCCCTTTTTCAGGATCGTAATGCGGATCTGGCTGATAGCCTTTGCAAATATCGAGTGTTCACGGACATAATGTTCAACCCTGGCAGTGGGAAGAGACGGAGATTTAATACTCAAGCAAGGAGCTGTGCTATCTACGCTGCGCTGGCCAAGAGGGGATACGGCCGCGACGACATTGCTGATTTCGACTCTTTTGTGCGTTTGGTTGGGTACAAGGAGAAGCAAGAGGGGAGAGCAGGAGCCGATGGATTACGCACATCCACGTTATTTTGATTACTTCGAGGACTACGGTGACATCCTCGGTGCGCAGCTGGAATACTCGGGCTTGGCCGCGAAGGTCGCGATTTGGCGCAAGAACGGCCTGGAGGATCCCGACAGCGCGGCGACTGGCTGCCGCAAGGTGCTCGAGCACGTGCTTGACCGGCTCATCAACGATACTGACCTGACGCGCGGGGCGAAGCTGATCGATAAGATTGACCTTGCCAAACGCAAGAGGCTGATCAGTGGCTCGTTTGTCAAAAAGTTTCATATGATTCGCAAGATGGGAAATCGTGGCGCGCATGCGTGCATCGATACCGTGAGTGCCAGTAAGAGCCTCGTGCTGCTCGACGAGGTGCTTCGCAAATACGTGCATGATCAGATCGACCCACAGGTTATTCCCGACATCGCGATCTACGACGATACACCCTTCGTCGTGCGCGGCTTGGACGAGGTGGCTTCCCTTGCTTCTCGCTCCGAAAGCGCTGCCATTTTGAGCGGGGATGCCACGCTCCAGGATCGACCCGGGTTGGTGGCGAAGACTGTCACGGAGGAAAACAGCAGGATCGATAGGCAGGTTTCTCAGATGGAGCTTGTGCTTGATCAGGTGTTTGAATCGGGGCAGGACAACGCGCTTGAGGATTCTACTCTCGATCAGCTTGAGCGGGCCAATAGCGAGGCGGCTAAGAGGGCAAAGCGGGCTGACAAGGCGATCTCCCAGGTTGAGGATTCCGTGGACGAAATACTGAGCGAGCACGACTTCATTCAGAAGCTGCTGAGGGGCTCGGGCTTTGCGACCAAGCAGCAGGCGGATGTCTTGGCTTTTCCTAAGACCGAGAATGCCGCCACGTCAATCCTGCTGATTAAC
>CAVCDZ010000061.1:0-9290 GCA_963601095.1 Oscillibacter sp. MSJ-31 | reverse complement strand
GGATACATGGCGCCGGTGGGATTGTTCGGGTTGATGATGACGATGGCCTTGGTGCGTGGGGTGATCTTGCGTTTGATGTCGTCGATGTCCGGGTACCATTCTGCCTGTTCATCGCAGATGTAGTGGACAGGGACGCCGCCGGCGAGCGTGGCGCAAGCGGTCCAGAGCGGGTAATCGGGGCTCGGGATCAGGACCTCGTCGCCGTTGTCGAGGATGGCCTGCATGCACAGATTGATGAGCTCAGAGACGCCGTTGCCGGTGTAGATGCTGTCCATGTCAACGTTGGGCAGGCCTTTGATCTGCGAATACTGCATAATCGCCTTGCGCGCGGCGAACAGGCCCTTCGAATCGGAATAGCCCTCGCACTCGGGAAGCTGGAAGCGCATGTCCTGCACGACCTCATCGGGCGTGCGGAACCCGAACGGCGCCGGGTTGCCGATGTTGAGCTTGAGCACGCGCTGGCCTTCCGCCTCCATGCGGGTCGCCTCGTCGACGACCGGGCCGCGAACGTCGTAGAGGACGTTATCGAGCTTGCTGGATTTCTTGAACTCGCGCATGGGAGCGGTCCTTTCGGGAATGCGGTGTGGGATGGCTGAAGAGTTCGGGTGCGACGTGGCTGCGATGGGTTGCATCGCCTCTTCGTGGGCGACCTCCGCCTCGGGCGTGCCGGAGAGCAACCACTCGGCTTCGACGTTGAGAAGCTTAGCGAGGATCTCAAGCGTGTCGTGCCGAGGAACAGTTTTGCCGTTGGCGTATTGGCTCACCTGGCTCTTCCCCAGACGCACACCGTGTTCGGCGGCGGCCTCGATCAAATCGACCTGTTTGATGCCGGCGGCAGCCATCGCCTGCCGCAGGCGATCTGCAAACGTTTCCCGGTTCCCCATGACGCCCTCCTGATGGCTCCTGTTCAAGAATTGAATTTCAGTAGTGAGATCATCCCACAAACATTGAACTTATCGGTGGAGAAGTTCAATCTACACAGAAGTTGGATGCCGAGCGCAGGCGAACGGTTCAAAATCGAGTGACACTTGGTTCAATCTAGGGATATAGGAAATGCAACACGCCCCGCACACCTGAAGTACGCCGGGGGCTGAGCTATCGGCGGGTGCGCAGATCGCGCACGATGTCGACGAGCTGCGCCGCTGCATAAGAAACGTCATCCTCGGTCGTCGCAGCTGAAAGGGTCAGCCGCAGCGCTCCGCCGATCCACTCGGGCTCCACGCCGATCGCTTGCAAGACAGGGCTCGGCTCAAGCGACCCCGAAGCGCAGGCAGACCCCGCCGAGGCGAGCACGCCCACCTCGTCGAGGCGCATCAACAACGCCTCAGACGAGATGCCTTTAAAGCAGAAGTGCGCATGGCCAGCAAGCCGGCGCGCCGGATCCGTAGGGCCGCTCACGCGCACGTCGGGCACCGTGCCCACCACCTGCGCCACCAAGCGATCGCGCAGCTTGCCGACGTGCGCGCTGCGCTCCTCCAAAAGCCGCCAGGCAGCCGCGCCCGCCGCCTCGTCGCCGAACGCAAGGCGCGCGGCCGCAGCGAAGCCGACGAGGGCCGGCACGTTCTCGGTGCCCGCACGATACCCGCGCTCCTGCGCGCCGCCGTGGGCCACCGGCTCGCACGCCACGCCGCGGCGGCAGTACAGAAAGCCCGCGCCCTTGGGGCCGGAAAGCTTATGAGCAGAAACCGACAGCGCATCGACGCCCAACGCGCGCACGTCGACTGGGATATGACCATATGCCTGCACGGCATCGGTATGGAAAAGCGCTCCGGCCGCATGGGCGCACGCAGCAAGGTCGGCGATCGGCTCGATCGTGCCGATCTCGTTGTTGGCCATCATGATCGAGACCAGGCAGGTATCTGCGCGCAGGCAAGCAGAAAGCGCCTCCGGCGTCACGACCCCTTCCCCATCGACCGGCGCGCGCGTGACCTCGAAGCCCTGCCGCTCAAGCCAGCGTGCCGACTCGCTCACCGCCGGGTGCTCGATCGCCGAGATCACGACATGGCGGCCGCCCGCGGCGTTGGCGAGCACCAGCCCTTTGAGGGCGGCGTTGTCCGCCTCGGTGCCGCCGGAGGTGAATCGCACCTCCCGCGCCGCGGCGCCGATCGTTGCCGCAAGATACGCGCGCGCCTCATCGAGAGCGTCGTGAACGTCCTGCGAAGGGCCGTAGAACGACGAGGGGTTGTAAAACCGCTCGGTGAAATACGGCAGCATCGCCTCGACGACGCGGAGATCGGCCGGCGTCGTCGCCGCGTTGTCGAGATACACCGGAATATGCGTAGCGCGCACCATCATGCTCACGCCTCGCCGGCCGAGACGATCGTGCCGCCGCCCACGACGACGTCGCCCTGATAGAGCACAAGCGCCTGACCGGGGGCGACCGAGCGAACCGGTTCGTCGAAGACCACGGTGAGCCGATCTCCGGACATCGTCGCCGTGCCCTGCCGCAGCGCCGCGCGATAGTTCACCTTGGCCTGCACCACCAGGGGCTCGTCTATCGCATCGCAGGAGATCAGGTTGACGTCATCGGCCATGACGGTCGTCACGCCCAGAGAGGTTGCGGGACCGACCACAAGTTCGTTGCGCTCCACGTCCTTGTCGATCACGAAAAGCGGGCTGCCGACGGCGATGCCGAGCCCCTTGCGCTGCCCGATCGTGTACCGTGCAAGGCCCTGGTGGCGGCCGAGAACGACGCCCTCCTCATCGACGATCGCACCCGGCTCCAGCTCATGGCCAAGATGGCTCTCGATGAACGATGCGTAATCACCGTCGGGGACGAAGCAGATGTCCTGGCTCTCAAGCTTATCGGCCGTGACGAGCCCCGCCTCATGTGCGGCGGCGCGCACCTCGCCTTTGGAAAGCTCGCCGACGGGAAACAGCATGTGGGCAAGCTGCTCCTGGGTCAGGTGATAGAGCACGTAGCTCTGATCCTTCTTGGGATCGAGCCCGCGCATCAGCAGGTAGCGCCCCGTCTTCTCGTCGTAGGCTCGCCGGGCGTAGTGGCCGGTTGCCACGTAGTCAAATCCCAGCTCGCGCCGGCGCTGCTGCAGCGCGCCGAACTTCAGATAGCGATTGCAGTCAATGCAAGGATTGGGTGTCTTGCCGGCAAGGTACGCCTCGCAAAACCGGTCGATCACGTCCTGCTCGAACAGTCCCGTGTAATTGAACACGCGATACGGGATGCCGAGGCGCCGCGCAACGGCACGCGCATCTTCGACGTCCTCGAGCGAGCAGCACGTGCGGCTTCCCTCCTCGAGGATCACGCCATCGGAGTCGAAGAGCTTCATCGTCGCGCCAAGCACCTCATAGCCCCGATCGACCAAAAGCTTGGCCGCGACCGAGCTGTCAACGCCCCCGCTCATCGCGCAGATGACGCACGCGGCCTCGGGTGCTGCGGAAGGCACGGCCTGCGCCGCTTCGCCAGGCGCCGCAGCGCACGATGCCGGGCACATGCCTGCCGATGACTGGTGAGGGTGCGTCACTGCCCGTCCTTCCCGTTGAGCGTTTCGTTCATGCTTCCTGTTCGATACCCTAGCAGATCGAGCGTGACATAGTCGAAGCCCAGCGCTTGGAGCGCGCGCGTCACGTCGAGGCGCTGCTGGTCCTCCAGCAGATCGGCGAAGCGGGCAGGTGGCAGCTCGATGCGCGCGACGTCGCCGTGCACGCGGACGCGCACCTGAGTGAACCCACGCGAAAGCAGCACGTCTTCGGCCGCATCGGCACGCGCGAGCTTCTCTTCCGTCAGCTCTTCGCCATAGGGGTAGCGCGTTGCCAAGCAGGCGCTCGATTGCTTGCTCCAGGTGGGCAGGCCCAGCTCCTGTGAGAGGTCGCGAATGTCCTGCTTGGTCATGTTCGCCTCGCGAAGGGGGCTTGCGACCTGCATCTCCTCGAGCGCGGCGAGCCCGGGACGGTAATCGCCCAGATCGTCGAGGTTGGAGCCGTCGGCGACGATGTCGATCCCCTGCTCGTGCGCGCAAGCGAAGATCTGGGTGAAGATCGCCTTCTTACACACGTAGCAGCGATCCGGCGCGTTGGTGCGCACGCCCTCGACCGCCAACGGGTCAGGGTGGATCAGCTCATGGCGGATGCCGCGCGCTGCGCAAAACGACTGGGCGTCAGCAAGCTCGCGCGCAGGGACCAGGGGCGCCACCGCCGTGATGGCAAGCGCGTCTGCGCCCAGCACGTCATGCGCCACCGCGGACAGCAGCGAGGAGTCGACCCCGCCCGAAAAGGCGACGGCAACGCGCCCGTAGGAGGCGATCAGGCTCTTAAGCGTTTCATATTTCCTCGCAAGATCAGGTGACATGCGCTTCTCCTCTTCTCGTGGCGGCGGATACGGTCCCGCAGCCACGGCCGACCGCCGTCGTGCCAGGTGCGGAGTCAGAATGCCGCAGGTACCGCTCACCGGTCGCGAACGGTAGGCCGATGATCGATGGGGGCTCGCATCGATCGTCCGCCGGGCGAAATGCTACCACTCAAAGCCCGCTCGGGCGCAAGCCCAACGCAAGCTCTTGATAATGAACCCAACGAACACGCCTAAGGAAGGATTTCCATGGACATCAAGAAAGTAGTGGTTGCCGGAGGCGGTGTGCTGGGGAGCCAGATCGCCTTCCAAAGCGCCTTCAAGGGATTCGACGTCGCCGTATGGCTGCGCATGGAGTCGTCGATCGGGCGCGCGATGCCCAAGTTCCAGCGCGTGCAGAAGATCTACGTGCAGACGCTCGAGGCCATGAAGACCAACCCGGCTGCGTACTGCCGCGGCCTTGCGCCGTCCCCCGATCTGACGAACGAGCAGATCGACGAGCTAATTGAGCGCGCCGAGACGGCCATGGACCGCATCAACATCACGCTCAGCCACGAGGAGGCTGCGCAGGACGCCGACCTGGTCATCGAAGCCATCGCCGAGAACCCGCAGGAAAAGATCGAGTTCTACACCACGATGGCGAAGTACCTGCCCGAGCGCACCGTCATCGCGACGAATTCCTCGACCATGCTCCCGAGCGCGTTTGCCGAGTACACCGGCCGTCCCGACAAGTACCTGGCGCTTCACTTCGCCAACGAGATCTGGCGCAACAACACGGCCGAGGTCATGGGCCATGCCGGAACGAGCCCGGAGGCGTATGGCACCGTGGTGAAGTTCGCCGAGCAGATCGGCATGGTGCCGCTGTGCCTTAAGAAGGAGCAGCCCGGCTACATCCTGAACTCGATGCTCGTGCCCTTCTTGAACTCCGCTCAGGCGCTGCTCGCAAACGGCGTTGCCGACGTCGAGACGATCGACAAGACCTGGCAGCTCGCGACCGGCGCGCCGCTCGGCCCCTTCCGCATCCTCGACATCGTGGGCCTGACCACGGCGTACAACATCGTGTCGATGAGCCCTGAGGCCAAGGACCCGACCACGACGCCGGGCAAGATCACGGCGCTGATCAAGGAGTACATCGACGCCGGCAAGCTCGGCATCAACGCGGGCGAAGGCTTCTACAAGTACTGATCTCGCGATTCTGCAGGAACACCCTCCTAGCGAAGGGCCCTGGAGCCATCCGGTTCCGGGGCCCTTCGCTGTGATGGAGGCGCAGCGCACACGCCCGACGCGCCCGGTGCCCTTAGATCCTCCGACGACACCCCAGGCCGATGTCCCCGCTCCCCGACGGCTGCCCAGACCAACACCCCAGATCCTCCGGCAATGCCCCAACTCCTTGAACGACGCCCCAACCCCTTCGCCGATGCCCTAGACCCTCCGACGACACCCCAGAGAAAAAAATCGGCCAATTTTTGGCAACCACCCACGGAGGTACGCAGCACAAAGCCTCGACAAGGATGTTTGACCTTGACAGGAGCGGTAGTTACGCCACAGTTATTCCAACTATGTTGCGTAACGTTCTCTTCAGAGAGCCGAAGCTCCCAAGAGACTGCGTACATCCGCCGTGTGTTGCCAAAAAAGGCGGTTTTTCTTTCTCTGGAGGGGAATGCCCTGAGCGCAGACGCCTCCACGCATAAAAAAAGCGCCAGGGAACGATACCCTGGCGCTTAAGGTCTTCGCAGACGCGACGCTCATGGGAACGCCGCATGCCCTGAGGTCTTCGCAGACGCCCCGCTCATGGGAACGCCGCATGCCCTGAAGTCTTTGCAGGCGCCCCGCTCATGGGAGCGCCGCATGTCCGAAACCCGCGCGGTGCGCAGCCCGTCCGGCCACGCCCCGCGGTCCACCCGACCCTACTGGATGCCGTCGAGGTGCGGGATGTAGGCGAACCCGCGCTCGAGATCCTCGTCGGTCGGGATGTAGTCGGTCATCGTGCCTGCCTGATAGGACTGGTAGGCGGCCAGATCGAAGTAGCCGGTGCCGGTCAAGCCGAAGACGATGACCTTCTCCTCGCCGGTCTCCTTGCACTTGAGCGCCTCGTCCATCGCGACGCGGATCGCATGGGCGGATTCCGGCGCGGGCAGCGTGCCCTCAACGCGGGCGAAGAGCGTCGCGGCCTCGAAGACGCGCGTCTGCTCGACCGAGCGTGCCTCGTCCAGGAAGCCGTCATGGTAGAGTTGCGACAGGATCGGGCTCATGCCGTGATAGCGCAGGCCGCCGGCATGGTTCGGCGACGGGATGAAGCCCGAGCCCAGCGTATACATCTTGGCAAGCGGGGTGACCTTTCCGACGTCGCAGAAGTCGTAGGCGAACTTGCCGCGGGTCAGCGTCGGGCAGCTCGCCGGCTCGACGGCGATGAAGTGCGGGGCCTCCTTGCCGGCCAGGCGATCGCCCATGAACGGCGCCATCAGGCCGCCGAGGTTTGAGCCGCCACCGGCGCAGCCGATCAGGATGTCGGGCTTGACGCCGATCTTCTCGAGCGCGGCCTTCGTCTCCAGGCCGATGATCGACTGGTGCAGCAGCACCTGGTTGAGCACGCTGCCGAGCACGTAGCGGCAGCCCTCGGTGTGCGTCGCCTCTTCGACGGCCTCGGAGATGGCCGTACCGAGCGAGCCGGTGTTGTCGGGATCCTTCTCCAGGATCGAGCGGCCGACGCTCGTCTCATTGGAAGGTGACGGCGTCACGCGCGCACCGTACGTCTCCATGACGGCCTTGCGGTAGGGCTTCTGCTGGGCGGAGCACTTCACCATGAAAACATGCAGGTCAAGGCCGAAGAAGCCGCACGCCATCGAAAGCGCGGTGCCCCACTGGCCCGCGCCGGTCTCGGTGGTGAGGCAGGTCAGGCCCTGCTGCTTGGCGTAGTAGGCTTGGGCGATGGCCGAGTTGAGCTTGTGCGAGCCGCTCGTGTTGTTACCCTCGAACTTGTAGTAGATCTTCGCCGGGGTGCCCAGCGCCTTCTCAAGGAACTCGGCATGCACGAGCGGGGACGGACGGTACATCTTGTAGAAGTTGCGGACCTCGTCGGGGATCGGGATGAAGCGATCGGTCGCGTTGAGCTCCTGCTTGGCCAGCTCGGTGGCGAACACCGGCGACAGGTCGTCGACGGTGACGGGCTTGAGCGTCGCCGGGTTGAGCATCGGCGCATGATCGGTCTTCATGTCTGCGCGCACGTTGTAGTAATGCGTGGGCAGCTCGTCTTCTGAAAGGTAGGTCTTGTAGTCGGTACTTGGTCGCTTGGACATCTTCTTCTCCTTATTCCATCGGAGACGAAGGCGTAAAAAATGCCCTCGTCCTCCTCACTTACGTGCAGGGACAAGAGCGAACTCCTGCGGTGCCACCACTGCTTGATGCGATGCATCCTCTTATGAGGCGCTCTCACGCCTCTGCCCTGTAACGGGAGCGCCCGTCTAAGGTTACTCGAATTTCACCCTAGCCCTCGGAGGTCCATTTGATGGTCGCTGCTGCCGGGATCACAGCCTCCCCGGCTCTCTGAAAGTGCGCCGCCACCGTTACTTCCTCGTCAACGGTTTGCTGGTACGCATGCTAGCAGATGGGTCGAGGATTGCAAGGCGCAATCGCACGCCGAGAGTGCGCAGGGAAGCGCACGGGGAGGTGCGCGGCGCACGGCGCGCGAGCCGAACCCGCGAGCCGTGCGGCTGGAGAGGAAGACCGCACCGCTTCCCCTCCAGCGCTTGAGGACGGCACACGCTTATGCGAGCGACGTTTCTCAGAAATCGACTTCCTGACCGTAATAGACGCAGGTGAACAGGCGCTCCATGCCTGCAGCGTCAATCGTGCGCGGGTTGGAGCCGGTGCAGGCATCGCCGATGGCGTTCACCGAGATCTCGGCGATCTTCTCCTTGAACTCGTCTTCCAACACGCCGAGCGCCGCGAGGGTGTTCGGGATGCCGAGGTGCGCGTTCAGGTCCTCGACGAAGCCGATCAGGGCGGGCACCGTGGCATCGAGCCCGATCGAGGCGGCGATCTCGCCGTAACGCACTGCCGTCGCCGCGTCGCGGGAGTTGTAGGCGATCACGTAGGGCAAGTAGAGCGCATTTGCCAAGCCGTGGGCGATATGGCCTGTTGAGAAGGCCGCCCCGGTCTTGTGCGCCATCGAATGCACGATGCCGAGCAGCGCGTTGGAAAACGCCATACCCGCCATGCACTGGCCGTAATGCATCTTCTCGCGGCTCGTCGAGTCGCCGTCGAACGACTTCAGCAGATGGTCGTTCACGACCGCAACCGCCTTGAGCGCAAGCGGGTCGGTGAAATCGCAGTGGGCCGTCGAGGTGTAGGCCTCGATCGCGTGGGTCAGCGCGTCCATGCCGGTATAGGCCACGAGATGCGGCGGCATCGTGTCTGGCAGATCAGGGTCGACGATGGCGACGTCAGGCGTGATGTTGAAGTCGGCAAGCGGGTACTTAATGCCCTTGTCGTAGTCGGTGATGACGGAGAATGCGGTAACCTCGGTTGCCGTGCCAGAGGTCGACGAGATGGCGCAGAAGCGCGCCTTCTGCCGCAGCTCGGGGAAGCTGAAGGGCGTGATCAGCTGCTCAAGCGTGCACTCGGGGTACTCGTAGAACACCCACATGGCCTTGGCGGCGTCGATCGGCGAGCCGCCGCCCATGGACACGATCCAGTCGGGCTCGACCTCGCGCATGACCGCAGCGCCCCTCATGACCGTCTCAACCGAGGGGTCGGGCTCGACGTTTTCGATCAGCGTCGTGGTGATGCCGGCTTGGCCCAGGTACTCGACCGTGCGGTCGACGAACCCGCCGCGCTTCATGGAGCCGCCGCCGAGGACGAGAACGGCCTTGGTGCCCTTGAGCTGATTCAGGCTCTCAAGCGAGCCCCTTCCCCAATACACATCACGTGGCAAAGTAAAACGGCCCATGTCATACCTCCTGATAAACGCTGCTTTTTGTCCGTGACC
>CAVCDZ010000060.1:0-10128 GCA_963601095.1 Oscillibacter sp. MSJ-31 | reverse complement strand
GTCTTGCCCCGCACGGAAAACAGGTGCTGGGTCTTCGTGTCGATGTCGTTGAACTTGAGGTACGGTCCCTCTTCATTGAAGCCATAATTGGCCAAGACGACGCGATGGCCGTCGCGGTAGTGAGTCATGGATGCCTCGTCTCATAAGGGGCGCCGCGCAGGCGCCGAATCGTTATCGCATTCATCATACGGCAAGGCGGCGCTCCGAGACAGACACCCTCCGCGAACTGCATCGCTTCGCCATCCGACGGGCGCGGCGCGACGCGACGGCAGACGACGGCCAGCGCCGCAGGCGTGCGACGCGACCACCGCCACGCCGCGCGAACCGCGCCAGCCGCCAGCGAGTTCCCCGCCGCCCTACTTGACGACGTACACCACGCCGCAGGCACCCGGGCCGATGTGCGCGCCGATGACGAATCCGATCTGCAGACGCTCGGTCACGCTGATGCCCGCCTGGGCGAGCCGCTCCTCGAGCTTCTCGGTGTTCTTCGTGCCACACGAATACAGGGTGTACACCGGAAACGCCGGGTCGATCTCATCCTTCGTCACCTGCTTCATCACCGCGTCGAGCGCGCGCTTGCGCCCGAGGCAGGCACCGGCAAGCGTCACGCCGCCCGCCTCGTTGAGCCCGATGACGGGCTTGAGCTTGGCGGCCTCGCCCACACGCGCCGCCGCCTTCGGCAGACGACCGCCGCGCTGCAGGTACTCCAGCGTGTCCAAGGCTGCGACCAGTTTCACGCGATGCTTGAAGCGTTCCAGCTCTTCGACGATGTCGCTCGCCTTGAGGCCCTCGTCGCGCAGAGCGCAGGCGTATTCGACCAGGATGAGGATCATATAGGTTGCCAGACGCGTGTCGATGACGTAGATGCCGTCACCACCCGCCATCGACTGACCCAAAAGCGCGCTCTGGTACGTCCCCGACAGACCCGACGACAGGATGAGCGCGATCACCTCGTCGCCCGCCGCGCGCGCTTCCTTGAAGGCGTCGGCGAACAAGAGCGGCGACACCTGCGAAGTCTTGGGGAAATCCCCGGTCTTTTCCAGCAGCTCGTAGAATTCGCTGCGGCCCAGATCGATCCCGTCGCGATACTCCACGCCGGCGACGCTCGCCACCAACGGCAGCACCTCGATGCCGAGCTTCTTGGCCTGGTCGGGCAGGATGTCAGAGGCCGAATCGACCACGATGCGTATCATCGGATGACCTCCTCTGCAATGACGGACAATTCATCGAACATGCGGATGACCTCGCCTAAGCGATCGACCCCATACCGGCCTGCGATCGTGTCGACCACCTCCATGACGCGGCGATGCTCCTCCTCGTAGAGCGGCAGGGAGGCACCGGTCAGCAAGACGTGCACCACGCGGCGGTCCTGGTCGGAACGGACGCGATCGATGAGCCCCTTCTCCTCCATCCGCGCAAGCAAGGTGGCCATCTGAGGCTTCTTGATGCCCAGCAGGTCACACAGCTCAGTCGCGCTCACCTGACGAGCGGGATCGTCGCGGCGCAGGCGATGCAGGCAGCTGTAGACCAGCACCTCGCGAAACGGGAATCCCTTGAGCACGCGCTCGGTGCGGATGGCGAGATTGAAGCGCAGCCAAGAGTACAGCAGGTCTTCCGAGGGCGTCGTGGCGCCGTTTGAGGAGGACGGCGCAAGGGGCGCACCGTCGCGCGCCTCTTCGGCTCCTCCCGCCGCAACGCAGGCTCCTGCGCGCACGCCCTCATCGCCGCATGCGTCCTCGCGGGTCTGCGGCACGTTGGACGCCGAAGAGGCACCCTGGCAGCTCAGGTCTTCCATGGCCGTCCTTCCTGGTTAGCTTTATTAATCGTTAATACCATAAACTATCAGTATCGAACCTTATGGGTCAAACCGCCTCTCTTCGTCTAATAAACGCATATCGCGCCGATTCCCCTCGCGATGCGAGCGCAAAGTTACGTTAGGATAGGAGGGATAAAAAACGGCAGCCCGAATGCCGCATCGACCACCCAGGGGGCTGGCCCTCGCCATGCCCGACAAAGCACGAAAAGAGAGCCTCATGTTCAACGAAAACTTGGAATCCATCGTTGCCGGCATCGAGAAGAACTGCAGCGCGCCGGAGATCTTCTTCACCGATCCCGATCGCCACTTCCCCAACAAGAAGGCGATCATCAACATCATGAAGGACCTGCGCCGCGTCATGTTCCCGCGCTACTTCGGCGACGAGACCCCCACGGGCAGCAAGCCCGAGTACTTCATCGGCGAGACGCTGATCCGCGTTGAAGACCAGCTGCGCCGCCAGCTGGCAGAAGCTCTGCTGTTCCGCGGCAGCGCCGGCGTCGACGAGGCGGAGGTCGAAGCGCGCGTCGACGAGATCTGCGCCAACTTCTTCGAGAAGCTCCCCGAGGTGCAGCGCGTCCTGCTCACCGACGTCCAGGCCGCCTTCGACGGCGACCCGGCGGCACAGAGCAAGGAGGAGATCATCTTCTCTTACCCTGGGTTCTTCGCGATCTTCGTCTACCGCATCGCCCATGAGCTCTACGTCCAGGACGTGCCGCTGATCCCGCGCATCATGACCGAGTACGCCCACAGCGGCACCGGCGTCGACATCAACGCGGGCGCGACGATCGGCGAGTACTTCTTCATCGATCACGCCACCGGCGTCGTCATCGGCGAGACCACGGTCATCGGCAACCACGTGAAGATCTACCAGGGCGTCACGCTCGGCGCGCTGTCCACCCGCGCCGGCCAAAAGCTCGCCGGCGTCAAGCGCCACCCCACCATCGAGGACAACGTGACGATCTACTCCAACGCCAGCGTCCTCGGCGGCGAGACGGTCGTCGGCGAGGACACGGTGATCGCCGGCAGCGCGTTCGTCACCGATTCGATCCCCGCCCATTCGCGCGTCAGCCTCCAGGGGCAGCGCATCTCGGTGCGCTCGTCGGCCCGCAACCACGAGAACACCTGGTACGCGGAGCTGTAAGGCTCACACCGCACGCCAATAACGCCCGCAGCTAGAATCGCGGCGTGACGCCCTCGCGATAGCGCGGCTTGACGATCTCGTTCTTGATGCGGCGAAACGCGACATCCTCCCCGTCTTCGGCGAGCCACGTGAGCATGCGCTCGAGCAGCGCGCGCGTGTCGCGGTGCATCAGGATCTCGCCCTTGGCGCTGTACTCAAGCTGAAGGTACTTGAGCGCGCTGCCGTCGGTGTACTTATCCCCCTGATACACCTTGCTCGCCGCCACGCGGTCGCAGAACATCTCGACGACATAGCGCGTGGGCATCGGCTTGCCCTCGAACGTCGCATCGCCGTTGCCGCGCATATCGATCCAGTACTCGTAGTGATGGCGGTTGCGCCCCTTATGGTGCATCCACGCCGTGGAATACCCCAGCTCGGAGCGCTCGGCGGTGTTAGGGCTGCGATAACCTTGAAAGTAGAGGACGCCCACGCGAAACTCGGTGTAGGAGAACTTGGACAGATCGTGCGTGATGCCCTGGCGGTACAGCCCGACGCGGAAGCAATGGCGCAATACCAGCCACTTGTGATGGTTGATCGTGCAGAAATGATGCCAAGCGTTGCCGAGTTTGCCCATGGTCGTCCTCATATCCAGCCGAAATGGCGACACGCGAAGGCGATGCCGTCGTCATCGCAGGCACGGGTCACAAAATCGGCGCGTTCTTTCAGGATCTCGCGCGCGTTACCCATCGCGATCGACGTCCACTCAGGCGTGAACATCGTCACGTCGTTGAGTCCATCGCCGAAGACCACGACGTCTTCGTAGGGGGCGCCGAGCTCATCCATCATGCGTTTGATGCCCCGCTGCTTGTCCATCGGCTCGATGAACAGGTTGTCGGAGTTGTACCGCACGTGCGGCACGTCATCGAGTGCACCGGTCGCCTCGAGCGAGCCGAGCTCGCCAGGCTTGCACGGGATGTACGCCTTGTAGATGCAGTCCAGATCATCGATCACCAAATCGGGACGGTAGACCGTGGGCACGTAGTAATCGCCCGCGATCGTCGCGAAGTCGGCGCGCGGCGAATAGCGCACCAGCTCGTTGGCCGTCGTCACCGCCCAGGGGATGTCGAGCTCGTCGAGGCGATGGAGGCATGCCTTGACCGGCGCCAAGGGCAACGACTCCATGCAGATGAGCTTGCCGTCGATCGTGACGGAGTTGCCGCCGTCGGCCACCAGGTTGGCGATGCCGACTGAGCTGATGAAGTCAAGCGCGTTGATCTGAAGGCGCCCGGTGGCAAGGGCGATGAAGTGGCCGTCCGCGCGCAGGGCGGCAAGCGCATCAAGCGCGCTTTGGGGGATCGTGCGGGTCAGCGGGATGGCAAGCGTTCCGTCGTAATCGAAGAAAAAGTACTTGCGCCGTGACACCGATTCCGCCCTTTCGCCCATGCGTTCCATCCGGTCAACCCATCCTAGCATCATCGCGCGCACGCGCCACCGGATATCGGGACAAAGGCCTAAAGCCGCATCGCTCTGACACCGGCAGCGCCTCATACACGCTTCTGCCCGCCGCTGCGCCGGCCTCCGACGAGCGGCCCGAGCACCACGCCGCTCCCCGCCCGCCACTGCGCCGGCCTCCACCGGTCGCAGCCCGAGCGCCGCGCCGCATCCCCGACCGCAGCCCGAGCACCACACCATACACAAAAAGAGCCTCCTTTCGGAAGCTCTTTTGAAATTCTGGTGTCGGAGGCGGGATTTGAACCCGCACGCCCGGTAAAGTGGGCACTAGCACCTCAAGCTAGCGTGTCTGCCGTTCCACCACTCCGACGTATGTCAGGCATTTTGCCTGCCTGCGTTATGTGCAGCGCAAAATATAATATCAGAACCGGATGCGCTTGCAAGACCTTTTTTCGCGCAAAATGGGTCGCGTGAAAAGGCTTGCGTCTAAACGTCCTAGCCGATCGTGCCCTGCGGGTAGACGATCATCAAAACGATCAGCGACAGGAAGAAGATGACGGCGAAGACGATCGTGATGCGGTCGAGGTTCTTCTCAACGACGCTGGAGCCGGACTGGTTGTTGTACACCTGGCTGGCGATCATGTCGCTGACGCCGGTGCCCTTGCCTGAATGGAGCAGAACGAAGATGATAAGGCCAATGCCGGACACAACCAGCAGAACCGTAAAGATTATTGCGACGACGGACAATGCGTTTCCTTACCTCAATGCAGTACTCACGAATTACCTATTATAGAAACGCAGGGGTACCTTGGCAAGATAGTTGAGGGTTCTGCCCATAAAGAATCAGCATTTCCCGCGTCTTGCCCGGCACCGTGCGGGAGAAGGAGATGATCCCATGCCCTCCTGGGACTCGCAGCAATACCTCAAGTTCGCGAAGGAGCGCACCCAGCCCTCGCTCGATCTCGCGTCTCGCATCAGCCATCTCAACCCGCGCACCGTCCTTGACCTAGGATGCGGACCCGGAAACAGCACCGCGGTCCTTGAACGGACGTTCCCGGACGCCCACATCCTCGGCGTCGACAGCTCGCCTGCCATGATCGCCTCCGCACGCGCCGCCCATCCCGCTCTGGAATTCGACGTGTTCGATGCCACGAGCAGCTTCGACGCCCTCCCCGGCCCGTTCGACCTCGTGTTCTCCAACGCCTGCATCCAGTGGGTGCCCGACAACGAGAGCGTCATCCGCCGCATGATGGGCGCGCTCGCGCACGGCGGCACCCTCGCGGTTCAGGTGCCGATCAACGCCAACGCCACTCCGCACCTCTGCATCCGCCGCGTCGTCGAGAGCGAACGCTGGCGCGCGCATTTCCCGCACCCGCGCATCTTCTACACCCTCGAGCCCGACACCTACTTCGACGTCCTTGCCCGGCTCACCGACGAGTTCACCCTCTGGAAGACGACCTACGTCCATCGCATGGCATCCGTCGACACGATCATCGAGTGGTACCGCGGCACGGGGCTGCGCCCCTACCTCGACCGCCTCGCAGACGACGAGATTCCCGCCTTCGAGGCCGACGTCCGTGACGAGATGGCGCGCCACTTCTTCCCCCGCGAAAACGGCGAGATCGCCATGGAGTTCCCGCGGCTCTTCTTCACTGCCACGCGTCCTTAACTCATCAGGTAAGGAGCGAAGATGGGAGCATTCTCGGACAAGGTATACGACATCGTCCGTCAGGTGCCGGCGGGAAAGGTGGTCTCGTACGGCCAGGTTGCGCGGCTGATCGGCCAGCCGCGCAAAGCACGTTTCGTGGGATACGCGATGCACGACAACCCCGATCCGTGGGACCCGGCAACCAAAACCGGCATCCCCTGCCACCGCGTCGTCTTCAAAGACGGCAGGCTGGCGCCGGGATTCGCGTTCGGCGGCATCGAGGAGCAACACGCCCGCCTTGCGGCAGAAGGCGTCGCCTTCCTCGATGAGGAAACCGTGGACATGAAGGTCAGCCAATGGGATGGCCGGCCCGCACCAGCGGCGGCGGGCGAGCTTCCCAGCGCCCCACCGCCCGACTTCGATTGGGAAGCCGAGCTCGGCGAGTAGCTGCCAGACAGCGAAGCCCGCTGCGTCGGTGTCCGGGTCGTCGCATGCTCTGATATACTTATTTAGTTATGCAATGTCACCACTGAGGCCGCGCGGCTTGCGCCACAACGCCCCCACAGCAGACAGAGGGTTATCCCGCAGGTGAAATTCAATATCAGAAATCTCATGGGCGGCCTGGTCATCATCATCGTGTTGGCCTTCGTCTTCTTGCGCGGCGATCAGCTCGCCGAGCTCGCCGACACCATGGCGCAAGGAGCCCTGATCCCTCTCGTCATTGCCGTCGGCACCCAGCTCTGCAAGTACTTCTCCCAAAGCTTCGCCTACTCCTTCTCGTTCAAGGCCGTCGGGGAGACGATGCGCCCTAAAAACACGCTGCCGCTGGTGTTCGGTACCTTCTTCCTGAACACCGTCGTCCCCTCGCTCAACCTTGCCGGCACCACCCTCGTCGTCGACGACGCGCGCCGCCGCGGCATCGCCCCGGGCAAAGCCACCTCGGCTGCCCTTCTGATGCAGATCACCGTCGACTCCGCGTTCGCGACGATCATGCTCATCGGTTTCGCGATCCTCGCGCTCACCGTAGGCCTCTCCCCCATCTGGCTGATCTTCGGCCTGGTCGTCATCGTCTTGGTTGGCGCGATGATCAGCATCATGGTGGTGGGGCGCACCAAGCCCGACCTCGTCATCCGCGTGCTCACCCCGGTGGCGCGCCTGATCAACAAGGTGCTCGTTCGTTTCCACAAAGAGCCGCTCGCACCCTGGGTCAACAAGACCGTCGAGTCGTTCTCCTCCGCTGCCTACCTGATCTTCAACAACCCCAAACCGGCGTTCAAGGCCTGGGGCTGCTCGCTGATCGCGAGCTGCTGCGAGCTGTCGGCGTTCTGCCTCGTCGGATTTGCCTTTGGCGTCGAGACCCCCGAAGCGCTGGTCTGCGGCTACGTCGTGGCGACGCTCTTCGCGATGGTCTCGTTCACGCCCCAGGGCGTCGGCGTGGTCGAAGCCGCCGTCACGGTCGCCTTCACGGGCTTCGGCGCCTCGGCGGCGGCCGGCATGGCGATCGGTCTCGTCTACCGCGGCATCGTGTTCTGGATGCCGTTCATCATCGGCGCGATCCTGATCCAGACCACCAAGACCTTCAAGAAGGAAAAGAAGGCGCCGCCTTCGCTCAACCAAAACGAGCGCCGCCGTCAGGAGGAGATTGCGCGCGAAGCCGAGGCGCACCATGCGTCCGCCCAGGCGACGCGCACCCGCCTCCCCGAAAAGGAACCTGCCTCAGCCGATGAGCCCCAGCTCGTCGAAGAGGCGCAAGACTGATATCACAGGCAAGGAGCCGCTATGCCCAGCTTCATCGAGCACCTGTCCCACACCACGCGCAGCTTTCGCCGCTTTCGCGAGAGCTATCCGGTCACCGAGGCGCTCATGACCCAGTGGGTCGACAACGCGCGCCAGACCGCCAGCGCCGCCAATCGCCAGCCGCTGCGCTATCGCATCATCACCGCCGCGATACCTGCGCGCAGGTCTTCGACACCCTGGCCTGGGCGGGCTACCTCCCCGACTGGAAAGGCCCCCAAGAAGGAGAGCGCCCCACCGGCTACATCGTGATGGCCGTCGACACCACGATCTCGACCCCGCAGGCAGCGCTCATCGACGTCGGCATCGCCGCCCAAACGATCATGCTCGCCTCGACCGAGGAAGGTTTTGGCGGTTGTATGATCCAATCTTTCAAAAAGGCATCGCTTTGCCAGATCCTCGACGTACCTGATACGTTGGAACCCGTCCTCGTGCTGGCGCTTGGCCGCCCGATCGAGGACGTCCGGCTCGTCGAGGTGCCCGAAGACAGCAGCATCAAGTACTACCGCGACGAGGCCGGTGTGCATTACGTCCCCAAGCGTTCGCTGCAGGACGTCTTGTTCTAGCACACGCGACGCACCAGGCCTGCGGAGGGGCCGCTCATGAAGAAATCTGAAGCATTGAAGGCGCTGGGGCTTACCGAAGGGGCAACCGACGACGACATCAAGAAGGCCCACCGCAAACTGATCATCGAGAACCATCCCGACAAGTTCGGTCAGGATCCTGCGGCGCGCGCCCAGGCAGAAGAGAAGACGAAGGTCATCAACGAGGCGCGCGACGTGTTGCTCAACCGCTCCTGGGATCCCGAGTACGCGACTGCAGGAACGCCCTACGGAGCGCCGTTCGCCTACGGTCCTTCCGCCGGATCACGCGGTGCGGCAGGCGGCAACCCGTTTGCCGGCATGCCGTTTTCCGAGACGTTCGTCTGGACGAGCTGAGATGACAGCGGACGCCGCACCACCCATACCGCAACCGGCGCCGATCCTTTCTCGTCTATGGGGTCCGACCCCTTCGACGCCTTCCGCGCGACGGGAACCGGCAGCAGAGCGCAGGGATACGGGTTCTACGGCACGGGCAGCCCCTTTGCAGACTTCTTCAGCGCCTTCATCCCACGCGAGCCCACCCTCGAAGAGCGCATCGCCGAGGCGGAAGCCGAGCTCGCGCTCGACAGGCGCATCATATCGATCAAGGTCGTGCTGCTGTGCGTGGCGTTCATTCTGCATGCGCCCGCAACCGGCCTCTACCTCTACACGATCATCTCGATCGGCCAAGGCATCTGGAAGCGCCTCAGCTTCCTGTCGATCGTCCTTTTGGTCCCCTTCGTGATGCTCGCGCTGATCTTCTCCCCCGGAGGCGACGCCACGATCGGCATCATCGCAGCGATCCTCTTCGCCGCATCCCTCGGCTTCGACGTCTACAACGTGCACACGCACCTGAAGCGCATCAAAGAGCTGAAGAAGCAGCGGTAGGCGCACGACAAGCACGCACACGAAAAGGAGGCAGCCAGATGGCTGCCTCCTTTGTTTACTTAGATCGCGATGAGACGTCGTGCTCTAGTGGCGGAAATGGCGATGGCCGGTGAGCATCATGGCGATGATCGCAACGCTTAGCTGTCAAGCCGATCAACGAAATGAAAAGCGATTTCGTCAAGCAAGGAGGAAAGACTGAAGAAGAGCCTTTCAATTGGCTTCCAACCTGCAAACGAGCTTCTTTTTAGAACAGAGAATGATAGTGGGTTTTGCCAACCGCCCAACATTCGATGAGCGAAATAATTGAGAACCATCCCTACCCTTTGTCATTCACTCAACATGGTAGTGGAACTCTCCACGATTATCATATATGATAATCGTGGAGAGTGAGGTGCTATGTTTGAGGTCAATTATTGCATGGACGCTGGAGGGCATCAGCCTGCAAAAGAGTTCATTGACACTTTGAATCCGAAGATGAAAGCAAAGGTATTTGGGAGAATCGAATTGCTAGAAACAAATGGTTCTTTACTTGGCATGCCTTTTGCACGACATGTTGAAGACGGAATATGGGAACTGCGAACCCCGCAAGGTAACGACATCACACGCGTGCTTTACTTCTTTACCCAAGGGAAAAAGGCATGGCTCACTAATGGCTTCGTCAAAAAGACACAGAAGACACCGCCGGCGGAAATAAAGCGAGCAAAGAGAATCAGACAAGATTGGAGAGATAGACATGAGTGATTTCCGAGACCATTTGAACGAATCCCTCAACGACCCCGCATTCAAAAAAGAATGGGAAGCGCAAACGGCAGAGCGCAAGATAATGCAG
>CAVCDZ010000059.1:37631-70746 GCA_963601095.1 Oscillibacter sp. MSJ-31 | reverse complement strand
ACACCGGCATGACCAGGCTCACAAGCGGCTGGTGGGGAAACGTCGCACGGCGCTGCTGCGCCAAGCCCGCCAAGGTCTCGCAGTGGCGCGAGTACCACTCCTCGTAGCGCTCGTCGTGGGCGGCATCGACGCCGTATCCTTCGAACGCCTCCTGAAGCGGCTCGTAGGTCTCGTCGCAGAAGACGGCGAACCCGCCGTCGACCAGGTGGTTCTCGTCGTAGACCGTCACGCAGAAATCGCGCGCGTCCACGCTCACGCGCACCGAGAACCCGACGTGCAGGCGCTCCTCCTCGCCGAAGCGCACCTGCGGGCACACCTCGTCCATCAGAGGGTAGACCGGCAGGTCGATCTCGTGCCCCACCCTGTCGGTGAAGCCGACCGCGACGTCGGAGCCGTCCTCATGGGGCATGTCGACGAACATCTTCACGACGATCTCGTCGTTGTCGACGATCGCGTCGGTGAAGTAGACGCTCATGCGGTCGACGCAGTACTCGCGCTCGATGTCGAGCATCTGGGCGGTGAGCTCGTTGTGAACGAGCGTGTTGAGGCGCGTGCGCCACTTCACCATGTTCAGCTCGACGGTGAGCCGGCTCTGCGACAGGGGCGTGTCGGCCCCGGCGTACTCGACGAACGACAGGTCGACCTCGCGCACGTCGAGGTGGGGCAAGACCACCACGTAGTTGGCGTGCGACGAGGGCTCGAGAGGCCGAAATGGGAACAGGTGCGACGGCACGCGGGTGCCGTCCTTGAGGCGCGCGTCGAGCAGGACGGTCGCGTCGGCGTGAAGACGATCGAGCACCATCTGGAGATAGACCTTGCCATCCCCATGGCTCATGCTTTCCAAACGGGTATTCATAGAGGTATCACTCGCTGCGACGATGCCTGAGAGCGAAGTACGAGCTGTCAGGATCGAGGTTGGGGTTGTAATAAGCGTCGCCGACCTCGAAGACGCGGGGCCACGAAGCCTGCAACAGGGCGATCTCGCGACGCATGGCGATGCGGCGCTTCGTCGAATGGGTGTGGATGCGCGAGGCGCTGTGGAAGTGGCTCAGGCACACGTACGGCGTGAACACCGTGAGGAAGCCCGCGTCGCGCGCCTTCAGGCAGAAGTCCACGTCGGCGTAGAACAGGGAGAACTCCTCATCGAAGCCGTCCACGGCATCGAAAACCGAGCGGCGCACCATCATGCAGTCGCCCGTGACGGCCGTCACGTTCTGCGCCACCACCGCGCGGTCGAGGTATCCCCGCCAGTCGGAAGCCATGTAGCGGAACAGCGGTGTGATGGCGCCCGCGCCGCCGACGACGATGCCGGCATGCTCGATCGTCCCGTCGACGAACAGCTGCTTGGGGCCGACGACGCCCACCTCAGGCGACTGGAAATACCCCAGCAGCACCTCAAGCGCGCAGTCGGTCAAGATCCGCGTGTCGTCGTTGACGAACAGGAGGTACTCGCCCGTCGTCTGACGCGCCACGTAGTTGGCGATGCAGGCGCGGTTGAACTCCCCCTCCCAGCGCAGAACCGACAGCGACTCGTAGCGCGCGTCCAGCTCCGCCAGGCAGGCCCGCGCCTCATCCGAGTCGCTCGCGACGTCCACGACGACGACCTCGAAGTCGCGGTAGTCCACCTTGGCGTAGAGCGTGCGGATGCAGGTCTCCAAAAGCTCGGGGTTATCGCAGGTCGACGGCACGACGATGGTCACGTGCGGGGTCTCGGACAGGATGTGGCGCACCCGGTAATGGCCCGGCTGCGCCGCGTTGAGCACCTCGGCGGACAGGCCGACGCGCTGGCAGTGCGCCACGAGGGCCTTGCGGCCCGCCTCCTGCTCGAAGCGGGAGAGGATCGCGCTTGCGCCCTCCTCCGTGGCAAGGCGGCGATGGCACAGCACGCGCGGCACATGGCAAACGCGACGGGCGCGCTCGGTCATCCGCAGGGCAAGGTCGTAGCCCGCGGCTCCGACCAGGCCATAGGACAGGGGCGCGAGCTCGGACAGGAGCGAGGTGCGCGCCACCAGCAGATCGCGCAGGTAGTTATAGGAGCGCAGAAGCTCAGGCGAGAACGCCGGGCGCAGCGCCGGATGGGAGTGGACGCCCGCGGCATCCACCGTGTCGACGTCGGTGTAGAGCACGTCGCAGTCGGGATACTCGTTGATCATGCGCACGCACTCGAACAGCATGTCGGGCGCCAACGTGTCGCACACGCGCATCATGACGGTGAAGTCTCCCTCGACCGCCGCCATGCCGGCGTTGAAGCTCTCGTCCAAGCCGCGGGACGGGTCGCCCTCCACGACGTAGACGCGCTCGCCGTCGAACGCCTCCTTGATCGCGGACAGCTGCTCCTGGTCGCTGCCCATGTCCACCAAGATGAGCTCCCAGCGCCCGTAGCTTTGCTGGGCGATGGAGTTGAACAGGTCGTGGATATGGTGCGACGGCGTGTCAGCCAGCACGCACACGATGCTGAACAGGGGCATCTCGTCAAAGGTGAGCGACACCTGCTCGAGCAGCGCCGGCACGTCGGCCCGGTGCTCCTTGAGGTACCACTCGTTGTAGGCAGGGTCGTCATATGCGCTCGTCGTCTTTTCGCGGAAGCGCTCGATCAGCTCCCCGAACGTGCGCGCACCGAGCATCGAGAAGCCCGGTGCGACCGTGCCCGCCGTGTCGGTGGCGCACAGGCACACATAGGGATGGCTGCGCTCGACCGAGAACGACACGACGATGAAGCGGCGCTGCAGCGCGCCGTAGTCGGCGGACTGCGTCACCGAGTCCTCCACGATGGCCGCCTCGATATCGACCGAGTTGCCGCGCTGGTCGAGGAAGTCGAACTCGATCGAGCTTTCCTCGTGGTACGGCATCTCGACCAAGGCCGAAACCAGCGCCGTGTCCCCGCGGTCGAGCGCGCGCAGGAAGCGCACGTGGATGCGATCGTGGATGTAGCGGCCGTCGAGGTCCTCGATCAGGGCGCCCGTCGAAGGCGCCGTGTGCTGACCGGCGAAGGCCTTGAGGAGCGTCGTGCGCACGTCGAGCGATTTCTTGCACGAGGAGATCACCGCGCCTGAAGCGCCGATCGCGCGGAACTCCAGGTTCCACCGGCGCACGTCGAGCCACGGCAGGGCGATGACGAAGAAGCGCACGCCCGCGGAGTTCTTGGTATGCGGTGCGGCATGGGCGGTGCCGTGGCTCGCCAGCGCGCCGTCGGCGAGCACCCCCTGCAAGGCGATCGAGTCGTCGATGTCGCAATAGGGAAACGTGTCGGAGGGGATGCGCGCGCCGGAATCGGTCGAAGCGGCGAGCACGACGGGAAGGCGCTCGTCGTATCCCGAGATCTCAGAAAGGATGTAGGCCTTGTCGCCCGAGCGACGCATGGCTTTGAACGAGACGTTCATGGCATTCCCTCCCCACGGGGCGATCGGGCGCCCCATGCCGACATGCGCAGGCGCCTAGTGGCGCCCCTTGATTCGTCTTTTCACTTTAGCGAATTGGCGCACTCCGCCCGCATGACAACACGGGAAAAGCTCAATAGGCAAAAAGAGGCCAGGTCATGGCGGAACCGGATGTGCGCAGGGGATAAACCTGAGGTGAACTCAGGCGCGCGCGAAGTCGGGCGACGACCAACATGCGGCACGCCCCGCGAGAGATGAGGCGCGCGATGCGAGGGGTGCGCGCGATGCCGAGGGGCGCGATGTCGCTTTAGTCGTGCGCCTCGAGGAAGATCTTGCGCGAGACGAAGTTCCACACCGCCACCAAGAAGGTGACCACGATCTTCGACAGGCGGTAGTCGATGAAGAGGAACTCGACCATTAACCACATGAACACGTCGTTCAAGATCAGGCCGACCACCGACAGGGCGACGAAGATTATGAACTCGCGCCGGCGGCTCATGTCGTCTTTGCGCTTGAACACGAAGCGCATCGAGGCAAGATAGTTGAAGATGACCGACACGACGAACGAGATCGTCGTGCTGATCAGATAGGGCACGCCGAAGACCTCGGTCAAAAAGATCATGGTGCCGTAGTCGATGAAGAACGCGATGACGCCCACAATGCCGAATTTCATGAACTGGGCGATGAGCTTCCCCACGAAGGCCTCCTCGATCGGCAGGACTCGGCGATACAAAAAAGGCCTCGCATGCGCAAGACCTTGCATTCATGGTGCCCCCAACGGGACTCGAACCCGTGTTTCAGCCTTGAAAGGGCCGCGTCCTAACCGCTAGACGATGGGGACGAAGGCTGCCAAGAACAGCCTGGTTATTATTACAGAGCCGTTTATATTTTGCAAGGAGCGGCATGAAGATATCCAACTCGTTCCTATCGCGCCCGAATTGGAACCCTTAGGCGAAAGCACGAAAGTGCCAAAGCGCTTGGGCTTATCGTAATCGTTGAACGAACGAGTGATGAGGGACTATGAGGATTGCCGTAGCAAGCACTGGATTGGACGTGTGCGGCCATTTTGGCTGCTGCACCAATTTCAACTACTACACCGTCAATTGCGGTCAGCTTGTCGATTCCCGAAACCTCCCCAGCCAGGGCCACCTCTGCGGCTCTCAGGCCAATTTCCTCCGTCAGATCGAAGTGAAAGTGCTGATCTGCGGATCCATCTCCCCGAAAGAGGTAGCCAGCATGGAGCAGGCGGGCATCACCGTCGTGCCCGGCGCCTCAGGCCGCGCGCTCACGGCGGCACAGGACTATCTGGAAAGCCAGCCCGCAGGGCAGGCACTCGCGTAAGCGCAGGGCGACGCCTCACAGGTGCGCTGCCGTCCCGTCAATCCTGAGGGGCGTCTTCTGACATGCCCGATGCACGGGCGATCGGGTCGCCGTCGACGAAATCCTTTTCGGTGAGCAAGGTCACGCCCGCCGCGCGCAGGCGCGCCGCTGCGATCCCGTCGCCAGGGACAAGCGCGCCTGAAAACGTTCCGTCGTAGACCTGCCCCACCCCACACGAGGGACTCTTGGCCTTGAGGATGGCGAGCGAACAGCCCGTTTTCCTCGCTAGCTGGCAGGCGCGCTCAGCTCCCCGCTCGAAGTTCTCGGTGTGGTCGGCGCCCTCGGCATCGACGACATGGCGCGCGCCGTCGAGCTCGACGATCTCGTGAGGAGGATGGGGAATCGGCATGCCGCCCATGACCTCGGGACACATGCGAACGATCTCGCAGCGGTGGCGCGAGAGGGCATCCTGCACCGCCTGCGAAGGCTTTGATGCGCCGTCGAAACGGCAGCGCACGCCCAGCAAGCACGCGCTCACCAGCACCTTCATCCCGTGCACCTCCTTCGCTGTTCATCTGCTTCGCCCCCAGTCTAGCGGCGGCAGACCCGGTCGAACAGGTTGCGCGCATAAAAAAATCGCAGGCCCGTTATCAGACCTGCGATGTTCTTCGTGGTGGAGCATAGGGGGATAGGCAGCCTTGCGCGGCGCGCACGGCTGCGGGACCTCGGGCTTACGCCCTCGGACGACAACAGCCCACTGGGCTGTTGTCCCCTCGCGGGGTTCGATCCCCCCTCTGGCCTAACATATAAAAATGGCAGGTCTGTTATCAGACCTGCCATGTTCTTCGTGGTGGAGCCTAGTATAACTAAGGCGAACACGGTTATAAGCCTTGAAACCTGTTATTTGCAGATTAACCGCAATTGGTTTGCGGTCATAGGCAACCTGCAAAATACCAGATAGGCGGCTTGCGTATTTGCCCTGTAACGCACGAAAACGGGGCACCCCTTATCAGGGTGCCCCGTTTTAACGTCAGATTTTGAGCCGTTGACCCGGATAGATGATATTCGGGTTCGTGATGCCGTTTTTGGCGGCAATCTTCTGATAAGTCGTGCCGAACTTGGCCGCAATGCCTGAAAGCGTGTCACCAGATTTGACGGTGTACGTCTGGCCGCTTTCAACGTTGCCGTTGATAATCGCCATGACTTCATCATAGCGGTGCGCCAAGATCGCTTTTCGCTCTGAACCGTTGCGGTAATCGCCAGCCCACGTCTCTTGCGCCAAGGTTTCAGCCGAAGCGCTGCAAATGTGGTTGACGATCTTTTGCACCTCGTCATAGCGTGAGCCAAGCGCCTTGCGCCGGTCATCGTCCTTGCCGTATTCGTCGCGGAACACCCCGGCCACAAGGTCTAGCGCGTCCATGTTCTCAACGCCGGTTGCTGGCGCGGTCGGTGTTGGCGCTGGCTGCGCCGCGCCGCCGACGGCTGCGAACTGCTGCCATTTCGCCGCGTCCATATAGGCTTTGTTCAAGTCAAGGTTGCCGCCCCAGCCGTCCAAGCGCCCGCAACTAGAGTATTGGCGAATGTCGCATGAATATGCGCCCTCGTTCCATGGGTTGCCTTGAAGCCCGGTCGTGTTGTTGTTGGCGTATTGCGCAACCCACGTGCCGCAACCGTGCTTCTTGGCAATATCCCAAGGGAAGACGCTTTGGCTTGCGTAGATCAAAGGCGTTACGCCGGTAAGCGCCTTTACCTTCGCAACCAGCGAATCAAGATAGCCGGTGTTGCCCCACGCGGCATTGTCGCCCTGCTCCCAGTCAAGCACGATAAGCGCTTTGCCAAGGTAGCCTTTAATGCTGTTGGCGAAGTGCTGCGCTTCCGCGTCAACGCCAGCGCCGTTAACGTAGTGGTAAACGCCAACCAGAAGCCCGCGTTTCATCGCCTGTTGCATTTGCCGGTCACAATCCGGCGAAACGTAGCTTGCGCCCTGCGTCGCTTTGCAGATCGCAAAATCAATGGCAAGGGCATCAAGATTGATGCCCTTCTGCCAATTGCTAATGTCAATGCCCTGTAGTGCCATAGAAACCACCTTCCAAGCATACGAAATAGAAAAGGTTTGCCGTTTGAAGTTCTTCAAGCGTCCATGGCCGCGCGGAATTGACGGGGCTTGCCGGGTCGCGAACCCACCACATACCGTTTTCATCGTGCCGCCAGATCGTTATAACGTGGCTGCTGTATTCGGTATCGCCGAACGCACCGCGCACGCCAGCAAAGCAGACCGCGCCAGCGTCAACCTTGGCAAGCGCTGATTGCAAACTGTAAATCTTGCCTGTGTGCGTAATGCCGTATGGCTCATAGGTCGCGGCAATCCACTGCGCGAACTTCTCCATGTCGTTTACGCCGTCAGTCAGACACGCGGTGCCGACAGCGCCCGCAACGGTGAGCGGCGTAACGTCCTGTGTCGTTATGTACTTGATAGCCATTGCGGCGCAGACAAGCCCGCACCCGCTGTCACCGATGGTGCCGCCCGCGTATCCGATATGTGACCACTGCACATCATCTTGAAGGTAGAGCGGCATATGAGTGCCCGCAGGTATAGGCTTGTACGTGGGTTCATCAACCGCAAAAACGATTTCGGGCGCTGCCGCTTCGCGCGGCTGGTCGCTTGCGTAGGCAACCATGAGCGCGAAGCAGACAACTATAGCCATGAGTGCCCCGCACGCAAACGCCAGAATCTCGCGCCACGTCCGTTTACTCGCTTCCATGGGTGGCTTTCTTGGGTTCGGTGTAGGTCATCGCCTGTTCACTGTCGCACAAACCCTCGGTGGTCGGGTCAACCACCACGCCAAGGATTACCAGCACGGCAAACAGCGCATCAACGGCGGCAACCACTCGGCCTTGCAGTTCCGACAAGTCGAAATTGAAGCCGAAAATAGCGGCCACCATCTGCACCAGCAGGAACAGCGCAGGGATTAGCGCCATCCAAAACAGCTTGTTCTTTGCACGTGCAAGAAAGTTGATTTTCAGATCGTTCATAATGTCCCCCTTAGTCGATTATTAGATAAGGCTTTAGTGCCTTAATCTCGTTCATGTAACGCTCACCAGTGCCATTGCCGCCTAGAAGCTTGTATGCTTCGTATTCCTCTAGCAGTTCGTCATAGGTCGAAATGCTCATTTTCTTGCCGTCTATGACGTACTTTTGATAGGCGGTTTTGATATGCTCTCGCGCTGATGCTTTGTCGATAATCAGCCGCGCCCGCTGGTACTTGGTCAGGTTCTTAACTTGCGCGATAAGGAAGCCTATAACGCCGCTGGCCAGCAGCCCAACGATTGACGTTATAAGCTGTTCGGTGGCGGCGCTAATCATTCGTCCACCACCTGCCAAAGCGTTTCAGTTCCAGCCGCCCCCGGCTCCCAAACGTTGTTGTCAACAAGCGATTGCCACTTGCTGCCGCCGTGGGTCACCACCGCGCCGGTTGGGTATCCGTTCGTAGCGTCCGGCTGCTCCCATGCGGGCACATCCGTTGCGTCCGGGCTGTCGGCTGCGGCAAGGTTACGCGCCCAAAGGCTCGGCGCGGCTGCTGGTGTCCAGTCCGCTTGCGACGTGTGCGGCTGCAAGCACACATAGAGCGTGCCGCCATGCTCCACGCGCTCACCGGCGGTGTAATAGTGGCCGTCGCCCGTCCACTGGTCGTAGAGCGCTGGGGCAATCTCTGCCACGTCATCGGACAATGACGGCGCTTGCGTCTTGTAAATTGCGATGATGCCGCGCAATGCGGCTTCCTCTTCGGCTGTGAATGCCATGTTTTGCCCCCTAACAATAGGAAAGCCCGCACAATGGCGGGCTTGGCTTGCTGTTGGTGTGTTTGTGCTGCTATCCGAAAAGCCGGGTAAACAGCGCATCCATGTTCGCGACGGTTCGCCGCGCGTCAAGGCGCATCATCGAACCGCGCCAAGATTGATAGCTTTGCAACGCCTGATCGCGCGTCATCTCGCCGCGCTCCACGAACGCCGCAAGCTTTTTCAGCTTGCGCCGCTCCCGCGTTACGGCGGAACGGCACGGGCGCACAATGACTTTGCCAGTCTCGCCATAGTTGAACCTCTTCTTTAGGAACGTGAAACCGCGCGTCAGCTTCACGATTCGGGTTTTCTTCTCGTTAACGACAATGCCAAGCTTCGCGCACTCGCGCCGAATGTCGGCAAGCACGCCGCGTAAGTCCGCCTTGTCAAGGGCGATGCAATAAAGGTCATCCATGTAGCGCCCACTTGCCAGCACGCAAGGCGTGCGCAGCAACATATGGTCTACGGGGCTTGGAAGGGCAACGGCTAGTATCTGGTTCGGCTCGCTGCCAAGCCCAAGGCCACGGGTGCCGTGGGAATCAACTTGCGCGTACATAAGCGCCTTGATTCGCTCGTCATCTAGCGCCCTGTCAATTAGCCGCTTGGTGGCCGCATGGTCGATGTTCCCGAAGAAGTTAGAGAAATCGACAAGCAGCACGTAACCTTCTGCGCCGTGCTTCTGGTAGTGCCGTGCAAGCTGCTGTTTCAGGCGCGATACGGCAAAGTCGGTTCCGCGCCCCTTGATGTTGGCGGTGCAACCCGGCGCGAGCGTCGGCCAGATCGCCGGTGCCAGCGCGTAGCGGTTAAGCGCCTTATGCACGACGCGTTCAGAGTAATGCACGGACGTGATATGCCGAAGCTTGCCCCGCTCGAATATGTCAAACTCAACGAAGCCGCGCCGAATGTCCTTGCCCGCCATCAAGTCGGCGTGCGTCTTTAGGACGTTCGGAAGGATGTTTGCAAGGTAGCGTTGAACGGCAGACTTCCACGCCACGCCGTGGGCGCAGTCGCGGGCGCACCTGTAAAGGTTGTCAATGTCGGCCACCTCTTCAAGCGTGCATGATTCAATGCGCTTGGCGCGGTTCGCCGCCCGCTTGGCATCGCGGCGGGCACGCCTTGCCGCCCGCCGCTCCTCGGATTTCATGGGCACCCCGCACGGCTTGCAATCGGCATCCAATAGCCGCTTAGGCACCGGCAATGAAACGCAAGCGAATGCCGAAACCTGCGCCATGCAAGCAGCGGTCTGCGGCACCTGCGGGGTGCATATTTACGGCCATGTGGCCGAACGTTGTACCTTCCTTCCTCTTGCGCACGGATTGCGGACGTGTCCGCAATGACTGGCAGTGCAAAGGAATCACGGGCGCGGGCGAATCCAACCATTCGTGGCAGAATTGTTGTTGGCATTGCCGTTGCTGTTGACATTGCACACGTTGGAAGCCGAACCGCCCATGACGGAACGAAGCCACCAATTGACGCGCTAAACAAGGCACAACGCGACGCTATTTTACCGCTGCCCAATGAGTTTCACACCCTTTCTTGCGCCCTTTATGAGCTTCGCCGCCGTTTCCACATCATCGGCGATGCGCACGCACCGGCTAACCTTGATGATGCCAAGATCAATCAGGCATTGTAGGTCTTGCAACAGCTGTTCGCAGTTGGCAACGGCAAGCGTCATGTAATGCCGCCGCTGCGTCACGTTGTGTTCGGTGTTGGGGTAGAACGCGTTTGCCGTCACAAGGTTGCTTACAAGGCTTCTTGCCGCCTCTGCCATAGGCACGGCCAGAACGAAGCGGTATGACTTCGGCATTGCCGCCGAAGTCACAAGCGCCGTTATCTCCTTGCGCACCCTAGTTGCGGTGGTGAAATACTCGAAGTTGCTTAAATCGCGGTAGCGTTCCAGTACGGTACTCATTAGCTTGCCTTTCCAGTGCGCCCGCGCAAGGCGGGCGCGGGCATAGCGTCATGCAACGGCTTGTCAGCCTATGAGGAAGCACGGGCGCGGGCGAACCCAACCATACGCGGCAGAAGAGTTGCTGGCATAGCCGTTGCCGTCGACATATGGCATTGCCGTGGCTGGTGACAGTGCACACGTAGGAAGCCGAACCGCCCATGACGGAACGAAGCCACCAAAAGACGCGCTCGCCCATGATGCGGCTTGCCGTGCTGTCGAACAGCGGGAAATGGCAATCCATGCCCACCGAATAGCCCTTTGAACCCCATACGGCGCACCCGTAAACTTCCATTTCTGACAACGACCACACTTTACCAAGGTCAGCCCAGCCCCACCCGCTCGCTTCGGTCAGCGCAGAAGAGCCGTAGCGCTGTTCACACAACGAACGGTGGTTGATAAGCACGTTGCGAAGCGCCGCCGGAAGGGCTGGCAGATAGTCGCTGATCTCCCAACCGTGAAGGTGGCTGGCAAGGTAGGGTTCTTTGACAGTGTCGTTTCCGTTGTTGGTGGCCGTGGTGTTCCACATGATATAGCTTGTGTTGGTGGCCTTGCTGCCGCTCACAAGAACCGGCGCGGCGGGCACGAACGCAAGGTGGTGCGGCATCGGCGAATCTGAACACTGATAGTACGGGTCAACAGCCGCCAGAAGATAGCGCACCGTCTGCGCGGGAACGTTGGAGCCAGCGGCAACGGGCACGTCCATGTAATCGCCGATGCGCAAGCCCGAAAAGTCAGCGTCCTGCACGCGCGAATGAAGCCACGCATAAATATCGCCCTTCGCTGCAATCTCCGCCGCGAACGCGTCAGCGAGCGAGCGCCCCGGATACTGCCCAATGCTCTTTTGCCGGTCGAACTCTTCAAGCACCGTCGCGGCGCTTGCCGTCTCGCGTGCCGTATCGTCAACGACCCCGTAAAGTTCGCCTTTGATTCTGAATGCTTCTGCTGCGTTAGCCATGTCATGCACCCCTATTCAAGTGTGATAATCCCGTTTTCGTAGCTTGCCCGGTCAAGTTCGATGGTTCCGCCGTCCGTTGAGATAACGCGGCTTGCGGGCGTGAAAACGGTGTTGTCAATAACTATGTAATCGTCGGTCAGATCGACAAGCGCGGTTGCGAGCGTGGCCGCATCCTCTTTAAGCTTCTCAACCTCGGCGCTGTCAGCGCCGCCGCCGGACGAAGCGCCGCCACCCGTCCCGCTGCCAATGACGCTAAGCGCCCGTTTTGTGGCTTCGCGGGCATCGTCTGCCGCCGTGTGAGCGTCAGCAGCCGCCTTGTCTGCCTTGTCTGCTGAACCGTTGGCCTTTTCCGCCGCTTGGTTCGCGCCATTCGTTGCCGCTTCCGCGTCCGCTATTGCCTTGTCCACCCTGTCCGCTGCTTGGTTCGCGCGGTTTGCGGCGGTGTTGGCGGCTCCTGCCGCGTCGTTCGCGGCACTTGCCGCGCTGGTGGCTGCTTGCGCCGCGCTGTTGGCCGCGCCCGTGGCGGTGTTCGCCGCCGTGGCTGCGCTGTTGGCGGCTTGGGCTGCGCTTGTGGCCGCGCTCGCCGCGCTCGCCGCGCTGCTCACCGCCGTTTCAACGCGGGCGGCTGCCTTGTTGGCCGCATCGGAGGCGGTGTTGGCCGCGCCCGCTGCCGTGTTCGCGGCGCTGACCGCTGCGTTGCCGCGCGAAATGAGGTTGTCTATAGCGTCATCCCAGCTTTGCGCGGGCTTCTGCCCCTCGGTGACGCATCGCAAAATCTCGATTGCGAAGCGCTCCGTTGAGTAGCGCACGCCGTCTTTCTCGAATGCGAAATAGGCTTCGTCGGTGTAACCGGCGACACTGCAAAGCTTGTTTTCGTCCACGGTCACCGTGGCGGCGTTGCCCGAAATCGCGGCGGCTGCTCGGTAGTAGTTTCGCTTGTTCGGCAACAGCACTTCAAGGTAGGCCGTGAACCCCGTTAGCGCGGCTTCCGCGCCGCCGTCGTAGATAAGCGCCTTGATGGTCGTTCCGTGCTTGTCGCCCTGTCCGACCCTCACAAGGCCAGCGCCCAAGCCGTCCTTGCTAAGGTCTAGTTCAAGGGTGTGCGTGTTCATCTGCTCTCACCTTCCTTGGTGATCTCGCGCAGGGCTGTAAGCTTCTCGCCGAAAACCTCTATGGGGTCGCGCGGCGGCGCGGTCGCGCCCTCTGATGCCGACAGCGTGGCGGATTCGGGCAGTATGAGCGCGGCCATAGCGTCGAACACGTCTAGCACCGCTTCCATGCGGTCATCAACGTAGACGGGTTCAACCAGCGTGAACGAACCTTCAACGCCGCTTGGCGGTGTCACATCGCACGCCCTCACAATTTGGCGGTCGCCCGCCGCGTCAACCGCGACGAAGATAACGCCCTGCGCTTCCGCTGCGGCGAGCAACGCCGGGTCGAACTCCGACACCTGCATTTCGGTGTTGCTCAAAGCGTCATGCGCCATGTACATAACTGGTTTGTCCAATTGAAGCCCCCTAACCTGTGCCGACAGTTACACAAGACGTGCAAAGCCCGTCAGAAAAGTTGATCTTGAATGTTCCGTAATGCCAGCTAACGCAACCGTTGCCGTTGCTGTGAACCTCGGTGACGATTGGCTGTTGCATGGTGCCTGATTTGCAGATGGTCGCAACAACGCTTCTGTCTCCGCTTTCTGCCACGGATATTTGCGGGGTCGAAATCCTTATGCCGTGGTTGCCCAGAAGCTGCAAGCCGGTGTACTGCTCGCCGGTCTGAATGTTTCGGAAGTGCGCCGAAAAGTCGATTACGCCAATCTGCGTGCCGTTTTCAAGCCCCCGAATCTCACCGGCGATAAGCTGCAAAAGGTTTGACGCGTAGCCGCATGAGAACTGGCCGTTTGCGGTGATGTTGTTAGCGGTCATGTAGTTTGTCTTCAACGTTCCGTTGGTCAAATCCCATGTGCTGCGCCCTAGGTTGTCCGTCAGAAGCCCCGCGCGTATGCGGTCGGCTCGCATCGTCCCGGCGTTGATGCAATCGGCTGTCACGCTCGCGCCGGTTATAAACGTCTTCCAGTTCCATTGCCCGCTGCTCGTAAGGCTCGAAGCAAGGCGGATGCCGCGCCCGGAAATGTTCACGCACCACATACCCGACACACTTTTGAGCGGCAAGCCGGTTTCGGGGTTCAATGGCACGTTGCTGTACAAGCTGCCAAGTTCAAAGGTTTCAAGCTTGTATGTCCCAACCGCGTTGAACTGATCGTTAAGCGCGTCTTGAAGCTGCACAAGCCAGCTAACCGACGTGCCCGCCACCGCGTCATAGGTCGCCGCCGCGCGGCTGCTGTTCTTTAGGGTCTGGCTCACGCTCTGCCACATATCGGCCATGCTGTTAATGAGGTTGCCGAAAGTAACGGTAGCGTCGCCGCCCAGCAAGTCGCGTTCGATCTGCGAAACGCGCCCGGTAAGCCTTATGCCCTCTTCGGTAAAGCCCTTGTCGATGATTGCCACGCGGTCACCCACCGCCACGCCTTCCCAGCTTCGCCCGAACGCGTACAGGTCAAGCACGCTTGCTTCATAGCTAACCTTCGGTTCGCTGACCTCTGCAAGGTACGCTTTCGTTTCCTTTAGAAGCTGCGCGGCATCCTCGCACTGCTCGTTCACGTAGCTTGTGCAAGCCGGAAGCGCCGTGCCGCGTGCGTCCGGGTGCCCCCAAATCTTCGTTGCGGCGGCATCCTCGACGTAGGCTTTGCCGCCGTTGACAGATTCGAAGGTCAAGCGTCTGCCGTAAGCGCCCGAATCGGTTTCAACGCCCTTGCCGTAGCCGTAGACGCGCGTTTTCGGGTTGTCGGCTGACACCGTGCGCGTGATGGTCTTAATGTCCTTCGTCCACGTGAAGCGCTTTGGGCTTGACTGGTTGCCGCGCAGCTTGCGCACGCCCACTTTGCGAGAAACCACAGAAGAACCGTTGGTTTCTATGGTGGTTTCCAACTCGCCGCCCCACGCTTCCAAAATCTCTGCCACGGATTCGCGGGCGCTCTGGTGGTACAGAACGACGCTCGCGCTTGCGGTCACGTCGCACGTGCCCACCGTCCAGCGCGTGCCCGTAAGCACGCGGGCAAGAGCCGTCGCAACCTGCCCCGACGGCCTTACATCGTCCGTCCAATCGTCCCAAAGTTCGGCAATTGAGTTAACGCCCGTGAACTCGGTTTGCAAGGTGCCGTCTTCGCCGTGGGTGCGACTCGCATCGTCAACAATGTGTTCATGGGTCTTGCCCTGCGCGTCAACCCAAACGATATAGTCACCCTTGTTCACGTCATCGGAACACGTCACCTTGATTTCGTCGGTGCCGTCCAGCGCTTCGGTGTGCGTCGCCGCCGTAACGTCCAGCCGCCCAAGGTTCACGCCCCAGCGCGAAAAGCGCGTGAAGCCAACTTTTCTGATTAAAGCCATCGTTCCCGCCATTCCAGCACCGCGCTTCCGCCGCTTAGTTGCAGGGTCGTGCGGCCATTGATCGTGAAGAAATCCGAATCGAGCGTGACGGCGGCGGCTTGGCTGTTGACGGTCGCTCGCTCTAGCGCCATGTCAACGCGCACGGTGCTTGTGCTTGTGACGCTCGACGCAAGCTTTACTTGCTCGCCCGTGTCAACGTTCCTGATATACCAAGCCGCGCTTGAAGACGGATTGGCGGTGATTGCCAGATGCGCGGGACGGTTGCCGCCCGCGTTCACCGTGAACGTTCCCGCCTTGACCTCAACGCGGCGCTTGTTGCCGTAATAGAACGGGTCGCCGACGTGAAACGTAACCGTTGTGCTTGGGCAAGCGTCCGTGATCTCGCCCAAGTCTGTTGACCCGCTCACGATTGCCAAAAGGTAGCGCGTGGGGTCATCCGGCAGCACCAGCGGCGCGGGTTCGTCGGTGCATAGCAGTTCCGCCAGCGCATGCCGAACCGTCGCCGCGTCGCGCCTGTCATCGCTTCTTAGCCAAATGTCAACCGGCAGGTCATAGCCCCCGAAGTAGGCCGATTTGAACAACTCCCCGTGACGGCCTGAAACGCTCTCGAAGTTCGCGTTTACAGGTGCCATGATTGGCCGGTTGACCTTACAGCTTACTAGGGCGCTTAGATCGTGCCCGTTGAATATAACGCGGTCTGTCTGCGCCCGCTTCATCCTACGTTGCAACGCTCACACCCCTTTGCTTTAGCTTGCTTGCAATCCCAAGGCCGATTTGCTGGCCTGTCTGGTACGCGTCCGCGTTGCCCGCAACCGTCGCGTTTACCTCTACGCTGACGGCGATTTGCTGCGCGGGCTGTCCGCCGTTGAACGCGTTGTTAACCGCACGTTCTATGAAGTCCCATAGCTGCTTTTCTGGTGCCACGTACTCGCCGCCAGCTTCGCCAACGCCGATGATCGAAGCTTTGTCGAAATAGCCGCCCTTCGCGTACCAGTCAACGGAAATGCTAGGCAGCTTCACGATGCCGCCTATGTCGTTCCAAGAAACGTTGAAGTGCGGCATCTTGATTTTCGGTAACTCAATCTTGATGCCGCCAAAGGCGTTCATGATCTTGTTCGGAATGTCCTTAATCCAGTTCCACGCGTTTTCAATGGGGTTCTTCATGAAGTCGCGCACGCTGTTGAACACGCCGTTGACCTTCTCGCCCAAGCCCGGAAAGCCAAGCTTGTTGCCTATGGCATCGGCGACGCGCACGGCGTTTTGCTGCGCGTTGTCCATCTTCTGGCTGATGTTGTCCCTGATCGCGTTAAAGGCGTTGGCGGCTTCGGCCTTTGCTGTTGACCAGTCGCCGGACAGGGCGGCTTGCAGGGCGCTGCCCGCGCTGCTGCCCACCTGCTTTGCTGTGTTCATGTCGTTTTGCACAGTGGAAGCGATGCCGCCGAAGTACGTTTGCGTGGCGGTCTGTAGAGTGTTCCACTTGTCGGAAACCCAATCAGCCGCCCCCTGTGCCTTTTCGGAAACGGTGCTTTTGATGTTCTCCCAAGCGTTGCTTGCGTCTTGCTTGAACCCTTCCCATTTGCTCGCAACGTCGCTTTTAAACTGCTCAACGCCGCTTGTCACGGTATCCCATACACCGCCCCAGAACTCACCGGCACCGCTAAGGAAGTCGCAAACGCCCTGCCACTTCTCCGAAATCCAGCCGGTGAAGTCAGCCCACATCTGCTTGCCCGTCTCGGTCTGCGTAAAGAACCATGTAAGACCGGCTACCGCTGCGCTTACCGCAGCGATGCCAAGGCCGATAGGGTTAGCGGTGATAAGCCCGGTTAGGCTCTTCCAGCCGCCGCCAAGGCCGCCGAACTTACCGCCCAGACCGTCGGCCTTTCCGCCAAGGTCAACGAAGCCGCCCGCAATGCTCTTGATCGCGCCGCCGATGGGCGCGGCGCTCTGCATGAACTTGCCAACGGCGGTAGTAACCCCGCCGAACGCCAGCACGCCCAACCCAAGGTTCTTGACTAGTTCCTGCTGCTCCGGCGAAAGCGATTTGAACCAATCCGACGCGGCTTGAAGCGCCGGTGTCAGCTTGCCTAGAATCTCGCTGCCGATCTCGGTTACCATCTGCTTTACCGGCAATGCTGCTTCGCCCATTTCGCGCATGGACGTTTCTAGTTCGTTTTGCGCGTCGCGGCTTGCTAGCAAGTCTTTGTTGGTTTCCTGAAACGCCTTGCCAGCATCCCCGTAAACGCCCGCCAAAGCGTCCGTTACAAGGGTCGCTCGTTCCTGCTCGGTCTTGCATGCCGCCAGCGCTTCGTTAAAAGCGTCTTCTTTGGTCTGACCCTCTGCAATGGCCTTGTTGAACGCCTCCTGCGCGGCAGAGTTGCCGGACAGCGCATTGCTCCACTGCTCGGCGCTCGCCGTTGACCAGTTGAGCGCATCGGCGAAACTGCCGGTTACCGCACCGGTATGTGCAGTTTCCTGCGCCGTCTCTGCCAAGTTCTCCAACGGCAGAGCGTCGCCGAACGTCGCATAGGCACCGGCTGCAATGTCAGTCCACTTCTTCAATTCCTCTTCGTCTTGCGTGAGCCTGATTAGGTTCTGGCTCGCTTCGGTGGCGGTGTCGCCGTCGCCCAAGATGCGGTAGAAGTTCGCATAGGTGGTCTGCGCTTGCTCAACGGTGCTTCCGGCGCTGGTGAAAGCGGTTTCAAGCTGATTATTCTTCGCTATGGCTTCTTCCTGGCTTTCCGCAAGGGCGGTCAGGCCGGTTGCCGCCGCCGTGATGCCGCCGGAAATAGCAAGACCGCCGCGCTCAACGCCCTTTCCTGCCTTTTCCAGCTTGTCGGCGTTGTCTTCGATGGTCTGGCCGAACTTGTATAGCTTGGTTTTCGACGCTTCGGCTTCGCGTGATGTTTCGGCAAGTTCCTTGCCGTATGATTCAAGCTGGTTTTCGCATTGCAGGATTGCGCGTTTAAGGCTGTCGTATTGTCGTTCCTCTTCGGCGGTCAGCCTAGCGCCGCTCTGCTGCTTCGCTTCAAGTTGCGCAAGCGCCTGTTTGTACGCGTCCAACTTCTGTTGCGTCTCGCCATAGGCGCTGTTAAGCGCCTTGACCTTTTGTTGCAGCAAGTCGGTGTTGCCGGGGTTGAACTTCAAAGACTTGTTAATTTCCTTCAAATCCGCTTGGGTCTTCTTGGATTCGCTAGAAACCTTCTTCAAAGCCCCTTGAAGTTCGGTAGTGTCGCCGCCGAACTTGATAACAAGCCCTTTGTAGCTTACCGCCATGCCGGTTCACCTTCTTTCAATTCTCAAAGTGCATGAGCGCTTCAAACACCGCGCCCGCTTGGGTGCGGTGCCGTGAAACGTTCACTAGCCCCAAAATGCCGCTTCTGCCTTACGCGCCTTTTCGTCATCGTCGTAGTTGGCGGCGGCATCGGCGTAGAACGCGTGAATCTCCAACAGGTCTTTGACCTGCCGGAAGCTAAGTTGCTGCAAATCGGTGATAGAAAGACCGCATTGCTGACAGTCGTACAGATAGCGAGCGTCGCACGCGTCTGACAGATTGCTAGGCAGTGGCGGCGCTGGCCGCTTCGGCGGGCGCGGCTTCCACTCCATCGGGCGTTGAAGGAAAAAAGTTGTCCTCGACAATGCCCATCACGTCAGCCGCCCAACCGTCCCCCTTCTGTAGGTCGAACGCGGCGGGCGGAAGCGATTTCACCCACTTGTCAAAGCCAAGCCCCCAACGCGGCTTCGCGGTCTTGATGCACGCATAGGCGATTTCAAGAAGCGCCGTCATAGACGGCATACCGCAAGACTGCATCGTTTCAACGATCATGCCCACGTCTTCGTTAATGTCCTTGGGGCGCGTCGCTCCGTTGGGCTTCTCAACGCTGAACGTGCGCGAAAACACAATGGGCGTGAAGCCGTTGAACGTGGCTTCAAACTCCATCCCTTCGCCGAAGTCGATAACCATTACTCGCCCCCGTCTTCACTCTGCGCGGGGTCGTCTCCCGTACCGGGCTTCTTCTCTAGCAGCCCGTCAAGGTTGACGGCATCGAAGAACGTGTCATAGTCCGCAAGACCCGTGAAGCTGTCATAGCCGCTCGTGCGGTCATCGGCGTTGCCGCCGGGGGGAACAATGGGCTTCCACGTAAAGGGATAGTCAAGCTGCGTGATCTCCGGCGTGTCGCCGTTGGTGGTGAGCGTCTGCGACGGCTTGGAAAGCTGGCACATCAGCAGACAGCGGCGGCGCCCTAGAACGTGGCCGGGCTGCTCGCACATAAACGCAAAATTCTTGGGCTTCTTGTTCGCGCTAAGGATGGTGCGCCCGTCCTCGGCAATCGTGTAGCCCACCAGATCGGCGATAAGCTGCCGGTTCTCCGGCGTGCCCTCGGTGTCGTAGAAACTCATTGTGCCGCTGCCGCCGTTGTCCTGCTGCTCTTCCAACCAAACTTCGTTGTCCGCATGGCTGGTGCCCGTCTCAACGCTCGGTTCCATGCTGATTTCGACGGTACCGGCCATATGCACCGGCTTTTCGTAGGTGAACTTGTCTTCGTCGGTGCAGATCGCAAAGTGAGAATTGCGAACGCCGAAAAAACCATTGCGTGCCATTTTCAAGGCTCCTATCTACTCGGTTACGTTGACGGAAAACGACGCTTCAATGAGCCGTTCGCCGTCTAGGTGTGTTATTGCTTTCTCGAATGCGCAGCCGGATGCGTCCAGCGCGTCGGCAATCTTGCTTTCAAGGTCATATGAGCGCTGCGCGGTGTAAAGCAAGATTTCGTAGGGCATCCAACGCGCCCAAGCGGCGTTGTCGGCATAGGCCGTTTCGCCGAAGCCCGCTTCAAGGCTCATGTAGGGCGGGGCGGGCTTGTCATCGTCTGAAAAGCCCTCGTTAGCCCAAGGGATGCCCAGACCGTCAAGCACGCCGCAAAGCTGGTCAAGCGTTATCACGTCGCATCACCGCCCGCCGCGAACTCGCGCCCCACCTCTTCGGCCACGGCTGCAATAACGCCGTCACCCGGCGCAACACCGTAGGTCTTGCCGGTCTGGTTCTTGACCTTGTGGCCTTTTTCAAGCAGGTGCGTTAGCTGGTATTGCTTGTTATGCACCGTCACTTCAACGCCCTGCTCCAAGCTTGCGTGGTCTGTGGTGCTAGTCCAGCCCTTCGCGTACTTGCCGGAACGCTTGCGGCTCTCGGCTTTCAGGCGCTTAACCGCCGCTTTTCCAGCGTCGGCGGCTCTCTGCTCCAACACCGCTTCGTTTTCGCCTATGCAGTCGCGCATGGCGGCGGCAATCTCGCGTTCAATATCGTTGCTAACCCTGCTCACGGTCGCCCACCCTCTCAACAAGCGTTAGCCGCACGTTGTCCGGCGAACGCTCCGCACGTTCAACGGCAAGCAACGCGCCGTTGAACTTCACCAGCGTTTCGCCGCGATAGGCGCACGCCCTCAACTCGATTACCGCTTGCGGCTTGATGCCCGCCGCGCTGGCGGCGTAGTAAGCTGCCGCGCTGATGCTGTAGACGTTGCACGGAACGTCCCGGAACGCAAGCGAAGTTGACACAACGCCGCGCTTGTCGCGCGTCTGCGTCTCGGTGGCAAGCTGGCACGTGCCAGCCCACATACTCATTGCGCGCCCGCTTCGGCCTTGCCGCCATGCTCGGTGCTTCCGGCCATGCGGCATAGCATTTCGCCGAATGAGCGCATGAGCCTGTCAGCGTCCGGGTTGTCCATGCCGAAGTTAGCCTTGACGTAGGTTTTCACGGCGACGCGCACGCTTGCGTCATCGTCGCTGTTGGCCTTAGCGTCGGAAACGCCGCCCGCAACCAGTGCGGAACGGGCGGCGCTCACAAGGTCGGCTATCTCTTCGTCATAGCCGGTGTAATCGGCAGGGATGCGCAGGGCGCTACGGCAAGCCGCCAGAAGGTCGGCTTTGTTTTCGTCTGCCATCGGTGGCACCCCCTTAGATCACTTAGGCGGATGCGCCGCCGATGGTAAGCTGCGTGAAGCCCTGCGGGACGGCAAGGCCGCAATCATAGAGCAGGTAGCCATCGAAGCAATGGCGCTGCGTGCCGTCGGTGGCGACGTAGCCGGTAACGTCGATGCCGTCAAAGACGTTGCCTTTGACAAGATCGGGATAGCCAGCGCGGATAACGCCGTCAGGCACGCTATCGTCCTGCTTAACGTACTTTCCGAAGATGCGGCCTTGCACGGCGGGGTCTTCGGTCTTCTCGTCAACGAAGTAGCTATTGCCGTTCTTGTCCTCAACCATGGCAATGTAGTTCCAAATGGTGTCATTGTTGGCGTAAACAATTGCGCCATTCGGAACGGGATTGCCAAAGGTTTTCAGAAGCCCGAACATCTTAGTAATGTCGGCCTTGGTCAGCGTGCCAGCCTTGGCACACGTAATGAGGTTCGCGGCGGCAATGCCAAGCTTCGCATCAGTCAGGCGGTCATGGACAAAGGCGTTAGCCGCAACCGCGATGCGGGCGGCAACCTCTTTGATAAGCCATGCTTCGAAGCCATCCATAGACTGAACGGCCATCTTGCGTGAAAGCTTGGCGGTCTTCTTGATCTCTTCGCCAGCAAGCGCGATGGTGTCAAATTCGTTCTGCTCGTCGGCGGGCGCTTCGCCCTCTTTGGTCTTCGCCGCATCGCCCTGCGCAATGCCGGTGTGGCGCACCAACTCATACTGATGCTTGAAGTTGTCGCGGCTAACGTCGCCGAACAGCACCGCCGAATTGTCAACAAGGCTGATGATCTGACCTTGAATCTCCTTCGGAATGACGGCATCGGTGTTGGTGGTAAGCGCGGTGAACGCCGCACGCTCCTGAGGGGTCATGTCGTTGCCACCGCCAAGCTGCACGCCCGCGCGGGTCGCAACGTCTTTGAGCCAACCGCGCTTCGCGGCAGCGTCGTAGTCGGTCGTGTCGCGCACGACGGCACCGGCAGCGCTCGCGCTGCGTGCCAGCGGCACGGTGGAAACCTTCGGCGCGGCTCCGCTCTCGATAGCGGAACGGGCGGCGGCGACAGCGGCGGCGCGGGTCTTGCGCTGCTCGGCCTGCTCGGTGGTCTTGCGCTCGATCTCCGCCGTAAGTTCGGCCATGCGCTCTTCGTCCTGCTTGGCCTCTTCCTCGGTCACGCCCTCGGGGGTGCCCTCGGCGTACTTGTCAATCAGCGCTTGCAGTTCCTTCAACAGTTCATCCATGGTTCTAGCCTTTCTTTCTTGCGTTTGCAATTGCCATTACGGCGCACGCCCTCGCGTGCGTCATGCGCCGCCGCGCAAACTCCTTGCGCGTCTGCTCAATCTCTCCGTTAAGCAAGTTGCGTGCGCTAATCTCGGTGTTGGGGTCAGCCGGAAGGCTCACCGCCGACACGTCGAAAACCTTTTTGACCCGCGTAATAGTGGTGGTGCGGGTTTCCCTGTCGAACTCGTCAGCGGCCACGGTGAACGCCCATGACATACGCGTGATAAGTCCGGCGGCTATCTCTTCGTAAAGTTCGCGCGATGCTTGGCTGCGCGACAGGTCGGCGGCGATGAACAAGCCGTGTTCGTCCGGCTCGATAAGCAGCGTGCCGTTACTTGTGCGGGCGTACACGCGCCCTTCGTGGTCGTACTGCAAAATCACGTCCGACATATCGGCTTCGCGGAAAGCATCGGGGCTGATGATCTCCAAATACTCGTTGCCCGCGAAGTCGCAATAGATGGGGTAGGGGTCATTGAACGTGCTTGCGTAGCCCTCGACGTAGTAATCACTGTCAAAGCGCTTCTTCGGCTCTTCGCCGCCCTCGTCTGCGCGTTTGAGCGGCGCGAGCGTGGCGGTCAATGTTCGGTACTGTCTTTCATTCGGCTTGCTTGGCATCGTTGCCCCCTTGTCCCTTGTCCTTTGGTGCGCCTATCTGCTCCGAAAGCGCAATGTTGGCGTTGGTCTGCGCGGCGCTCGCGGCTTGCTCTGCCGTATGCTCGCTAATCAACCCAAGGTCGATATACTCGCCACGGATTACGTGGCGCTCTCCGCCCTCGTAGTGCGGCGATTGGAACACGTCGGCAACTTGGTTTCCGTTCCAGATTCCACGGTCGAAAAGCGCCGTTGAAACGGCAAGCTTCGTGGTGTTGCTGGCGAACTCCAAGCGGTTTGCCGAAAACATGATTTCGTTTCCGTGGGCAATCTCGTTCCTGCTGTAGGTCATCGCGGTTAGCACGTAGCCAAGCTGAACGGCGAACGTCTCAATGTTCCCTTCGTAGAACGCGTTATAGGTGTCCTCGTTCGCCTTGTTCAGCACCACATCTTCGTTGGTTCCGAAGAACCTATAGGCGCTCTTCTCGATGCGCTCCATCTGCGCCGCGTCAACCGTGTAGCTTGACGGCGTAATCTGCTTCACATCGTCAAAGATGCGGTCATACACGGCGATGCCGCCCGCGTTGGACGGGTCAAGCTGCTTGTTGAAGTCCTTTGCGGCCTGTTCCCTGTCCTTGTCGTTGCGGTTCTGGCTCAACTTGCCTATGAAGCGGATGAAAGCGCCTTGCTTAATGGCGTTCATTTCCCCTTCGGTCTGCGCGTGCATCAGTTCTAGCGTTGGATTAAGCACGTTGGTGCCGTCGCCGAAAAGGTCACTTCGGTACTGGTGGCGCGTCATAACGCCGACGCGTGACCATTCCACGTACACGCTTTCAGAAGTCGGAAAGTCAAGCTTCAACCAAAGTTCGCCGCCCACGTCATAGGCCGTGCATTTGCTCGGCAACACCGGGTAATAGCCAACGTGCGTTGTGTTGTCATCGGCGAACAGCGGAATAATCAACGCCGTGTCGTTCACCTGCAACATGGTGTAAATGCGCTTGATGAACTGCGGCGTTGTCATCCACGGGTTGGGCTGGTAGGCCAGCGAAGCCGTGGCGTGGCTCTGCGCGGTGCCGCTTACCTCTGGTTTCAGCTTGCTTGCGTGGTTCGCGCCGCTCTCGATGATTGATCGCGTCAACTCCGCTTCGTAAATGCCGCCCGTCCAAGTGGTGAAGCTTGGTTGGTAGGCCGTGAACGTTGAGAAGTAGCCGTTTACGGCTTGCATCTGCTTGCCGTGAAACACGGAATCGAACATTGAGCGCAAGCGCGGTTTCAGTCTTGCCAAGGTTTCAGCCCCCTATCATTGATTGGTATTCGTCGGCCATGTCTTTAAGGACTACGAACGCGTCACACTCCGCCGCCCATGCGTCAATGCGGTTGCGCGGGTCTTGGTTCTTCTTGTCCGGCGCAATGTTGCCGTTCGCGTCCGATCTGACGGCCACGTTTGAGCGGCACCACTCCGCAATTGGGTTGGCGTTGTCAACTATTCGGTTCTCCCGGTAAAGCGCCCGTAGTTCCTTCATGGGCATTGACAGGGTTTGCGCACCCTGCACGACGCGCCGGAAGTAGTCAGCGCCGAAGTAACCTTCGTAAGCTTCCACGGTCGGCACGTCGCGCATATGCCACGGGTCATAGCCGCAAGCAACGGCATAGATGCCGTATTTCTGTTGAACCTCGGCCACCCAATCAAGCACGACGCGCTTATCAATAATGGGCGTTGGGCACGTGCGCAAGTAGCCGTTGGCAATCCACGCATCATATGGCACGCCGTCACGCCCGCCGCGCCGCCCCTCGCGCTCCGCTTGCTCTAGCGCACGTTGCGGAATCCACGCCATGTGCAGCGCGTATATGTGCGGGTCGTTCGGGCGCTGCATGAGCAGACACGCCGCCGTCAGGTCGGTTGTGTCCGAAGCGTCAACGCCCAAAATCGCGTAGGTGAAGCCGTCCGACGGGTCAAAGGTCGCGTCGTTGTGTATCTCTGACCACGTAAGCCAAGCTTGGCTTTGGTTCTCAATCAGGTTGAAATCCTTAACAAGCAGCGTCGGCAGAAACGTAGGGTCGTTCTTCGCCTTGCTCACGTTCTTGCGAAGCGCTGGCAGTGATTTGATGGTGCCTAAGCCCGGATTGGCCTTGACCCACGCCGGTTCATGCTCCCATTCGTCGCGTTCGTCCAATTCGTAGATGAACGCAATGAAGCGCTCCGCGTCAACGCCGGTTGCCTGACCGTCAAGCCACTTGGCGGCGTACTGGTATTGCGCATCGAAGATGCCAGCGCGGACGAAGCCGTTTGTTGTGATCTCCAACACAAGCGGTTGCCTACGCGCCGACGTGCCTTGTATGGTCAGGTCGTACAAGTCGCGGTTTCGCATGGCCGCCAACTCGTCAATGATCGCGCCCGACACGTCCAAGCCGTCAAGGTGGTTCGTGTTCGCGCTAAGCGCCTTGATGGTGCCCATGTTCAAATCGCAATACAGGTCGCTTACGCGCTTGCGGATATGCTTTGACAGCGCCGGGGACGTTTTAATCATGCGCCAAGCGTTGTTGAAGCCCTTAGCTGCCTGATCGTGGGCGGTCGCCACGTTGTAGACCTCTGGTGCGCCCTCGTCATCGTTCACCTGCAAGTCAATTTCGATGCCGGACGCAAGCGCGGTCTTTCCGTTCTTCCTGCCCATGACCCAAAGCACTTCACGGTACTGCCGCAAGCCCTCTGCGTCTACGAAGCCGAAAATCACGGACAGAATGGCAAGTTGGAACAATTCCAGCTTGAAAGCGTGCCCAAGCTTGCCGGATGGTAGGCGGCAAAAGCGCTCAATGAAGTTAACGTGCTTGCTCGCGTACTCTTCGCGGAAATGGTACGGATAAAGCGGGTCTTTGTTGTCCATGCCGCGCAGAATCTTTGCAGCTACCTGCTTGATCTTGCGGCACGCCGTTATAGACCCGTCAAGCACGCCGCCGAAGTATTCACGTATAGCTTTCTCGCACCGCCCAGCCTTAGCGGCCTTAGTCATAGCGCGTTTCAGCTAGGTAATCCGTGAGCGCATCAGCAGCCGCCGCGCCGGTCGGCATCAGATCGCAAAGCTGCTTGATGCCACGCTGAAACGTAGTGAATAGCTTGTTGTAAGCGGAAAAGCCGGGATGCTCTCGCAAGCCCGATTGACCGCCGCCGTTGTCATACTCGGTGAAGATGCTTTCATAAAGCAGTTCGTGCCGCGCTTCGTCAAGCTTGACTTTCAGAAACGCGATGTTGTGGAGCATCGGCAACACAACTTTGCGCTTCTCGTCTGGTATTGCGTCCTTCGTGATGCGTTGAAGGTTGCGCACCTCGCTTTCGACACGCGATTGCATGGAAGCGGGCTTGCGCTTCGGCTTACTTTTGCCAACTTCGCCCGAAACTTGCGAACTATCGCATAGTTTTTGCTTCTGCACAAGACCACCCCCCTTTGAAAAGTCGGCACGCGAAAGAAATTGACTCCCGGCGTTGGTGCCCAAGGAATCGTTGCGCAGATTCAAACCGGGGGGATTGCCCGCCGCCCTGACCTGCTGTTTTGTGTTCGGTAATTTTTTCTTTGGTTTGCGTTTCTCGTCGCGCCGATCATTCGGCTAGGCAAATCAAGTTGCCGTCGGCATCAAACGCAAGCCCTTGACGGGTCGCACCGGCACGCGCCCACCCGTGCGTTTTCTTGTGGCATAGGTCGCAAAGGCTGACCAAGTTATCAAGGCCGCAAGCAATGTCCGGGTTGTCGATGTTGGCCGGTGTCAGTTCTTCGATATGGTGAACCATCGTTGCCGGTGTGATCTCTCCACCGGCAAGGCAGCGTTGGCACAAGTAGCTATCTCGCTTTAGCGCGTCTTCCCGCGCACGCTCCCAAGCCTTGGAATGATAGAACGCGTCACTAAACGGTTTAGCCATGCGCCACCACCCCAAAAGAAAAAGCGCCACGGCTCTAAGTCCGTGACGCTTTGCATAGTTCTAACCACCTTAGCGAACTTTAGCACAACATGGGAAGTGATGGGAAGTGTCAATTTCTCATGCGGTGCGAATGTGCGCGAAGCCTACGCCGTCGATATAGGCGAACGCCGCGCCCGACAGTTCACGGCACCACTTCACCGAACAGCGCATGACCTCGGCAACTTCCTTCCATGGCATCCCTTGGCAATACGCCATGCAAAGCACGTCGGCGTAGCGGTTGCCTTTAAGCTTCGCCAAGCCGCCGTGGTCATCGTCGCCGTAAAGCAGCATGGTTGCTTCGTCCAGCATTTCCGATGCTTCGTTGATTCTGCGTTGTAATCTCTGCTCAAACTCAATGCGCCGGTTTACCCTGTCCATTGCATCGCTGTTGCCGTTGCCCTGCTGCTCACCGTAGCGCTGAACCTTCGCGCCCTCGGAAGCTTTGAGCCGTTCCAACATTTCCTTTGAGCGCTCAATTTCAACGACGGTTTCCCGTATGCCCTCGAAGTATTCTTGCGCTCTCATTGCTTCACCTACGCAATGCCGGTGCTGCCGAAGCCAGCCGCCCCGCGCTCCGTCTCGGTCAACTCTTCGCAGGGCACCAACTCGCACGGAACGAACGGCATAACGATAAGCTGGCAAACGCGCGTGCCCGCATCAAGCGTGGTGGTTTCGTCCGACTGGTTCAGCAGCGTTGCGCCGATCTCGCCACGATAGCCCGAATCAATCACGCCCACGCTGTTTGAAAGCGTGATGCCGTGCTTGCTTGCAAGGCCGCTTCGCGGGAACACCAGCCCCACGCACCCTTGCGGAATCTCAACCGCAAGACCCGTGCCAACGGTAGCACGCGCCCCCGGCTCTAGTGTCACGTCATGGGTAATGCGAAGGTCTAGCCCCGCGTCACCCTCATGCGCATAGCGCGGCAGTTCCGCGCCGTCCGAAAGTCTCACGTTCATTTTGCGTCCAATCATTCTTCAATCTCGCTTTCGTCAAATAGCGTTGCTTGCTTGGGCTTGCGGCATTTCTCATAGACGCAATGCCCGACTTCAAGGCAGTTAGTCCAGCAGTTCCAAGGTGTGCAAAAGCACTTCTTGCCGTCCAGCACCGCGCCCCGGTTCTCGCAGTCTTCAAGGCTCATTGATTGCCCCTAAAACGGTATGTCGCTGTCATAGACGCTGGCAGCTTCCACGGCTTGCGGCGGCATGGCTTCCGGCGCTTGGGCTTCGCGGCGGGTGTTCATCAACTCCACTTCGTCCACGATGATTTCAACGCGCGAATACTGCCGCCCGTCCTTCTCCCATTTGTTCTGCCGAAGGTGCCCAGCCAATGCAAGCTTGGTGCCCTTTGCAAGGTATGGTTGCAGGGCTTCGGCACGCTTGCCGAACATGACGCAATCGAACCAATGCGGCACGTCCTGATAGCTTCCGTCCGCCTGTTTCGCGCGTTCGTTCACGGCCACCGAAAACGTGACTATGGCTAGTTGACTGTTCGTGTACCGAAGTTCAGCGGCCTTGCCAAGATTGCCGGATATGGTGCAGGTGTTCAGGCTCATAGCGCCACCCCGTCCAGCTTTTCAATGAGCGCGTGGGCTTGCTTCACGCCAAGACCGCCAACGCGCTTGCTGTCGGCGATGCTCAACGCGTGCATAAGCGCTTGCGTCTTCTTGAAGCCGTAGCCCGGAAGGGCGCTAATCATCTGTTTCACGCGCATACCAGATGCCGCCTTGTCGCCACGCCCTGCAAGGTTGATTAGATCGCAGACGGTCAGCACGCCGCTTGCAAGCTGGCTGCGCAACTCGGTGCGTTCCTTGCGCATCTGCTTTGCCTTTTCAAGGTTGGCAATCCTCTGTTCTTTGGTCAGTTCGGGAACCATCGTTTTACCCTCTTTCTTCTAATGTGCTTGATAATTACTTCTTATCAGTCACTTGCTGTTTGTCTTGAAAGCCTTTTCGGTGTCGCACCTGCGCGTTTACGGTGGTGCGCGGTGCGCGTTCAAAATGCGCCATTGCAACTTCATTGCAACACCTCTTCAAGGTCTGCCGTGGCTTCCATGGCCGCTTGCTCGAAGACGCTTGCGGCGTATGCGTCGCGCCCCGGCAAGACGTGGGCGTAGATGCGAAGCGTGGTTGCTTCGTCCGCGTGCCCCAATCGCTCCGAAACGGTTTTCAGGTCTACGCCGTGGGTCAGAAGCCACGTTGCGTGTGTGTGCCGCAAGTCGTGGAAGACGAAGCCTTGCGGCATTTCGATTTTTCCGGCAAACGTCGTGAATGCGCGTGAAACGCTGTTAGGGCGAAGATAGCCGCCGTCAACCGTGAGCAAAGGCGCGTTGCTCGGCAGATCGCCGCAGAACAACCGGAGAAGTTCCATGAACGCATCAATGGTTTCAATGTCGCTTGTGGTAATGCCGATGTTGCGGCACTTGCGGCCTTTGGTAACGTCGCGCCTGTAGGGTTTCTCGCCCTTCTTCTCAATGACGGTGCCGCCTACGTGGACGTATTTTGCCGCCCGGTAAATCTCGCCCGGACGCAACGCGCACACCTCGCCAACCCTCATGCCGGTTCTAAGCGAGAACCACGCGGCAAAGGCGTTCAGCGCCTTGCGCCACGTTCGCTTGTTCAAAACCTCTGGTTTCAGCAGTGGTTTTAACTGCGCGTCCAGCTTGCGGAAATCGCCGATGTTGAGCGCTTGCGCTTCGTGGTGTTCGGGGCTTGGCTTCTCAACGTCAATGATCGGGTTTGTGTCGCATATGCCCGCTTTCACGAAGAACTTATATGCGCCGCGCATGAAGTTGTGGACGTTGATAACGCTATTGCGGGACAAGCCTTGCCCGCCTAGTTCCTTTGGCACCATCAAGCGTTGTTCGTAGCGGTTGAAGTCGGCGACGCGCAAATCACGAGCGTTTGAGGTTGCAAGGTACTTCCGGGCGTATTTGGCGAACAGCCTATAGCTGCGCACGCTGCTAGGGCTTGCGCCGTTGCGCTCCCTCATGGCCGTGTAATCGTCCAGCAGGTCGGCAATCAGCGCACTTGCTACCAGACCGTCAGCCGTGAGGTGAGCCGCCCAAGCGTTAGCCATTTCCTGCGCTTCCGCTTCGTCGTGCGCCGCCGGGAACTCCCTATAGGGCTGAATCTTCTTACCTTCTGGCGTTTGCCCAAGGTAGGGGCGTGCGTACCAGACTTCACGCGCCTTGCTCCATTTGACCTTGCAAGCGCTCATGTCATGCACCCATCAGCGCCGGGGCATCTGCCACGTACTCGGTTTCAGGCTCTTCAAATCGGTGTGACCTGACCGCTTCGCGGCCATCCATGAAGCCCTGCGATTCGGCGTTGTGAGCGTCCCACCCGCACCCAAGCTTCAAGGTGGTGTCAACGCCCTTGATTCCGTTAAACCGCTCTTCGTACTTCTCCTTGACCTTTGGCGGAACAACGATCATCAGCGCTTCGGTCTGCTTCTCCAACTCTGACGCGATACCTGCAACGAAACCCACGACGTAGGCGTTATAGGTGCCGTATGCTGCGCCGCGAGAATACCGGGAAGCAAGGCGGTTGCCGATTTTGTACAGGGTATTAAACGTCATTGCCGCCGCCGTGGCATCGGTCTTGTAGCCGTAGAAGGTTATCATGTGTTCATTGCGCCAATTCGTCTTATGAAACGCGCTCTTGGTCGTTTCAAGGTATTTGCAGCGGAATGCGGGCGCTATCACGCGTGCAAGGTGCCAGCGCCACCGGCGCGGGGCGTGGCTTGCGTAAACCTCTTCAATGGGTTCTTCCTCGGCGGTGTGAATCTCCCATTGCTCAACGTCGTATTGCACAATCAGGCGTTGAGCCGCGAGCGCCGCCGCTGCCGCTTCATGCTCGGTTGCCCCTCTGTCCTCTGCAACCGCCATAAGCTTTTTGATGCGCTCAATGATCTTTTCGCGTTTGTTATCCATATCAAAAACCTTTGGTTTCGGTGGTGGTTTTCGGCTCGATTTCCTCAATCAGAAAATCAATGCACTGCTTGCACTTTTTCAGGTCTTGAACGCCGTTCTTGCGAACCCAGCGCCATAGGTACTTGAATGCGCAGCCCCACCAATAAAGCGCTATGGGCGCAAGGTTCACGGCCTTGCCGTCGTTGGCGCACGGCTGCAAGCAATAGCCCGTGCCCATCATTGCCGCCATAGCGTCCTTGCACTCAATGCCGCCGCTGGTGTAGTGGCTAGGGTGTGAAACCGCATCTTTGGCGGCTTCGATCTGCTGCAAGCTAACGTCGCTCATAGCGCCACCCCCAGCGCCCGCAGCCGGTCGCCGTACAAGGCACGTTTGTCATCTGCTGGCGGTACTTCGTCCGGGTGCTTCGCGTCGTGGTCGATGATTTCCCGGTACATATCGCGGCAAACCTTTTCCACGCTGTCAGCGCCCGCGCGGCGTTGCTGGTATTCGCCCAGTGGTGCCGCTATGTGTTCGCGCCTGATCTCCACGGTAGGCACGGCATCGAAGCGGAAACGCGCGGTTATGTCGAACTCGCAAAGCAAGCTTGGGTACTCTCCAAGCAGATTGCTTGCGTGGTCGCGTATGTACTGCCCTGCTTGCTCAATGGCTTCAATGAAGCCTTGCCGGGTGCTCAAATCCGGCCAAGTGTCTTTTGCCATCTTCTGACCTTCCTAGATTTCGCCGCATTCGCGGTTCTCGTGGCCGCTGTGGCCGTCTTTCGGTGTTTTGTGGGTATCTGTAGCCCTTTACGCCTTTTTGGCGCTTCTGCGCGGCTCTGGCTCGCTGTCGTATTCCTCAATAAAGCTGCCGTCGTATGAAGTGACCTCTTCCGTTTCCGGCAGGAAACCGCCCAGGAATCCAAGAACGCGGGCTTTTGACCAACCACCGCTTGCGCAGACGGCTTGCCGCTGCATTTCCTCAATCAGTTCACGCCGGTAAGCCGCCATGCGGCCACGGCTGGCGTTCTCTAATTCCTCAATCCGCACTTCAAGCGTGGCAGCGCGTGCCTTTTCCTGCTTCAAGTTGGCTTGAAGCTGCTTCTTGCTCTGCTCCAAAGGCTCAATTTTTGAAGCGGTGCTTTTCCGCTCTGATTCGCTTTGCCGCGCGAACTCTTCCGCCGCCCTAAGCTTCGTTGTCTTTTCCTGCAACGTCTCTTCAAGCGATTCAATGCGGGCTTTCGCGGTGTCAAGCTGCTTCGCAAGATCAAGCTTTTCTTGGTAGGTCGCATAAACCATCTGTTCAAGTTCGGCGGCGCTCATGTCCGGCTGCTCTATCTGCGCCGCCACTTCTTTTGCCGCTGCGCGTGCGTTGAAAAGTCCCATGAGATACCCCCCCCTAGCAAGCAAGTGCGGCAGCGTATGCCGCCGGGTCGGCAATCGCGCTGCGCGGTACCCCGCGTGCGCATCCCATCCACTCTTTGAGCCATCGCATGAGTGCCCTTAGAAACGGCTGCACGTTCGTGTCATCAGCCCAACCGGCAATGCCTATGAAGCCGTCTGCGTTGAAGCTGACCGCTTCACGCCCCGAAAAGTAGAATCCCGAAACGCGCAAGTAGGCATCTTCAATGCCGCCCGTAGATGCCGGGTTGATTACCGGCTGCGTAGCCTTGCGATAGCTAGGGCGCATTTCCATATGCTCGCCCATGCGCTCATGGTGTGCGTATTCGATGCAAAGGAAACCTTCAAGCGCCCTAATGTCGTTGGGCTGAATCTGCGAATAGGTCAGATTGGCCGTTATAGCGTCGCGCACCTGATCGCGCGTCAACTTATCCGATAAGGTCATCACAAGCCCCCTTCGCGTGCTTTCCGTGGCGCTTGCTGATGGAGCCAAGCAAGCCATCTTCGGGCGTGCGCTTGTCCTTCCATGCAAGGTTCTTGCACTTCCAGCACGGTTCACCCTCGTTGGCGAACCAATCAAGCGGACGTTGAATGCCGCACTTCGGGCATTCCCGCGTCTTAACGTGGTTTTCGTAATGAACTGGCATGGTCAAAACCTCCAATCTTGCCGAATGTGTAAAACTTTGTGGAAAACGCGTTGAAAACTGCAAAATCAGGCTTTGAGGAACGCGAAAGCGATTTCATGCCCAGAAAGAAGAACCAAGAAAGAGAAACTTTCTTGTTAGTCAATGCCACAAGCAACAGGGATTCGGTTTCGGTTTCGGTTTTATGACCGAAACCGAATCCCTTAGACCTAGACATAGACTTAGACATAGATATTGCTTTCGCAGTTTTTTAATGGTCGGTTTTGCATATCGGAAACCCTCGGTTTTCCGTGTGGTTTTCGTTCTCGCGCTTTTCATGGGTCTATCAGGCGTTTTGGTTTGGCTGTGGGTTTTTGCGCGGTCTGCCGCCCTTGCGTCCGGCTGCACGTTTCTTGCCGAAACTAAGCGCGTTTTCGTGCATCCGGGGATTTTCCAAGCACCCGTTTTCATCGGTCTGCAAAAGCCCGATGCTTAGCAACTGATCTACGAACGCCGTAACCT
>CAVCDZ010000059.1:8010-37621 GCA_963601095.1 Oscillibacter sp. MSJ-31 | reverse complement strand
CCGTAACCTCTTCGATGCAAAGCAGTTCGCAGAAGTTGGAGCCGTCGCCGAATTGCAGCACGTCACCCAAGATCAACTTATCTTCTTCGGTGCTGAACGGGATTACGTGCCCTTTGTTGGATGCCAGAAGTTCGCACACGCGCCACCAACGCCCGTAGCCGCTCCAACCAAGCCGCCTGATAAGGCGCTGGCACTTAATGTCATTGGACGCGTTGGAATCGTGCGGGAAGTACGCCAAGCGGTCTTGCGCAAGTTCGCTTGCGTTAGGCATCTTCGCACCCCTCTGCTTCGGCGTGCATTGCGGCAACCCTCGCGGCTACCTCGTCGTGCTTGCTGTCCTTGCGGCGAAGGTAGATTGCGCCAGCTTGCTTGATGCTGCCGGTGACAGCGGCCATTTGGCGCTGCTCGGTCAACTTGGGTTCTTCGATGATCGCCGCCGCGAGAACCAAACCGGCTTGCAGACCGGCGAACAGCGCCGTTGAATCAAGCTTGATGGTTTCGCCGGTGTCGGCGTTGACTATGGCAACATCGGCACCCACGCAATCAAGCAGCGCGAAAGTGTCCGTGATGCGCTCTTTGGCTTTCTTCGTGTTGGTCATCATTTCTTTTCGTCCTTCCTGTCGAACATGGATTTGCGCGTCTCTATGCGCAAGTCGGGGTTGTTTTCCAGCAGCCACCGCGCAAGCAGCGGGGTAACTGTGTTGTTGATGCTGTAGTGGTGCGTGATGCCGTGCTGGTCGGTGTAGGGCACCGCTACAAGCCTGTAAGCGCTCTCGTAGCGCACGCGCTCAATTAGGTACTTCGTGGACACCCGCAAGCCGCGCCGGTGAATGGCAAGCGCCGTCAACTCAATTTCGTGCGCCGCCTTGGGATTGACCCGCAACCACTCGTTGAACAATTCGCGGTAGCTTTCGGCTTTGAGCGGCACCGGGAACACAAAGGCGCGTTCTTGGGCTATGACGGCTTCCACGGGCTGCGTGTAGTCATCGACGTTCATAGTTCACCGCGACTTTCCAGCCGCTTTAGAAGCTGCCTGAAAGCCGCTTCGGCTTCGTCAATGGGCGCGTTCCACCGAATCGGCAGCGGATGCCGCACGCGAACGCCGCCGCCTTGGTCTATGTAGGCGTTCCAGAAGCCGTGAACGTCCATGGAAGCGCTGTGCGGCGGCTGCGAAATGGCTTGCCTACCCATGCCGCACCACCAGCCACACGATCACGGCAGCGTCAGCGGCAAGGCAAAGAGCCGTCAGCCCAAGCCCGTAGGTGTCGCCAAGCCAAATTTGGAAAGCGGCAACGGCCATGGGCAGAATGCCGGACATTGTGAGCGCCAGCAGAGCGCCAACGGCGATGCGCTGCCAAAGGCGCGGCCAACGTGCTAAGATTTCTTCGTCAAATTGCTGTCCGCATTTTTGACGCGCAACCGTGCGGGTACCAGCCGTGCGGTTGCTTCGTTTCTGGGGCGGCATCGTAAAGCGGTTGCAAGGCTTTGAAAGAAAGCCATTTGCACTGCGTCCAGCTTGCCGCCGGGTTCCTCGCAAACCATCGTTGTAACCAATGGTTTTAGCGGTGGTTTTCATGGTGGTTAACCTCCGCTTTCGGTCGTGGTTTGGTCATTGGTTTTTCTCCTTTCTTAGAACCAACGCGCTAGACCGATGCCCGTTAAGCTGCTGCAAAAGGCACGATGCCTAGCAATTCATCTGCCGTGCATTCGTACAACTTGCAAAGCTGAATCAGGCGTTGCGCAGTGGGTGACGTTTTCCCGTTCTCCCATGAACCAAGCGTGGTGATGGATACGCCAAGGCGCGTTGCCGCTTCTTGGGCGGTATAGCCCTTGCGCTCGCGTGCTTTGCGATAGTTGCCCATAATTCCTACCCCCTTTCTTTCTGCTCGTATAAGCCTTTGTGTTTCCAAAATAAACCAAACGGCTTACTTTGTGGTTTAGATAATAAGCCGAACGGTCTAGCGCGTCAACAATATTTTGTATACAATTATCCGCAAGGCTCACAAGCGGGAAAGGTTAGGCAAATGGATAACGAAAATGTAAAACGCCTGATTGGTTCGCGTATAGCGATTGCACGCAAAGCCGCTGGCTTGAATCAAGATCAAGTAGCGGAAGCAATCGGCGTGCATAAACAGACTATTTCACGTTGGGAAAGCGGGAAACGTGCGCCCAATGGTGAGGAAATCAGGTTGCTAGTTAACCTGCTTCATTGCTCCGCTGATTTCGTTCTTGGTCTGTCAGACACAATCACGATTCCCGAACAATAGAAAAACCCCGCGCAGGTTTGACGGCTGGCGCGGGGCAATACCAAATAGGCAAGGTGATTTTATCATGGTCAAACGTAGAGCGGCTATATACGCCCGCTTTTCGTCACACAACCAACGGTCGGAAAGCATCGAAATACAGGTTGACGCTGGCACCCGCTACATAGCTGAAAACGGCCTTGAACTGGTGAAGATATATGCGGACTACGCCAAGACGGGGCGCAACACTGACCGGCGCGAATACAAACAGATGATGAACGATGCCCGGTTAGGGCTGTTTGATTACGTGGTGATCTACAAGGTGCCGCGCATCATGCGAAACCGTGACGAAATGGCGCTAACGCGCATCATGCTGCGCAAAGCCGGTGTTGAAATTCTCTACGCCGGTGAGGAAATCGCCAGCGGTTCGGCTGGCGTTCTGCAATTGGGAATGCTCGAAGTGCTGGCCGAATGGGAAAGCGCCATAGACAGCGAACGCATCATTGACGGCATACAGAAGAACGCGCAAAGGTGCATGGCGAATGGCCGCACGCTCTACGGTTGGGACATTGTAGAAGGGCGCTACGTTATCAATGACCGCGAAGCTGCGGTGCTGCACAAAATGAAAAACATGGTGTTTGCAGGTTCGATAATCGCCGAAGTGGTCAGGGCTGTTGCAAACGTGCGCACACGTCAGGGAAAGCCCATTAACCATGATCGCGCAAAGAAGCTGTTGTTGCGCCCGCAAAATGGCGGCACGTATAGCTACGCCGGGCACGTGGTTGAAGGTGGAATGCCCGCGCTCTGGCCGAAAGCTGAACAAGATATGCTAATAAGCATCTTAGGGAATCCGCGCCCGCGCCGCCGCGTAGACCACGCCGCAGAATGGCCGCTAACCGGCAAGCTTTATTGCGCAGAATGCGGCAACACTCTTGCCGGAACGTCTGGCACCGGCAAGAGTGGCACGGTCTATGCCTATTACAAGTGCAAGAAGTGCAAGCGCACGTTCAGGCGCGACATTTTGGAAGATGCCATAGTGGACATGACCATATGCGCCCTAGAGCGCCCCGACGTGCGCAAGCGCATTGCCGACGGCATGGCAACCTATGAAGCCACCATGGAAGATGCGCCGCTTGAAAGCGAGCGCCTACGCAAGGAAATAAAAAGGATTGATGCCGCGTTTGAACGAATCTGGCAAGCCATCGAAGACGGCATAGCGCCACCGGGCGGCAAAGAACGCATTGAGGATTTGAAAGCCCGCAAAGATGCGTTGGAAACCGAATATCAGATAGCCAAGGCCAATGAAAACATTGAACCGGGCTTTTCGGAATTGATGGACTGGCTAGACAATGTAGCCGAAGAAATGAACCCGCAAGAAATCCTAACAATGTTTGTGCGGGCGGTGCAGATCGACAAAGCCGAAGTGCGGTTGTACTTCGCTTTTGACTATTACGGCGACAATTTCACGCCGCCAAAAAAAGACGAACACCAGTTGAAACGGTGTTCGTCTAATTCTCCTATGGTGGAGCATAGGGGGATCGAACCCCTGACCTCATGGCTGCCAGCCATGCGCTCTCCCAGCTGAGCTAATGCCCCGAAGTGCGTTGTCTAGAATACCGTCACCCCACACGTGGGTCAAGAGGTGATTTCAAAAACTTCTGCGACGCAGGACTGCCAATCGCAGCACCCACGATCACGCGCTCTCACCCCTCACGCGCCTGGCCAACGGCAACGGCTAGACCACGACGACCGGCGTCCCCTGCCCCTCGATCTTGACGGACGAATAGAACGTCGATTCGCCGAACACGTCGCGAATGGAGCGCTCCCCATCCACAAACGGCAGGTCGATGAAGTCGCGCACCGAGGCGACCAGCTCGCTGCAGTCGATGAAATGGTCCTTTTCGTTGAGGCAGTTGGTGTCCTGCGCGCGCCAGTAGATGTCGTTCGCGTCGGTCAGGTAGTACGTCTGGTCCCCGCACTGCATAAACGCCGAATGCGCTCCCATCAGATACGTCGCCAGCTCGTCAACGCCGGCAAGCTCCAGCGCCTCATCCGATTGTCGTCCCATAGATCCTCCGATCATCCCCGTGGTCCTCGCGAGCAACGCCCGCTTTCTCGATGATAGACGATCGGCGCTGCGTCGAAGCGGACGGTTGCGCAACCGTCACGGTTATCTTGAGGGAGCAAAGAGGCAAACGCCAACGGCTCGCCGCGCCGCAGGGCGTTGCCGAGCGCGGCGCCCACCGCGTCGTGCGCGAGCCGCCCTGCGCAAACAGGCGCAGCTCAGTTCTTGCGCGCCGGGTCCTTGCGACGCACGCGTAGGATGTCGCGCGGGGCAAGCGGCAGATCGCAGGTAAAGGTGTAGCGGCCCATCGCACGGCTTGCCTTCTCAACCGGCACGTTTGCGCCCTCGTCGAACACCTCGACCAAGTCCTCGACCACAAGGCGGCGCACCGGAGCGCCGGGGCTTAACACCTCGAGCTCATCGCCGGCATAGAAGCGGTTGCGGCAGCGGCATTCCACCCGCCAGCGGCCCGCATCCGCCGCGCCGACGGCAGACGAGCCGACGACCTCGCCCACCCAGTCGTAGAGCTGGACGTAGACGTCGTCATCAGCGGACTGCTCGGCATCCCCGAAGTAAAAGCCCGTCGAATATGGGCGGTGCGAGATGATCTCGAGCTCGCGCTCCCACGTCGTGGGATCTCCCCCGTCGAGCACCTGGCGATACGCGTTGGTGACGGTCGCCACGTAGAACGCCTTCTTGACGCGCCCCTCGATCTTGAGCGAATCGACGCCCGCTGCCGCCAGCTCATCGAGGTGGGCGAGCATGTTGAGGTCCTTGGAATTCAAGAGATAGGTGCCCTGCGCGTCTTCCTCGATGCTGAAGCGCTCGGTGGCACGCGACGGCTCGACGAGGTCGTAGCGCCAACGGCACGGCTGGGTGCACTGCCCCTTGTTCGCGTGACGCCCCGTCATGTAATCGCTGATCAGGCAGCGACCTGATACCGCCATGCACATCGCGCCGTGCACGAAGGCCTCGATCTCCAGATCGTCGGGCACCGAAGCGCGCATCGCCGCGATCTCGGCGAGCGACATCTCGCGGGCGCACACCACGCGGCGCGCGCCAAGGCGATACCACATACGCGCGGCGGCCGCGTTGGACACCGAGGCCTGCGTCGAGACGTGCAGGGTAAGCGACGGCGCATGCTCCTGCACGACGGCCAGCACGCCCAGATCGCTCACGATCGCGGCATCCGCCCCGGCGCGCTCCATGGCCTGGGCGTACATGGGCAGATCGGCCAAATCGGCGTCGTGGGCGTACGCGTTGCAGGTCACGTAGACCCGCGCGCCCGCCGCATGCGCCGTCTCGACCGCCCGCGGCAGATCGTCAAGCGAGAAGTTGCTCGCCCGCTGACGCAGCCCAAAGCGATCGCAGGCCAGGTACACGGCATCGGCCCCGAAATGGAGGGCATAGAAAAGCTGCTCCCACCCTCCGGCGGGAGCAAGCAGCTCAGGTTTGTTGTTGCGAGAAGATCCCATCGTGAGGGATAGGCACCCTTAGAACGGGAACGGGCGGGCGCCCTTGTTCTTCTTGATCATGCGCTTCATGAACGCGAGGCCCTCGACGACGGCTGACAGCGGGATGGACGTCTTCTCCGCCTCGCCGCGACGCTTGATCTCGACCTTGCCCTCGGCGATGCCGCGCTTGCCCACGACCACCTGGACCGGCCAGCCGATCAGATCGGCGTCGGCGAACTTCACGCCCGCGCGCTCGTCGCGGTCGTCGAGCGCGACTTCGAAGCCCTCGGACGCCAGGCTCTCAGCCAGGCGCTCGGCCACCGGGTAGACCGCATCGTCGCCCACCGTGAGCGGGATGACGCACACATGCGCCGGGGCGACCGATGCCGGCCAGATGATGCCGTCCTCGTCGTTGTGCTGCTCGACGATGGCGGCCAGCGTGCGCGTCACGCCCACGCCGTAGCAACCCATCAAGAAGTGCTGGTCAGAGCCATCCTCAGCTGAGTAGACCGCGTCCATCGCGCGGGAGTACTTGTCGCCGAGCTGGAAGACCTGCGACACCTCGATGCCGCGCGCGCCTTCAAGCGGCGTGCCGCAATGCGGGCACGGGTCGCCGGGAGCGACCAGCGACAGGTCGGCCCAGGCATCGACCGTGAAGTCCTCGCCGTGCTTGGCGCCAACGAAGTGGTAGCCGTCCTCGTTCGCACCGACAACCCAGCGCTCGATGGCCTCAAGGCTCGCATCAGCGATGACCTTGATGCCCTCAGGCAGGTTCTTCGGCCCGATGGATCCCTTCGGGAGCTTGGCGGCCTTGATCTCCTCGTCGGTCAACAGCGTGAAGCCGGGGACCGCGCGCTCCGCCTTGATCTCGTTGAGCTCGTGGTCGCCCGGGATGAAGAGCGCCACGACGGCGCCGTCGGCGCCCTTGCCCACCATGGCCTTGACCGTGGCGGACTCCTCGATGCCCAAGAACTCGGCGAGGGCGGCGATGGTCTTCACGCCCGGCGTGGAGATCTTCTCGCACGCGGTCGCCTCATGGGCGGTCGGCTGCGCATGGCACGCGCCCGCCTCGGTGTCGGCTGCGTAGTCGCAGGACGGGCAGTAGACGAGCTCGGCCTCGCCGGCATCGGCAAGCGCCATGAACTCGCAGGTCACGCTGCCGCCGATCTGGCCGCCATCAGCCTCGACCGGGCGGTACTCCAGCCCGCAGCGCTCGCAGATGCGGCCGTAGGCGCCGTACATGTCGTCGTAGGTCTTCTGCAGCGACTCCTGCGTCGCGTGGAAGCTGTACGCGTCCTTCATGATGAACTCGCGGCTGCGCAGAAGGCCGAAGCGCGGGCGGATCTCGTCGCGGAACTTCATCTGGATCTGGTAGAGCGTCATCGGAAGCTGGCGGTAGGAACGCAGCTCGCTGCGCACGATGGAGGTGATCAGCTCCTCATGCGTGGGACCGAGGCAGAATTCGCGGTTGTGGCGATCCTCCAGGCGCATGAGCTCGGGGCCGTAGTCGTTCCAGCGGCCCGACTCGTGCCACAGCTCGCCCGGCTGGAGGGCCGGCATGAGCATCTCGTGGGCGCCGATGGCGTCCATCTCCTCGCGCACGATGTTCTCGACCTTGGCCAGCACGCGCATGCCCAGCGGCAGAAACGCGTACACGCCGGACGTGACCTTCCTGATCATGCCCGCGCGCAGCAGCAAGCGGTGGCTCGCGATGTCTGCATCGGCCGGGTCTTCCTTCAACGTGGGAGCATACTGCTCGCTCAAGCGCATAACGTCCATTTACCTGTTTCCTATCTCTTCCATGAGAACATCAACGATAGCCGCCTCATCAACCTTGCGCAAGGTTTTGCCGTGGGAGAACACGACGCCCGAGCCCTTGCCGCACGCGACGCCGATGTCGGCGTCGGCCGCCTCGCCCGGGCCGTTCACCACGCAGCCCATCACCGCCACCTGGATCGGCTGCTTGACGTCGCGCAGGCGTTCCTCGACCTCCTTGGCGATCGAAATCAGATCCACCTGGCAGCGCCCGCACGTCGGGCAGCTCACGAGCTCGGGGTTGCGCCGGCGCAGGCCGAGCGCCGAGAGCAGCGTCCAGCACGCGCGCACCTCCTCGACGGGATCGTCGGTAAGCGAGATGCGCATCGTGTCGCCGATGCCCTGCTCGAGCAGGATGCCCAGACCACTGGCCGACTTGATCAGTCCCTGGAACAGCGTGCCCGCCTCGGTGACGCCGATGTGCAGCGGCACGGTGGGGATGCGCTCGGCAAGCAGGCGATACGTGGCGACCGTGGTGCGCACATCATGGGCCTTCGCCGAGACCACGATGTCCGAGAAGCCCTGCTCCTCGCAGAAGGCGACGTACATGCTCGCCGACTCGGCGAGCTTCTCGGGCAGGGTGAGATCGCTGCGCGCGGCGAGGTCGGAGTCGAGCGAGCCGGCGTTGACGCCGATGCGGATCGGGATGTGCGCTGCGCGCGCGGCGTCGAGCACGGGCACCGTGGCGGCGAGCCCCCCGATGTTGCCGGGGTTGATGCGCAGGGCAGAGGCGCCCCGCGCCGCCGCCTCGATGGCGAGCTTGGCGTTGAAATGGATGTCAGCGATCACCGGCAGCGGGGATCGTGCGCAGATCTGCTCGAAAAAGTCCAGGTCAGACGCGCGCGGCACGGCGATGCGTATCAGCTCGCAGCCCGCTTCCGCCAAGCGGTCGATCTGCGCAAGGTTGCCCTCGACGTCGGAAAGCGGCAGGTTGAGCATAGACTGCACCGCGCACGGCGCGCCGCCGCCGATCGGCACGGAGCCCACCATGACACGGCGCGTGTTCTGGTTCGGAGCACTCGACATGGCCTACCCCCAATTCCCGAAGACGAAACGTTGCACATCTTGGTTGAGCATGATGAAGAAGAACCCGGCGAACAGGAGGATGCCCACCGTGGACATATATCCCAGCGCGCGCAGGGACACGACCTTGCGCGACAGCTTCTGGAAGATCTCGACCACGAACCGGCCGCCGTCGAGCGGAGGGATGGGCAGCAAGTTCATCAGGCCGAGCGAAGCGGAGATGACCGCCGAGAAGAAGAGCGTGTCTTGGAAGCCCGCTTCGATCGCGCCCTTCGACATGACGGCGATACCCACGATCGACGTGGACTGGGACACGGTCTCGGCGGCTGTCGCGGGATTGAACAGCGAGACGATAGCGCCGACGACCATGCCGAGGTACTTGAAGCCGCCGACGATGGCCTGGATCGGCGTGGCGTTGAAGTGCGACACCTCGCCGGTCGTCGTGTTCTGGATGTCGACGCCCATGATCGTGTAGACCGCGACGAAGACGAGCAGCACCCACAGCAGGTTGACGCCAGGGCCGGCGAGCAAGATCACGCAGCGCTTCCAAAACGGCAGCGTGCAGTACTGCTGCGACTGTTCCTTTTTAAAGAAGGCTTCGAGGTCGTCAGCCGGGCGCGGGTCACCTTCAGCATGGCCGGGTACGGCGGGCGTGCGGTAGACGTTGATGTGATCGCGACGGCGCGGGCGGGCAAGCGAGCCCCAATCGGCCAGCTCTTCGAGCAGCTCGTAGGCTTCGTCGTTGGAAAGCATCAGGTCGTGCGCGACGTCTTCCATGACGACGGTGCCTTTGCGATAGGCGTAGCCCAGCACGCGCTTCAAGTGAGGGCTGTTGCTCGGCGGCGCCATGCCGCAGATGCGCGCGTACCCGCCCAGCGGGATGGCCGTGACGCCGAAGCGCGTGCCGCCGATGGTTTTGCCGATCGACGGGCCGGGCAGGCCGATCATGAACTCGGTGACGCGTACCTTGCATGCGCGCGCCGCCAGGTAGTGGCCGCCCTCGTGAATGAAGACCAAAAAGCCCAGAAGGACCGTGGCCCCTATGATCATGATGAGAATATCCATGTCGCCATTATACGAAGGAGAACTGTGCAAAGCGCGATGCGCACGATAACTCCAGCCGCCCGCTACCTCCCGGGCAACGTCGCGCGGCGCGGCGCCCCGCATGATGCCGCCCGCCGCCGCGACGCGCGCCCCTCCAGTGCGCCAAAAACGGGGCGTCGCGCAGAATCGAGTCGATCCGCAACGATTCAGGTAGACGCGAACCACGGAAAAAGGCCAAAGAGGGCCCTTCCGTCCGCAAAGCGACCGGCGAAAGGGATCTCGCAAGCATCCGAGGTGCGCGCAATCGTTGCAGATCGACCCAATTCTGCAAAGCGGTGCCTTTTTCTCGCACTGGCAGACGGATCCGACATTTCGCGCCCGCGCGGGCTCCGTTGCCACACCCCGGGGCTGCGCCCACCACCGCGCCACGCAGCGCCCCGCATGATGCCGCCCGCCGCCGCGACGCGCGTCCCGTGCCGCCTCACCTCGAGGTTTCACGTCTAGTTGACGCTCGCTCCACAGCTTGCACAAAACTGTGGCGAAAGTAATAGTGAAGACGATTAGACATAATAAAGTTTGCAAAGAAAGGAACATTATGACTGAAACTGCAGAAGGGATTCTCGGGCTCAGCCTCATTGCGCCCCTCCTTATCCCCCTCGTCGTCTATATCCTGGCCATCATCGCCTACTGGCAGATGTTCACGAAGGCCGGAGAGCCGGGTTGGAAGTCGATCATCCCGATTTACAACATCTACATCGCCTACAAGATCAGCTGGGAAAATCCTACGCCTAACTTCTGGATCTGGTTCATCGCCACGCTCGTCTCGGGCGTCGGCGGCGGCGCCGCGTCGGGCGATGCCACCGCAGCGGGCGTCATCGGCGCGATCGGCGTCATCGTCGCAGGCATCTGGTACATCCGCGCCTCGTTCAAGATGGCAAAGGCCTACAACAAGGGCGTTGGATGCGCGATCCTGGGCATCTTCTTCCCCAGCATCGTGACGCTGTACTACGGCTTCGCTTCCTCGGCAACGTACGAGGGTCAGCAGTAAGCACCCCACACGGCGCCAGCGCACGCGCACGTACCAAGGGCCCAGCTCCGAGATCGATCGGAGCTGGGCCCTTTGCTTTGCCGTCGTATCATGCGCAACGCGACAGGCGCACGCGATCCCTACTGCCGCGTCAACCACGCACGCGCGGTATCGCGCGCCCACGCGTCGACCTCGAGCAGCTGCTCGAGCGATTCGACGCGCTGCACGCCTGCTGCCTCATGCGCCTCCATCGCCGCCTCGACGCAGGCAGCGATGTCCAGGTACGCACAGCGCTCCTCGAGAAACGCGGCTACCGCCACCTCGTTGGCCGCGTTCATGACGCAGGGCAAGGTACCTCCCACCCCACCGGCGTGATAGGCCAGATCGAGCGCGCGGAACGTGTCGGTGTCGGGCGCTGCGAACTCGAGCGAGCCAAGCGTGCGGAAATCGAGCGGCTCGACCGGCGCATCCCAACGATCGGGATAGCTCAGCGCGAACTGGATCGGGATGCGCATGTCGGTCGTCCCCAGATGCGCCTTCACGCTGCCGTCGGTAAACTCGACCATCGAGTGGATGGCGCTCTGCGGCTGCACGACCACCTCGATGCGGTCGTAGGGCATCGCGAACAGATGGTGCGCCTCGATGACCTCGAGGCCCTTGTTCATCAACGTCGAGGAGTCGATAGAGATCTTGGGGCCCATGTGCCAGGTGGGGTGCGCAAGCGCCTGGGCAGGCGTGATGTACGCCAAATCGGCGCGCTTCTTCCCGCGGAACGGACCGCCCGAGGCGGTCACCCACAGCTTTGCCACCTCTCGGGGATTCTCGCCCAACAGACACTGGTAGATCGCGCCATGCTCGGAGTCGATCGGCATGAGCGCGCCGGCAGGGCCATGCGCCGGCGCCTTGCCCGCGGCGCGGCGCTCAGCGTCGAGCTTGGCCACGAGCGGCATGATCAGATCGCCGCCCACCACGAGCGACTCCTTGTTGGCCAGCGCCAGCACCTTGCCCGCAGAAAGCGCCGCAAGGCTCGCGCGCAGGCCGGCTGCGCCCACGAGCGCGTTGACCACGATGTCAGCGTCAGGCAGCGTCGCGAGCGCGCAGACGGCGTCCTCGCCCGTGCCGAACGACCCGCCGGCGCGCGTCACGCGCACCGTGTCATCGACATGATCGGTCAGCCCCTCGATCACCGAAGGCGGCACGGCGCTACGATCCGCCAGGGCCAGATGGCTCACCTCGAACTGCTTGGCCTGCGCCAAGAGCTCGGCGCCGCGCGTGCCGGCGGCAAGGCCGATCACTTGGAGCTTTTCGGGATGGCGATGGCACACGTCGAGCGTCTGGGTGCCGATGGACCCGGTCGATCCCAGGATCACGACGCGGCGCACGCCGAGCAGATCGGCAAGGGACGCGCACCCGGCACACGGGTTCGCGGCGGCCTCGCCGGCGCTGCCCACTTGAGCGTCGTCAGCGATATCAGAAAGCATACGGAACACATCCTCCCATGATGAGCAAAAACGCACCGGTGAGCGTGACCAGGAACTGGGAGTCGCAGCGGTCGAGCAGGCCGCCGTGGCCCGGCATGATGGTGCCGGAGTCCTTGAAGCCGGAATTGCGCTTGATGCGACTTTCCACCAGATCGCCCAGCACGCCCGACAACCCGTTGATCAGGCCGAAGACGAGCGCCTGGGGAATCGACATCTGAACGCCGGGAATGAAGGTGAGCAGACACCAAAACGCCATGGCGAACAGGAGCCCGGCGATGAAGCCCTCCCAGCTCTTCTTCGGCGAGATATGAGGCGCGAGCTTGTGCTTGCCGATCGCAGAGCCCACCAGATAGGCGAAGGCGTCGTTGGCCCACACGCTCACGAACAGGCCCAGCAGCAGCACCCCGCCCCAGGGCTCGGGCAGCGACACGCGCAGGATCATGGCGGTCGACATGATGACGCCGGTGTAGACGGCGCCGAACAGGCTCACCGCCACGTCGGCGATGCGCGCCGGCTGCCAAAACACGTACCACACGAGCAGCACCAGCACGAACACCACGAAGGTCGCCGCGACGCCCATCACCCCGAACAGCCACATGACCAAGGGGAACAGCGCCGCCGCACACGTTCCGAGGAACTCGTTGGGCAGCTTGGCGTCGGAGCGCAGCATGTAGTAGAACTCGCCGGCGCAGATCGCGGAAAGCAGCGAGAGGTACAACGCCGTGGTCACGTCGGACACCAGGACGCAGATGACCGTGAGCGCCACGTAGATCGAACCCGTCATCGTGCGCACCATCAGGGTGGACGGGTTTTGCAGGCGCCGGGGCAGTTTCGCCGCGACGGCACGCCTCATGCGCGTCGTCCGGCGCTCCCACTCAGGGCCGGTCTCGCGCTGGATGACCTGCGGCTCGTCCTCCGCCTCAGGCGAGGTTGCCTCGGCAGCGGCGTCCTCGGACGGCGCCGTTTGGGCACCCGTGCGGGTGAACGGTTTGCGTACGCGCGGAGCCGCCATGATCACAGCGCCCCAAAGCGGCGATCGCGCGCCTGGAACGCCAGGAGCGCGCGCAGGAAGTCGTAGCGGTCGAAGTCGGGCCACAGCACATCGGTGCAGTAGAACTCGGAATAGGCGACCTGCCACAGCAGGAAGTTGGACAGGCGCATCTCGCCCGACGTACGGATCACCAGGTCGGGATCGGGGATGTCAGCCGTGTCGAGGCCGGCCGCGAAGCCCTCCTCGTCAAGCCCAGGCAGCGAGCCCGCCGCAAGCGCGCGCTGCGCATAGGCTCGCGCCGCCTGCATGATCTCCTGGCGAGAGCCGTAGTTGACGGCGACGACGAGCGTCATGCCGTCGTTTCCGCGGGTCTTCTCCCAGGCGGCATCGAACGCCGCGCGCGTCTCTGCCGGCAGCGCCGACAGATCGCCGATCGTGCGCACGCGCACGTGCTCTTCGTGCAGCCCATCGACCTCGGCGAGCATCGTCTTGGCGAACAGGTCCATCAGGCCGCCGACCTCATCGGCGGGGCGCTTCCAGTTCTCCGTCGAGAACGAGTAGATGGTGAGGTAGTCGACCCCGACGTCGTTGGCGCAACGGATGGTCTCGCGCACCGCCTCGATGCCGACCTTGTGGCCGCGCAGGCGATTGAGCGCGCGCTTCTTGGCCCACCGGCCGTTGCCGTCCATGATGACGGCGACATGGCGGGGAACCCGCTCCGCATCGAGCGAGCGCGTATCCAGATCCGCAGGCGGATCCGGGAATATGTAGTCCAAGGGCTTACGCATCGACACCTCCTCACCGCACAGCGCCGCTCTCAGGCGAAAACGACGCATCGTCGACGCGCCGCGCCGGGAGGGGCGCAGGCGCATGCAATGACTCAGGCTGCGGCACGGGCACGCCACAGCCTGAGCGAGCGGGCACGCGGCCCGCCGAAAAGCCCGAGCGCTAGACGCTCATGAGCTCCTTTTCCTTGTTTGCGAGGTGCTCGTCGATGACGGCGATGGCCTTGTCGGTCCTCTTCTGCACCTCAGCCTCGGCACGACGCTGGTCGTCCTCGGGCAGCCCGTCGTTCTTGACGGCCTTCTCAACGGCGGTGTTCGCGTCGCGGCGCGCGTTGCGGACGGCCACGCGGGCCTCCTCGGCGTACGTGCGGCATTCCTTGACGAACTCCTTGCGGCGCTCCTCGTTCAAAGGCGGGAACGACAGGCGGATGACCGTACCGTCGTTGTTGGGCGACACGCCAAGGTTCGCCTGCTGGATGGCGTGGTCGATGGCGCCGAGAGCCGACTTGTCCCACGGCTCGATGACGAGTGTCTGGGCATCGGGGGTCTTGATGGCGGCCATCTGGTTGATGAGCGTCGGAGCCCCGTAGTACTCAGCCTTGACGCGGTCGAGGATCATGGCGTTGGCGCGGCCGGTGCGAACGGACGCGAAGTTGGAGAGCAGCTGCTCTTCGGCGCCCTTCATGCGCTCTGCGGCTTTGTCCATGATGTCGTTGATCATACGATGTCCTTTCTTAGGATCGTGGTCTCACGTAAACGAGGCCGGGCACTCCCGGCCTCATGCCTACACGCTGACGGTCGTCCCGATGTTCTCGCCCTTGAGGATGCGGGAGATGTTGCCCGGCACCATCAGGTCGAACACGAGGATCGGCAGCTTGTTGTCCATGCACAGCGACGTCGCCGTGGAATCCATGACGTGCAGCTCGCGCGAGAGCACCTCGAGGTAGCTGATGCGCTCGAAGCGCTTGGCGTCGGGGTTCTTGACCGGATCGGCGTCGTAGATGCCGTCGACCTTGGTGGCCTTCATCAGGCACTCGGCGTTGATCTCGCAGGCGCGCAGCGCAGCGGTCGTGTCGGTGGTGAAGTACGGGTTGCCCGTGCCGGCGGCAAAGATCACGACGTAGCCCTTTTCCAGGTGATGGATGGCGCGACGGCGGATGTAAGGCTCGGACACCTGGCGCATCTCGATGGCGCTCATGACGCGCGTCGGGATGTCGTGGCGCTCGAAGGCGTCCTGAAGGGCAAGCGCGTTCATGCAGGTTGCCAGCATGCCGATGTAGTCGGCCTGAGCGCGGTCCATGCCCTCTGCCGAACCGGCGAGGCCGCGGAAGATGTTGCCGCCGCCGACCGTGACCGCAAGCTCGATCCCGTCGTCGACGATCTCCTTGATCTGGACTGCCAGCTCCTCGACTACCTTGGGGTCGATGCCGTAGCCAGCCTGACCCATCAGCGCTTCGCCGGAAAGCTTCAGCAAAACACGCTTGTACTTGTAATCAGAGCTCATGGGCAATCCCTTCTTTTTCTACCTGCATCCAAGCCATCTTACCGTAAAACCACTACAGCCGACCGGGCTGCCATAAAAAAGGGACTGCAGGCATGCCGACCTGCAGTCCCTTGATGACGAAGCGTTGCGCGCGGCTTACAGGCCCGCGTGCACCGTGTCGAGCACCTGCTCAAGTTCCTTGACGCCAACCTGTCCCGGCGCAGAGGCCTGGGCTGCGGCGCCGAAGGTGGCGGCGCTGCCGAAGGACTCGCCCACCAGGCGGCTGACGACGCCCAAGCCCGACATGGACATGGTGATCAGCGGCACCTCGGCGTAGTTCTCGAACATCTCGCGCGTGGCGTCGAGCAGGGTGATGACGTCGGCGCGGCTCTGCGGCATCAACGCGATCTTGGCCACGTCGGCGCCCAGATCCTGCATCTTGCGCAGACGGGAGACGATCTCGTCCTTGGGCAGGGTCTTGTCGAAGTCGTGGTTCGACGCGATCACGAACACGCCCGCCTCATGCGCGCCCTCGATGATGCGGCGCACCACGTCGTCGCCCGTGAAGGCCTCGACGTCGATGAGGTCGACGAGCCCGCTCTTGGCAAGCTCGAGGTTGATGTCGGCGTACACGTCGGGCTCGACGGCCTTCTCGCCGCCCTCCTTGGCGGTACGGAAGGTCAGCAGAAGCGGCGTGTCATCGCCAACCGCCTCGCGCAGCTCCTTGGCAGCAGCCATCAGAGCCGGGCGATCGAACACGCCGTCGAACCAGTCGACGCGCCACTCGGCGATGTCGACCGGCGTGCCGGCGAGGGCACGTGCCTGCTCGACGGCGTCGGCCGCGGTCTTGCCGCACAGGGATGCCAGAATCTTGGGACGGCCTTCACCGATGGTGACGCCGCGTACCTCTACAGTCTTCATGCAAAAACTCCTTTTTAGCCGATGCGGCTTACACGTCGTAGCTGATGCCGAGCATTTCCTTGATGTACTCGATCGGCATCTTCTGACCCGTCCACAGCTCGAAGGCGGCAGCGCCCTGGAACAGCATCATGCCGTCGCCGTTCATCGTCTTGCAGCCGACCTCCTTGGCCATCTGGCGCATCGCGGAGCACTGCGGCTGGTACGGCACGTCGATGACGATCAGCTCGGGACGGAAGTAGGACTTGTCGGGAACGACGGACTGGCCCTCGAGCGGCTTCATGCCCACGCCGGTGGCGTTGACGAACATGTAGCTGTCGGCCATCTCCTCGCGGAGCTTATCGAGGTCGGCGAGGTCGTAGAGAGCGGCCTTGCAGTCGGTGCGCTCGTTGACGAGCTCGACCGTCTTCTCGCCGCGGGCCCAGAACTCGTCCTTGCGGTTGAAGATGGCGAGCTCAGCAACGCCGTCGAGCGCTGCCTGAACCTCGATCGCGGTGCCGGCGCCGCCGCAGCCGACGATCGTGACCTTCTTGCCGATGGGGTCGATGCCGTTGTCCTTGCAGGCCTCCATGAAGCCGGTGCCGTCGGTGATGGTGCCGGTCAGGTGGCCGTTGTCGTTGATGATGGTGTTGACCGCGCCGCACATCTCAGCCGCGGGGGTGAGCTCGTCGAGGTACTGGCCGACGATCGTCTTGTTGGGCATGGAGATGTTGGAGCCGCGCATCTTCAGCGTGCGCAGGGCCTGGACGCCGGCCTCGATCTCGTCGGCGTCGATCTCGAAAGCGAGGTAAGCGTAGTCGATGCCCAGCTTGGCAAAGGCCGCGTTGTGCATTGCGGGAGAGCCGGAATGGCGGATCGGATAGGCCATCAGGCCAATGAGTTCGGTATGGCCGGTGATACGTTCGGACATGGTGTTCCTTCCTCTAGAAAGCACCCGCGCTCATCGCGGGCTACACGTCAGCCGCACGGTCGGCGCTGCGATTCGCGCTGCCCCCTTGCACCGCAAATCACCGCACTGTGTTATCCCCTTCATGCGGTAACACCTCGGAGTATAGCATCCTGCCCATTGCGCGCCCCCTCCGTCTCTATGCCGTTTGAACACTCCCCTTATGAGTTTTACGCATAGTATGTCCTACCTGGTGAGACTAGGCATCGGACCAAAGAAAAGGGCGACCCCTGAAAGGGGCCGCCCCATGCGGCATAAGGTGCGTGCCTGCGTGCGGCGCGCCTTACTGCGAATCGGATCCCAGCGTGACGTCGACCGTGGTCTCCTGGCCGCCGCGGTTGTAGGTCACGCTCACCGAGTCGCCCACGTTGTGGGAGCGCACGGCAAGCACCATGTCGGACGCCGAGGAGATCGTGCTGTCGCCCACCTTCGTGACGATGTCGCCTTCCTTCAGGCCCGCCTTGTCGGCGGCGGAGCCGGCCGTGACGCTCGTGATGTAGGCGCCGGAATCGACCGAGAGGCCGTAGCGCTGGGCGAGCTGGCTGTTGACGGAGGTCGCCGTGACGCCGATCTGGGCGTGGGACGGGGTCTTGCCGTCGATGATCTGCTGAGCGATGTTCATCGCGTAGTCGACCGGGATGGCGAACCCGACGCCAGACGAGGTGCCCGACGAGGACGCGATCAGGGTGTTGACGCCGATGAGCTTGCCGTCCTTGTCGACGAGCGCGCCGCCGGAGTTGCCCGGGTTGATGGCCGCGTCGGTCTGGATCATGTTGGTGTAAACCGCCGACGATCCGCTCGAGCTGTCGTTCAAGGCCGAGGTGGTGCGGCTCGTGGCGGACACGATGCCGGTGGACACCGACTGCTCAAGGCCGAACGGGCTGCCGACGGCCATGACCCATTCGCCGACGACGAGGTCAGACGACGAGCCGATCTCGATGGCCGTCAGGTTCTGGGCGTCGATCTTCAAGACCGCAAGATCGCTCGACTCATCGGTGCCGACGACCTTGGCCTCGTACTCCTCGCCGCCTGCGGTCACCTTCAGCTGATCAGCGCCTTCGATGACGTGGTAGTTCGTGAGGATGTAGCCGTCGGAGGAGAGGATGATGCCCGATCCGAGCGACGACTCGGTGAGGTCGTTGGACTGGTCGACCATGCCCAGCATCGACTGGCCAGACGAGCGGGTGTAGACGTCGACGTTGACGACGGAGGGCAGGGCCTTCTGCGACACGGCCTCCGCCAGCGTCGCGTCGTCGCCGCTCACGTTGATCGTCGTGCCGCCGTCGGAGCCGAGCACCGTCGACGAGCCGGCGGGATGGACGAATGAGTAGACGGCCAAAACGATGATGCAGGCAAGCGCGGCGCCGCCGAACGCAAGGAGGAAGGTCTTCCACCACGGGGAGGACTTCTTCGTTGCGGTTTCGGCCACAGCGGCGGGATGAGGCGCAGGAGAGGGGGCAGGGCCGGGCGACTGCCAACCCTCGGGGGGAATGGGATGGGTGCCTTGATCAGACATATGCTGCTCCTTTGCGACGGTCACGAACGGCCCACCTAAGGAAGGGGGCCTCTTTGACCCCAGAATAGGAAACGGGGAGAGGAGGCCTTGCCCCTTCTCCCCGTTTGTTGCTGTCCTGACACCTATTCCACAAAGAGTTTTTGACCAGGAGCAAATGGGTTCTTACGCCGTTGAGCTCGTCCTTGTCGAGGTAGAGCCCGACGTGCCCGACGAGCTGTTGCCAGACGACGTCGACGAGCCGGAAGAGCTGTTGGACGTCGATGAGCCGGAAGACGAGGAATCGGATGCAGAGGCGTCGGTGTTGTCAGACGACGTGTCGGAAGAAGACGAGTCGGTTGCGCTCTGGTCGGACGACGTGTCCGAGCTCGTGGAGTTCTGGGAAGCCGCGATCACGTTGAGCGTCGAGATGTCCGCCTGGTCGCCCAGCCAGCTCTTCTGGATGACGTCGATGACGCCGCCGCCCTTGATAGACGTGAGCGCCGCCTCAACGGCCTTTTGAAGCGTCGTGTTGCTCGAGGAGACCGCGATGGCGTACGACTGGGGGCTTGCCAGCAAGGCGATCGGGTACGCTTGCACGTCGGTGGTGTGCACCACGTACTCGCCGATCGTGGTGTCGGAGGCCACGTAGTTGACCGTGCCGGTCTTCAGAGCCTCTAACGCGCTCTGGGGATCGGCGACGGCGTCGAGGCAGGAAGCGCCGTAGTGGTTCTCCACCTCGATCGCGCTCATCGACGACGATTGGGCCGCCACCTTGAAGCCGCCGCCTGCCGTCGGCGCCTGGGCGCCCTGCGTCAAGGAGAACAGCGCCACGCCGGAGGACAGGTAGGTGTCGGACATCCAGTAGGCGGAGTTCGACTTGGTCACGCCCATGACGATGTCGACGTTGTCCTTGGTAAACGCCGTATCGGAGCCCGTGCCCACATCGACGAGCTCGAGCTTCAAGCCCATCTCGTCGGCAAGCGCCGCCGCGATGTCGACGTCGATGCCGACGATGGAACCGGAGGACTCGCAGGAATAGGGAGCGTTCGACGCATTCACGCCCACGCGCAGCGTGCCTGCCGTGTTGAGCGCCGAGTCGTTGACCGTCTGGTCCTTGGCGGTAGGCGTGTACTCGTTGGCCGAGCAGCCGGCGAGCGGCAAGGCCACGCACAAGGCCACGACCAGGCCGACGACGAGAACCGATACGCGTTTCATCGTTGACGAATCCTCTCTCATGTTTCTCATAGACGCTTCTTTCAGCTGACCTGGTCTTTGACCCCACACTCGCGCACTGGAACCAAGCCCCTGCAAAACAGGGACGCCGTCCTCTCGCCCGGGCAACCCCATGTTGCTCGTTCGGGCGGTGCGTCTTACTCCTAGGATGCGCCATGCTCGCCTCGGTTGCCCGATGGCTTACGTGGATCCTTTTGACCGCATCTGCCTTGGACTTGGAAATTCCGCAACCACAGACCTGAAAGAAGCATTCCTAGTCTAGCAAAAAAGCGGGGTCAACCGACAGCCCCGAACGTGCATGAGATATTTTTCCAAGGACCTTCCAAACCGTTTCAGCGCGTTCGCGCGACACTGGCACCTGAAAAAAGGAGGTGCCATGTTGACGCGAGAGGAGCTGCGCGCCTCGGCGGCGCTGGCGGCTGAAGCCGCCCTTGAGACGCTGTGGCCCACCCGCTGCGCGCTCTGCGACGTGCCCGGCGAGGTGCTCTGCCCCCGCTGCGAGCGGCGCCTGCCCTACCTCGATCAGCTGCGCGCCTGCCCCGTCTGCGGCGCCGCGGCAGGGCACCTCGTCTGCACCGAGTGCAACAGCCTCATCCTTGCGCACCGCGGGCTCTCTCGCTTTCCCCTCGACGGCTGCGCCTCGGCGACGATCCTTTCCGCCGAGACGCGAAGGATCGTCGTCATGTTCAAGGACCGGGGCGAGCGGCGGCTCGCCGCAACGCTTGCGCGTCTGATGGCGCGCACGCTGCCGCACTCCTGGCACCTCGGGCCCGACGACTGCGGCATCGTGCCCATCCCCGCCCGGGCAGGCGCGCTGCGCGAGCGCGGGTTCGACCACCTGGCGCTCGTGGCGTCCCAACTGGAAGCCTCTCTCTCCCTTCGCACGACGCCCGTGCTCGAGATGGGGCGCGGAAAAGACCAGCGCAGGCTCGGGGCGCGCGGGCGCCTCGGCAACATGCGCGGCTCGCTTGCCGTGCGCGCGGGCGCCCAGGCTCCCACACGAGCGCTCGTCGTCGACGACGTGCTCACCACCGGAGCGACGCTCTTCGCCGCGGCAGACGCCCTGCGTGAAGCGGGCGCCGCGGAAGTCTACGGGCTGACGTTTGCCCGGGCGTAGTGGGCAACGCCGTGCGCTCGGATCGCCCGAGGGGCGCACGGCACGCGCCGCGCACGACGCCCCCGCCCCTTCCCCGGCGAGACGCGCGCACGATGCGCCCGCCCCGGATCGCGCGCCGCGCGCGACTGGCGCCGCCCGTCTCCGCCCGCACCCAGACGCAAAACGACCCCGCCCGGGCACCAGCCTCCGGCGGGGTCGTATCGGTCACGCGACTTAGATGCGGTCGGCGTCCTTGGAAGAGTTCGCCTGGGCGAATTCCTGCACATCGACCGAGATGCTGTGCTGGATGGGCTTCCACGAAGCCTTCTTGACGAGCGCCACCAGCGCGATCGGGATGTAGGTGATCATGAACAGCGGGAAGGTGAACATGTAGAAGATCTTCTTGCCGGCCGGCGCATGGATGTTGTCCCACTCGGTGAAGGTGGTCAGCGCGCCGAACATGAACATGAACAGCGTGAAGTTGAACAGGCAGAAGAAGATCGACGAGAGCGACGAGGTGACCATGACGCCCGTCGACATCGCGCCGGTCACGCCGAGGATGGCGATCACGGCGTTGAAGACGATCGTGATGATCGTGAGCAGCATGGCCGGGCAGATCGTCATCAGCATGTCGTAGCAGGCAAAGCGCGTGCCCTTAGGGTTGGTGAAGATGCCCTTGAACAGCTGGTTGCCGTAGCCGAAGAATACCTGGTAGAAGCCCTTAGCCCAGCGGAAGCGCTGGTTCCACGAGTCGCGGAAGGTGAGCGGCTGCTCGTCGTAGAGCATCGCCGTCGGGCAGTAGGCGATCTTGCGGCCCTGGAGGATCGTGTTCGTGGAGAACTCGATGTCCTCGGTGAGCAGATGGTACTTCCAACCGCCCATCTCATCGATCAGCTTGGCGCTGACGAAAAAGCCCGTGCCCGAGACCGCGCAGCTCGTGCCGAGCGTCAGACGCGCCTGGGACAGGTACTTGGCCTCGCGCATGAACCACACCGCGTAGCCGGCGGTGATCCAGTTGGAGCCGTAGTTCTTGGAGTTGCGGTAGCTCGTCGAGGCCACGGCGCCGCCGTCGAACACCTTGTTCATCTCGCGGAAGTAGTTCACGTCGAGCACGTTGTCGGCGTCGAAGACGAAGTAGGCCTCGTAGCCGTTCTCGCGGTAGTGCTCGCGGATGCAGGCGAACCCGTAGTCGAGCGCGTAGCCCTTGCCGATCTCCTCGGTGTTGAAGCGGGGGAACACGATCGCGCCGGCCTCTTGGGCGACGGCAGCGGTGTTGTCGGTGCAGTTGTCGGCCACGACGAAGATGTCGATGAGCTCCTGCGGGTAGTTCTGCACGCGGATGCTGTGGATGAGGTCGCCGATGACGGCGTTCTCGTTACGCGCCGAGATGATGACGGCGTAGCGATGGTTCTTCTTGGCCTCCTGCAAAGGCGGCTTCTTCGTCAGCGTGACGAAGACGTAGAAGATCTGGTAGGCGTAGCAAACTGAAAAAGCAATGAAGACGCAGAAATTGAAGATGTCCACAAACGAGATGGACGAAAACAACTGGTCAAACACGAAGGCTCCTTTATCAACGCGCCGGGGTATACCGGCAGGCAGGCGCGTGCCCGTGCGCGCGCCTTGCGGCCGCAGGGGCGCGCGGGGCGCCGCATCCCCTCGCACCCGTTGCGCGCTGCGTGCGTACACGCGCAGGCACGCGACCGGAAGAGGGGGCTCTTTTGGCCTTGGGGAATTATAGTCTCTTGCATCGTGCGCGGGGTAAAAAGTCAGGTTTTCGTCAACGGGAACGCGCATCTTGGGTCGTTTTCCCACCGCGAGCACGATATCTGCACAACCCCTCCACACATCCTGCGTCCCCGCAGGTCGATCTGTGCCCTGCGAACCCTATTCCATAGTATTCCTATAGGATATACAAATACCGACCGCCCAACCAAAGTGAAACCCCTCTTCGGCAAGCGCGCATGGTATCCTCAAAGGCGAATAGGAGGTTCATATGAACTACGACATCAAGGATATCGCCCTGGCAGACGCAGGGCTCGACCGCATCCTCTGGGCCGACCGCGACATGCCGGTGCTGGCGTCCATCCGCGAGCGCTTCGAGCGCGAGCTGCCCTTGAAGGGCGTGCGCATCGGCGCGTGCTTGCACGTCACCACCGAAACCGCCAACCTCGTGCGCACCCTCAAGGCAGGCGGCGCCGAGGTGACGCTCTGCGCGTCCAACCCGCTGTCCACCCAAGACGACACAGCCGCCGCGCTCGTCAAGCACTTCGATATCCCCGTCCACGCCATCAAGGGCGAGGACACCCAGACCTACTACCGCCACGTCGACGCGGTGATCGACACGCTCCCGCAGATCACCATGGACGACGGAGCCGACGTCGTGGGTCGCATCCACGAGACGCGCACCGACGCGCTCGAGACCATCGTCGGCGGCACCGAGGAAACCACCACCGGCGTGGTGCGCCTGGCCGCCATGGCCAAGCAGGGCGCGCTGAAGTTCCCGATCATCGCCGTGAACGAAGCCAAGACCAAACACTTCTTCGACAACCGCTACGGCACGGGCCAGTCCACCTTGGACGGCATCATCCGCGCCACCAACCGCCTGCTCGCCGGGCGCACGCTCGTCGTCTCCGGCTACGGCTGGTGCGGCCGCGGCCTCGCCACGCGCGGGCGCGGCATGGGCGCGCAGGTCATCGTCTGCGAGGTCGACCCGACCAAGGCGCTCGAAGCCATCATGGACGGCTTCCGCGTGATGCCCGCCGCCGAAGCGGCCAAGGAATGCGACGTGTGGGTCACCGTCACCGGCAACCTCAACGTCATCGACGCCCCGATGTACGAGAACATGAAGGACGGCGCGATCATCTGCAACTCGGGCCACTTCAACTCCGAGATCAACATCCCCTGGCTCGAGGAGAACGCCACGAGCCACACCACCCTGCGTCCGCTGGTGGAGGAATACACCCTGCCCGACGGCCGCAAGATCGTGCTTCTGGCCGACGGCCGCCTGGTGAACCTGTCGTGCGCCGAGGGCCATCCGGCTTCGGTCATGGACATGAGCTTCGCCAACCAGGCACTGTCCGCCGAGTACATGATCAAGCATGCCCAGGACATGGAGCCCGATTGCTACGACGTCCCGCGCGACATCGACGACGCGATCGCCCGCTTGAAGCTCGAGACACTTGGCGTGAAGATCGACACGCTGACGCCCGAGCAGGTTGCCTACCTGAACTCCTGGGAGCTCGGCACGGTTTAATCACGCCTTGGAGAGGGACCTGCGCTGGCGGGTCCCTCTTTTTATGAGAGAAGAAGGAGAACCTCATGATCCTGAAGAGCCAAGACCGCACCCCCGCCTACGCAGAGCATGCCCAGGGAGGAGACGGGCGCATCGAGCGCGACGTGCTGCTGAGCGGCGACCAGCTCGGCGGCGCCTGCTCGTTCGTGGCGCAGATCTCGCTCGAGCCCGGCTGCTCGATCGGCGTCCACCAGCACGTGGGCGACAACGAGCTGTACTTCATCACCGAGGGGACCGGCCTCTACAACGAGGAAGGCACCGAGCACGAGGTCTCCGCCGGCGACGTGACGTTCTGTCCCGAGGGCGGCACCCACGGCATCGCCAACAACGGCACGGGGATGTTACGCTTCGTCGCCGTCATCCAAAAGGCCTAGCCTGCGCATCCGGCGCGCCGATCGCGTGCCGGACACATTTACCGACCACCCTTGAAGAGAAGGAGCCCTCGTGCTGGAAAACCTAGACGAACAGCAGATCACGGCAGGACGCGCGATCCTCGAGTACGCCGGCATCGAGCCGACGGACAGCAACCTTCGCCGCTACATGCTCGATGAGGTCGTGACGTTCACCGCAGACGGGCGAGGCCGCTACGTGTGGTACATGGACGACGACGGCAACGAGGCCTGCCTGCACGTCGAGACGCTCGAGGACATCGACGTGAGCGAGGTCAACGACATCTAGGCGCGCTGCGCACCTGCCCGCCCGTGGGGTGCCCACCGCATGCCCTACCCGCCCGATGGGCACCTATGGCATAATAGGATCACTTTGCCGGCATGGCGCAACGGTAGCGCAACTGATTTGTAATCAGTGGGTTGCGGGTTCGATTCCTGTTGCCGGCACCATCGATCGTACAGGCCACCGGGTATTCCCCGGTGGCCTTTTTTCGTTGTTTATGCAGGTGAGAGCTACTTTGCCGCCACTCCCCCACGCACCGGCTCGCGCACGAGCGCCCACCGTTGCCGAATCGTTTTCACACGACTTGTCATCAACGTGTCACAATGAGCGCGAACAGATGCCTCCCCTTCGAAAGGTACGCCATGCCCCTTCGTAACATTCCCGAGCGCCCCACCCCACTCGCCTCGCTCGTCACCTGCCGCGCCGGCCAGGTCGCAAGCCGCGCCTTCTGCTCGGGCGACGCCACCGATTTCATGATCCTCGCCTGCGCGGACGGCGAGGGCGTCAGCGAAGAGGCCTATCTCGGCGACACGCTCTACGTGCTGGTGGAAGGCCGCGCAGCCATCGTCGTGGCGGGCGAAGCGCTCGAGCTCTCGTGCGGCGACTGTGTCAAGGTCCCCGCCCACACCGAGCACGCCCTCGAAGGCCGAGGCGCCTTCAAAGTGCTGCAGATGACCGTGGCCTAACGACCGCGACCGCAGCACCTCACCCATCTCTACCAAAGGAGCCGTCCCATGGAACTCATCAAAAACGTCGAACACGGCACGCCGTTCGCCCTCGCCGATCAAGTCGAGTTGGAAGAGGGAGTCGTCAACAGCCTGACGCTCTCGCAGACGCCCGGATGCAAGGTGACGTTGTTCGCCATAGGCGCCGGAGAGGGGCTGTCGACCCATGCCGCCTCAGGCGATGCGCTGGTCACCGCCCTTGCAGGCTCGGCCGAGATCACGCTCGAGGGCACGCCCCATCGCGTCGAGGCCGGGCAGGCCATCGTGCTGCCGGCAGGCGCGCCGCATTCCGTCACGGCGATCGAGCCGTTCAAGATGCTGCTCGTCGTGGTGAAGCCTCAGTAGAACGCGCCTGCGACCGCACGGCTATCGAACCCGCCCCCTCGCATCCGCTGCGTGGGGCGCGTCTTTTTTCTCGTACGAAGGACGTGTCTCGCGACCCCTGACCGCCGATGCGCCTACACGCCGGTGCCGTCGAAGATGGGGATGAAGCTTTCGGTCGCCGCGCCGCCCTCCTGCCAAAAGTAGTCCTCGATCCCGAGGTCGTCGGCATAGTCGAGCACCCGCTCGTACTCTTCTGCGCTCACGACGCCGTCGAGCCCGAAGCGGGCGAGATTGCCTTCTAACGGCGTGTACTGGTTCATGATGCTCAGGCGCACCGTGGACCCATAGCGCGCCCAGAGAAAGTCGAGGACGCGCAGCGACTCCTCGATATGGCCCGGCAGCACCAGATGGCGCACGATAACGCCGCGGCGCAAAAGACCGTCGTCGCCCATCTCCCACGCAGGCACCTGTCGCACCATCTCGTCGATCGCGCGGCACGCGTCGTCAGGATAGGTGCGCGCATGGGACAGGCGCCGTGCCAGCGTGCGGGAAGCGTACTTGAAATCAGCCAGATAGACATCGACGAGGCCGTCCATCAGCGCAAGCGCCGCCGGCGCGTCGTAGCTCGACGTGTTGTAGACCACTGGGATATGCAGCACGCCCGATGCCCTCAGGGGCGCGAGCACCGCGGCGATCGTCGGCGTGTAATGAGTCGGCGTGACCAGGTTGATATTGGCGGCATGCTCGCCGTTTTGCAGGCGCAGGAACACCTCAGCCAGATGATCGTCCGAGACCGCCACACCCGCTCCCTCGACCAGCGAACGGTTCTGGCAGTACACGCAGCCAAGGGGGCAGTGCGAGAAGAACACGGCGCCGCTGCCGCGCTCGCCCACCAAGCAGGGCTCTTCCCACCAGTGCAGCGCCGCGCGCCCGATGCGCACCTGCGCGCTCGCCCCGCATATCCCGCGCTCGCCGCGCGTGCGGTCCACCCCGCAGGCGCGCGGGCAGAGCGCGCACGCCCGATAGGCCGCACGGACGTCCGCAGGATCGGGCGCCTCCCTCAGATCGACAGGCATCGAAACCGTGCGCCGCCTTAGTTGGACGAGAAGCTCAGGTAGCCCGACGCGGGGCCCTCGTCGTGATGGTGATGCCCACAGCACTCGTGGTCGTCGTCGTGGTCATGGCCGCAAGCGCACTCGTGATCGTGCTCGTAGGCGCCTTCGGTGCGCTCCCACTCAAGGCCGTAGCGCTTGGAAGCCTCCTCGTCGGCGAAGACGAGCGACAGCGCTGCCGGGCCGAGCGACACGCCGCCCACCAACGCCAACAGCTCCATCAGCCTGAAGCCCGACTCGGCCTGAGGCAGAATCAAATCGCCGTCGTCGACGGACTGCAGGGCAGCCGCCAGCTCGCCCATCAGGTGCTCGATCGTGTACGTCCCATCGAACGACTCGTCGGCCATCGCCTCGACGAACGCCTCCTGCATCGGCGTGAGCACGCCCATCGACGACAGGAAGTCGGTCACGTCGCCCGGCTCGACGGCCACCTCGGACGAGGCTAAGGACGCATAGCCCTCGACGATGCCCACCAGCGACGCCGCGCGCTCGAGCGTGATCGCGATCTTCGCCGCCTGGCCGGCGCCCGCCTCGCCCATCCACATCACCTTGCCTGCGACAGCGCGCAGCATCGGCTCGACGCGGCGATAGGCCTCGCCGTCGCCTCCTGCCACGATGCCGAGGTTAGCCGGGTCGATGAAGGCATCCTCCGTCACGAAGTCGCGCACGACGAGCGGGCAATCGAGCGCCACCGCATCGTTGACGAGCGCCATGGTGTTGAGCTCGCGCGCGAACGAGACCGTCGACGGGCTCAGATCCACCAGGACCTTGCCCGCCGTCAGATGGGCGACGAGCCCGTCGGTGTCGTAGTACACGTCTTCGAGCGCCGGGATCGTGGTGCAGTACGTGAGCACCACGTCAGCCGCATCGGCGTCGGGCGCGGCCTTGAAACCGGCCTGGGTAAGCGAGGTCGCAACGCGACGACCCACCTCGGTGTCGCCTACGAACACGTACGTCAAATCCTTATCCTGAGCCATGAGACCCTCTCCCTTGTCATCGCGCCGCCTGGCGCGCTTGATTCATCAGTGTGCCGGTACCGAAGCGATCCGGTGCCTGCGTGCGATACCGCCGGCTTAGCGCCCGCGCACCTTGTTGGCGATGCGGTCGGCCATCGAAAGATCCTCGCGGGAATCCTGTCCCCAGAATACGAGCGCGAGCATCCCCGGGCCCACGTGGCTGCCGATGACCGGCCCGATCTCGCACTCGAGGAACATCACCGAGTCGTCGAGCTTGGTGATGTACTCCACCAGCCGCGCCGCGTCCTTGGGGCAGTCGGCGTTGCCCACGACCACGGTCTGGCCCGGCGCATCGGAATCGCGGCGCTTGAGGTAGTAATCCACCAGCGCCTTAATGCCCTTCTTGCGGCCGCGCGCCACGCCCGCGAGCGCGAGCTTGCCGTCGTCGTCGATGGTGAGCAGCGGCTTGACGTCGAGTTTCGACCCGGCAAACGCCACCGAGGAGGGGATGCGCCCGCCGCGGCGCAGCGACTCCAGATCCTCGACCATGAACTGCTCGTCGACGAAGTGGCGCGCCTCGGTCACCCAGGCGACCAGCTCGTCAGCCGTGAGCCCCCTGTCGAGCTGGCGCAGCGCCTCGTAGACGATGAAGGCCTCGGCGATCGAGGCGAGCTTCGTGTCGATCAGGTGCACGTCGAGGTCGGGGACCTCGTCGCGCATCTGCTCGAGCAGAAGCGCCGTCGTGTCGTAGGTGCCCGACAGCCCGCTCGTGAACGCCAGATACACCGCAGGCTTGCCCTGCTCGTGCGCCCACGTGAACGCCGCGCGCAGCGAAGGGATCGGAATCTGCGCCGTGTGGGGCTCTTCGCCGTTGCGCATGCTCTCGTAGAAGTCATGCGCCGTCCTGGTCTGGTACAGGTCGTCGGAGTGCTCGCCGGTGCTGTCGAGATAGGGGAACTCGAGCAGGTAGACATCGTCGCGCTCGATCACCTCATGGGGCAGATCGCAGCACGAGTCGATGATGAGGTTGCATTTCGTTTCCATAAAAGCCCTTTCGAGAGCGGCGGATCAACTAGAGAAGGCAAGGCGATTGAGGTCGCCGGTGATCTTGCCTTCGAGGGGGTGGACGCATTCGTAGGCGACGCCGACGGCAGGGCCCACGTGCAGTCCCACGACCGGGCTCACCGGCAGCACGCGCACCTTGCGGCCGAAGAGCGGCTCGATGACCTTATGGGCCCACTCGACGGCCGGCGCCTTGTCCCCGATGTAATGGACAGCGAGGTCTTTGAGGCCGCCGGCGCGGGCGATGTCCTCCTGCATGATGGCGACGATCTTCTCGAGCGCCTTCTTGCGCGTGCGCACCTTCGCCATGGACTGCGGGATGCCGTCGACGACCGTGAGCACCGGGCACAGGCGGATCAGATTGCCCAC
>CAVCDZ010000059.1:0-8000 GCA_963601095.1 Oscillibacter sp. MSJ-31 | reverse complement strand
CGATGCGCCCGCCCTTCTGCAAAAACGTGAGGCTCTCCGGCGTGAACAGAAAGCGCGTGCTCGCGATGGCGTGGAGCACCGCTTGGGCCGCCTCGGCAAGCGTCGCGCCGCCGCGCACGGCAGAAACGCCGTCGAGCACCGGCAGCGCCTCATCCCAGCCGCACGACTGGGAGTCGATCATCACGTACGAGAAGTCGATGTTGCGCGACTCGACCGCGCGCGCCGCGCGCAGGGCGCCGTCGAACGCGCCCGACAAGCTCGACGAGATCCAGATGCCCAGCAGCTCGTCGCCGGCCTGGGCGATGGACTCGAAAAGCTCCTCGAGCAGGGACTGGGACGGCTGGCTCGACTTGGGCGGGTTGTCGGCCATGTCGTAGATGCGCGAGTAGAAGTCGTCCACGTCCATCGTGGCGTCTTCGTGCTCGTAGCCGTTCTCGTTCAGGTACAGAGACACGACCTCGACGCCATCGGCGCTGGCGAGGTCGGCGGGCAGCGAGGCTACCGAATCGGTGACGATCTTGATCATAGGGCTCAGGTGCTCCTTGTCTTCGCTATGAGAGTCCCAGAAGGCGGGACACCAGGTCATGACGACGATAGAACAGGGAATACTCCAACCCGACCGGATACGAGTGCGGGTTGATGATGCGTTTTTGGCTCTCGTCGAGCAGGGTCAGCTGCGCTGCGCAGCGATCGCGCGCCACGAGCGCGCTGCGGTACTCCGCCGGCAGCACCACCTTGCCGGCGCGCGCCAGAGGCTCGAGCAGCGTGAGGTAGCGCTTGCCCGTCAAATCCTTTTGGCGCAGCTCGTCGGACGGGTCGATGATGCGCTCGCGCGCCACGGGAAGCGTCACGTCATAGACCATGTCGCCAGCAAGCGTGCCGGACTCATGGAAGTAGCGGCGCACGTCGAGGACGCCGGGCACGGTCTGCTTCGAGGACTGGCCGGTCACCTTGACGCACGGCTCCCAGGCGCCCTGCGGCGCGCGCTTGGCGGCCAGCTTGTAGACGCCGCCGAGGGCCGGCTGGTCGAAGGCGGTGACGAGCTTGGTGCCCACGCCCCAAGACGCCACCTGGGCGCCGGAGTCCAGGATCGATTTGATGGCGAACTCGTCGAGGTCGTTGGACAGGACGACGCCGGTGTCGACAAGGCCCGCCTCGTCGAGCATCGCGCGGGCCTGCTTGGCAAGCCATGCCAGGTCGCCCGAGTCGATGCGGACGCCGGCCAGATGCTCGCCGCGCGCCTTCATCTCAAGGCCCACGGTGATAGCGTTCTTGAGACCCTGCGTCACGCCGTAGGTGTCGACCAGAAGCACGCAGTTCGTGGGGAACTCGCGCGCGTAGGCGCGAAACGCCTCGAGCTCGTCGCCGAAGGCCATCACCCAGGCATGGGCGTGCGTGCCGGACACCGGCAGGCCGAACAGGCGCCCCGCCAAGACGTTGGACGTCGAAGCGCAGCCGCCCACGATGCAGGCGCGGCTGGCGCGCAGCGCGCCCGACTCGCCCTGGGCGCGGCGCAGGCCGAACTCGGCGACCGGTGTGCCGGCCGAAAGGCAGACGCGCGCGGCCTTCGTCGCCGCGAGCGTCTCGAAGTTCACGCAGTTGAGCAGCTGGGTCTCCAGCAGCTGGCACTGCAAAAGCGGACCGGTCACGCGCACGAGCGGGTCGTTCGGGAATACCACCGTGCCCTCGCGCACCGCCTCGATGTCGACCGAGAGCTCGAGCGTGCGCAGGTAGTCGAGGAATGCCGGGTCGAACAGCGCGCCGCCGCCGGGGGCGGGCACGCTTGCCAGATAGGCGATGTCCTCATCGGAAAACGCGAAGTTCTCGATCACCTCGGCGACGTGGTCCATGCCGCTGGCGATGGCGAAGCCCCCGTGAAACGGCGTTTCACGAAAGAAGAGGTGAAAACACCCCTCCTCTTCGAGCTTGCCGCAGGCCCAGTAACCCTGGGCCATCGTGAGCTGGTATAAGTCGGTTAAAAGCGCATAGTCCTCACTGTGCATCGCTTCCATCCCCTCCTGATGTATGGCGACGGCGGCGCGGCTTGCGATGCGCCACCTCTCCTGCCGTTCCCTTCGAAGCCGCGGGGCTCCCCTGCCCCTGCGCCTCGGAAGCCCGCGGCGCGTTGCGCACGCCCGAGGAGCGCTGTCCCGGCCTGCGGCCGCTGCGCTGCTTGCCCTCTTCGTTGCGCTGCTTGCCCTCTCCCGAGCGGGCGCCCTGCTTGGCAGAGCCGCCCTGCTTGGAGCGGTTGCGGCGCGGCTTGCGGTGCGAGCCTTCGCCCTGCTTGCCGCCCTGGCCCTTGTTAGAACGAGACTCCGAGCCGCCCTTGTTCTCCTGGCCTTGGCCGCCACCGCCGCGACGGCGACGACGCGGCTTGCGATGCGACTCCTCGCGGCCGCGCTCGCCCGAGCCCTTGGGAGAGCGGGAGCGCGCATGCGGGTCGGCGAGCTTGTCGGTGCCGGTGAAGCCCGTCACCTCGAACGTCATCGCCGACAGCGAGTCGAGCGGATCGGGCGAGGCGTACTTGTCGAACACCTCTTGGCTCACGCGGTTCGGGCGCTTGCCCTCGCCGACGATCTCCATCTCGGCAAGCGGCACGTGGATGGTGTGGCCATCCTCGAGCTGCAGCGACACGCGCTCGAGCGGCACGTTGACCTCGGTCACGCGCGCGGTGCCGCCGGGCACCTCGATCTTGGCGCCATGCTTGGGCGCATGGGAGTTGACCTCTTTGTAGGTGTCGTATTCGTAGCGCAGACAGCACATCAAGCGCCCGCAGCACCCCGAGATCTTCTGCGGGTTGAGCGAGAGGTTCTGCTCCTTGGCCATGCGAATGGACACCGGGGAGAACTCGCCTCCCAAGCGCTTGCAGCACAGCTCCTGGCCGCAATGGCCCAGGCCGCCAATGATGCGGGCGCCGTCGCGCACGCCGATCTGGCGCATGTCGATGCGCACGTGGAAATGGCTGGCGAGCCGGCGCACCAGATCGCGGAAGTCGACGCGCTCTTCCGCCTCGAAGTAGAACACCGCCTTGTCGCCGTCGAACAGAAACTCCACCGCAACCGGGCGCATCTGATCGCTCGTCTTCGCCGCGAACTCGCGAAAGACCGGCAGCGCCTCTTCGCCCTTGGCGGAAAGCTCCTCGGCGCGCACGGCGTCTTCGGGCGTTGCCACGCGCAACACGGGCTTGAGCGGGGATTTCAAGTTCTTGACCAGCTCGTCGGACACTTCGAGCACCTCGGAGGTCGCCCTGCCGTGCTCGGTTCCGCGCTCGGTCTTCACCACGACATGGTCGTCTTTATGTATATCGTTATCGGCCGGGTCGAACCAAAGGACCTTGGTTCCAACCTGAAGCTTGATGGGGGCTACCCGAACCATGCAATACCTCTCTTATCGAAAAAAGAAGCGTGTCGAGACACGTCTCTGGAGATACATTATAGCGAAGCGCCTCATCGGTCCTGTACGCTTCACGCAAAGCATCCACGATGCGCGCCGGTCCCACCTGGGCGGCAGCCGCATCGATCGATGCGCGCTGGTCGACGTTGACGACCAGCTCAGGCGTGCCGGACGCCACCATCAGCACATCGCGCAGCCATGAGCGGATGATCGACGTCGTCTGTGCGAGCGACTCGCGCGTGGCCATCGTGAGCGCGCGCTTGTGCCGCAGCTCGATCTGCTTCAAGGCGGCCGCCGTCAAGAAGTCGGCCGACTCGGCGAGCTCTTCGGACTGGGCGGTGCGCACGTTGTCGAGCGGCGCCTTGGCGCGCTCGATGATCTCGGCGGCGTACTCCAGCACGTCGCGGGCGTCCGCCACCGCAAGCTGAGACAGCATCTCCATGATGCGGGCGCGAAACTCCGCGCGCTCGGTGCTCTTCGCAAACGCCATCGCCCGCGTGATCGACCCGTCGCAGGCCTCGATCGCGATGCGGGCGCGCTCGGGCGATACCCCGGTGCTCTGCGACAGGATGCCCGCCGCCTCGCGCGCGGGGATGTGGCGAAACGGCACCACCTGGCAGCGCGACACGATCGTGGGCAGCACGCCTTCGCGCGTGCGGCCCAGCAAGATGAACACCACGCCCGGCACCGGCTCTTCGAGCGTCTTCAGGAAGGCGTTGGCCGCCTGGGTGCCCAGCAGGTCGACGCGATCGAGGATGTAGACCTTCGAGCGCGCGCGGATGGGTGCCAGCGACACGTCGGCGACGATCTCGCGTACCTGATCGACCAGGTACCCCTGGGCGCCCTCGGGAGCGCAGTAATGGACGTCGGGATGGTGGCGGCGCGCAACGCGGCGGCAGTCGTCGCAGACCCCGCAGCCGTTCTTAGGACAGATGATCGCTTCGGCGAACGCATAGGCGGCAGCGGTCTTGTTGGACCCTGCCGGCCCGGTCAGCAGATAGGCATGGCTCACGCGGCCCGATGCGATGGTGGCGCGCAGGAACTCCCGCGCCCGCGGCTGACCGAACACGCCGTCGAAGACATCGGCCACGCGATCACTCGCCTAGGCTGATCTGGGCTTTTTGATCGGTTGAGCGCTCGAGGATCGGAGCGAAGAAATCCGGGTCCCACACGTTGGAGTCGGGGCCCCAGCCAAACACGTCGGCAAGCTCGGTGAAGATCGCGCGCGCCGTGGCATCCTTCGCGCCTGCCGACGACACGACGCGGATGCGTGCGGGGTTGTCGGCCGCGATGCGCATGAAGGCGCTGTTCACGCGCGCATGGAAATCGGCGCCGGCCTGCTCGAGGCGATCGGCCGTGCCGTGATGGGTGGCGCGCTCGAGGCCTTCCTCGGCGGTGGACTCGGTCGTGAGCAGGATGGTGCGGCAGGGATGCACGCCCTGACAGGCGAAGCTGTTCGCCTGGCGCACGAACGACTCGGGCAGGCCGCGGCCTGCCGCCTGGTAGGCGACCGTCGAATCGTAGAAGCGGTCGAGCAGCACCACCGCGCCGCGCGCGAGCGCCGGGATGATGGTCTCGCGCACGATCTGGGCGCGCGCCGCCTCGTAGATCAAAAGCTCAGCCTGATCGCATAGGTTGGAGTTCGCCGGATCGAGCACGATGGCGCGCAGGCTCTCGCCGATCGGCGTGCCGCCCGGCTCGCGCAGGCAGATGACCTCATGGCCCATCGCCCGCAGGCAGGTTGCCAAAAACGTGATATGCGTCGTCTTGCCGGCGCCTTCCCCACCCTCGAAGGTGATGAAGATGCCCGGGCCGACGGTCTTGTCCTGCTCAGCGCTCACAAGCATCCTATCGATCAGAGGGAATAGATGTCGTTGCCGGCACAGTCGATGCCGACGAACACGGGAAAATCGGAGACGATGATCTTGCGCAGCGCCTCCGTGCCCAAGTCATCATACGCCAAGGTTTCACACGATTCCACGCACTTCGCGAGAAACGCAGCGGCCCCGCCGACTGCCACGAAGTAGACCGAGCCGTTGCGCACGCAGGCCTCGCGCACCGCCTCTGAGCGCGTGCCCTTGCCCACCGTGCCGGCAAGGCCGCAGTCCATCAGATGCGGGGCGGCGAAGTCCATGCGCGATGCCGTCGTGGGGCCGATCGCGCCGAAGGGGCGCCCGGCCGCCTCGGGCGTCGGGCCGGCGTAGAAGATCACCTGGCCGTCGAGACCGTAGGGCAGGGTCGTGCCCTCGCCCATCTCCTCGAGCAGGCGCTGATGGCCGGCGTCGCGCAGGGTGAACAGCGGCCCTGAGAGCAGGCAGGCCTGGCCCGCCTTGAGCCCGGCGAGCTGCGCGCGGTCCGCGGGCAGCGTGATGTGGATCTGTTCTTCAGCCATAGCGATCACTCCCCTCGCACCAGCGGCACGTCGACGGTCGCCCTGCGCATGGCCGAGCATCCCATGTTGACCGCCACCGACAGGGCGGCGATGTGGCATGGCGCGGTCTTGACGCGCACGCCGATGGCCGTGGTCTGACCGCCGAGCGCGCCGGCGCCGATGCCGGTGGCGTTGATGGCGGACAGCAGCTCGGCCTCGAAGGCGGCCGCGCGCGGATCGGGGTTCGGCGTGCCGAGCGGGCGCATCAGGGCGGTCTTGGCCAGGCCGCCCACCTTGTCGAACGTCGCGCCGATGCCGACGCCGACGATAAGCGGCGGGCAGGCGTTGGCGGCCTTCTCGTGCACGCAGGCGAGCACCGTGTCGATGACGCCCTGCTTGCCGGCGCTCGGCGTCAGCATGACCACGCGGCTCGCGTTGTCGGAGCCGCCGCCCTTGAGCATGACGTGCAGGCGCGCGCAACCCGGCTCGTCGGTGAAGTGGATCTCGCAGAAGGCGGGCGTGTTGTCGCCGGAGTTGGTGCGGTCGAACAACGCGTCGCGCACGAGGGACTTGCGCAGGCGCGCGCTCTCGTAAGCCCGCGCCACCGCGCCATCCACCTCGGAAAACACGTTGCCCGGCACCATGACGTCGGGGCCGACCTCAAGGCAGACCCATACCGTGCCGGTGTCCTGGCAGATCGGCACCGCGTCCTCGTGCGCCACGCGCGCGTTTTCCACCAGCTGGTCGAGCACGATGCGCGCTCGTTCGCCCGTCTCCATCTCGCGCGCCGTCACAAGCCCTGCCAACACGTCGTCGGGCAGGACCGCGGCGATGCGGGGGATCGTCTCCTCGACCAGATCCCCCACGCGCTTAGGGTCGATCGTCTGCATGCTCATGTGTCCTTCGCACTCCTCTTCATGCGGTGCGGGCATACCGCCCGCACCGCGCCTGCGCAACCTCGAGCCGTGCGCTTAAGCCGGCAGGTTCTCGAGGCCCTTCTTCACGCTGGCAGCGGACTCCTGCAGCGCCGCAAGCTCCTCGGGCGTCAGGTCGAATTCGACGATCTCCTCGACGCCGCCCTTGCCCAGGCGCGTCGGGATGTTCATGTACAGGTCGGACAGGCCGTACTGGCCGTCGATGTAGGAGCAGACGCTCATGACCTCGTGCGAGTCGGTCAGGATCGCCTCGACCATCTTGGCGATCGACGCGCCCGGCGCGTAGTAGGCAGAGCCGGTCTTCAAGAAAGCGACCACCTCGGCGCCGCCCTTGGTGCAGCGGCGCGTGACCTCGGCGAGGTCCTCTTCGCTCATGAGCTCGGTGATCGGGGTGCCCTTGACCGTGGTGAAGCGCGGCCAGCAGACCATGCCCTCGCCGTGAGCGCCGAGCGCCCACGCCTCGACGTCGGCCGGGTCGCAGCCGAGCTTCTCGCAGACCGCGAACGACAGGCGCGAGGAGTCGAGCACGCCGCCCATGCCCATCAGGCGCTCAGACGGCAGGCCAGACTTCTTGTACGCCAGATAGGTCATGACGTCGAGCGGGTTGGTGACGCAGATGAAGACCGCGTTCGGGGAGGCCGCGGTGGCGGATTCGATGACCGAGGACATGATGCCGGAGTTCACGCCGAGCAGGTCCTCGCGCGTCATGCCGGGCTTGCGGGCGATGCCGGCGGTGATGACGACGACGTCGGAATCGGCGGTGGCAGCGTAGTCGTTGGTGCCGGTGACGCTCACGGTGAACTTCTCGACCGAGCGCATGTGCATCATGTCGAGCGCCTTGCCCTGCGGCAGGCCTTCGGCGACGTCGACCAACACGACGTCGGCGAGGTTCTTGGACGCGATGATGTGCGCGGCAGTCGCACCGACGTTGCCTGCACCTACGATAGTGACCTTAGCCATAGAAAGATCCTCCTGAAGAAGTGTCTGCATAGTGCTTCTATAGTACTGCAATCGCCGCGAGCACCACAAACGAGCCTGAGGCGGCGACGCGCACAGCGCGACGAGAAGGCCGCGGGGCAGCACGTACAGCGTGACGCATACGACGAACCTGCCCGAGCCGCACGCTGCCGCCCGCAGAAAAAAGGCGCCCCGGGCAAGCCGGGACGCCTGTGCGCGTTGCGAGGGGGCGCCTAGGATGCGCTCTTGCTGCTCGCCTTCTTCGCGGTGGTCTTCTTCGCCGCCGGCTTCTTCTTGGCAGCGGGCTTTTTCTTGGCGCCCGCCTTTTTCGCTGCAGCCTTCTC
>CAVCDZ010000058.1:0-7580 GCA_963601095.1 Oscillibacter sp. MSJ-31 | reverse complement strand
ACTAGCCATGGGCAGCCAAAACGACGTGGTCATCGGCCTTCTGTGCAGTGCGGCGATCCTCGTCATCGCGCTGGTGGCCTTCATGGCGATCGGGTAGGCGGCTCGCTGCGGCTCGCGGCGGCGGGGTGATCTGTCCGTCTGGCGGATGTTGCACCCTTCTCAGCCCCGCCGTCCTTCTGTGCGCCGCCGCGACATGCCTCAGTTGTCGCGCGAGAGCCGCTTGAACAGCACGACGAAGACGACGAGCCCCGCGAGCGCCCAAGCGGCCGTGACGGCCAGCGGCTCGCCTGCCGCGGCGGGTGAGAACGCCCCGGTCGCGACGAGCTCCATCAGCTCATCTGCGCCGCCGGTCGGCGCAAAGCGGGTGACGGCGGCGATGTCGGGACCGTAGGTGCCGTAGATCGGGCTCAACCCCAGGATCATGACCGGCACGGCGAAGATGCCCGCGCTCGTCTGATCGCGCGACCCGATGCCGAACACCAGCGCCAACAGCTCGACCGGCACCAACCCCAGTATCAGGATCCCCAGATAGGGCGGCAGGAGCGAGAGATCGTCCGGGCTCGCCAGAAAAAAGCACGCGATGCCGACGGCAAGGGAGGCGGCGAGCGCGACGAGCGCGCGGGAGGCTGCCACGTTGTAAGCGCTCACGTCGGCGAGCGTCAGCGTACGCAGCGTGTGCTTCTCGCGCTCCTCAGCCAGCCCGTACAGCACGCACATCACGCCCACCATGCTCACGGTCGCGCAGAGCGACGCCTTGAGCAGGGTCGCGCGGGCGGCGGTGGCCAGCGCCTCTGCCTGCAGCGCATCGGCAGGATCGGGCGCGTTTGCGCCGATGAGGTACTTGAAGAAGGCGACGAAGGCGATGGGGAACAAACAGCAGGTGATCAGCGTCGGGTTTCGCACCAAGTCGATGAAGTCCTTTTCCAAAAGGGCAGTCGTTTTGCGCAGGGTCGCCTTCATCGCAGGCTCCTTCCGGTCAGTTGAAGAAACACGTCTTCGAGGTTCGGTTCGATCGAGTGGAGGGACAGGCAGGTGCCGTCTTCGAGGGCAGCGGCGATCGTGCGCGCCGAGGCGGCATCTTTGGTCAGGTGGTGTACGCGCCCGTCGGACGTGCGCATGACGATCTCGTTTTTCGCGAAGCGCAAGCTCAGCATCTCGGGCGCGTCGCAGGCGACGAGCCGCCCGTCGCAGAGGATGCCCACGCGATCGCAGAGCGCATCGGCCTCTGCCATGTCATGGGTGGTCAAAAACACGGTCGTGCCACCGCGTTTGAGTTCGGACAGCAGGTCATGGACGTCGGCGCGCGTCGCAGGGTCAAGGCCGCTCGTCGGCTCGTCGAGGAACAGCAGCGCGGGTTTGTGGATGAGCGTCGCGGCGAGCGTGGCGCGCTGGCGCATGCCCTTCGAGCAGTTCTTGATCAGCGTTTTGCGGTCGTCGGTCAGCCCCATCCGTCCGAGCAGCTTGGGCACGATGCGCGCATCGACGCCGCGGATCTTGGCGTAGAAGCGCAGGTTCGCCTCGATGCTCATGCGCTCATAGAGGGCGCTGGTGTCGGAAAGGATGCCGATGCGGCGCCAGGCCGTCTCGCTTGCTTGGGCGATGTCGGAGCCAAACAGCTCGATTTGCCCTGCGTCGCAGACAAGCTGGCGCGTCAGCAGCTTGAGGGTGGTGGTCTTGCCGGCGCCCGAAGGCCCAAGCAGGCCGAAGCATTCGCCCGGCGCGACGGAAAAGCTCAGATCGTCGAGGACGCGCTTGTCCCCGAAGGAAAGCGACACCTTATCCATGGAAAGCAGAGCGGAGCTCTGCGCAGGAGCGTCTCTCATTTGCGGCCCCTCTTCCTCATGACCCATCCGATGATGAGCACGACGACGATGACGGCGGCAAGGACGCGTAGTTCGTAGGGGATGCCGAGATCGAGCACGAAGAACTCCTTTCTGCGGGCGGCCGACACCAAGGCGGCGGCCGCGTTTTCGGCGACGGGAGCATCGTCGGCTAGGACGGTGGGAGCCACAAGGCATGAGCGACGGCGGGCGCAGCCGCGCCGACGAAAAGAGCGCTGAGCCTGACGAGTGGAGCTTGGGCGAGGGAAGGGATCGCGTGTTCTCACGGCGTCGCATGAGCGCGACAGCCCGATGGCGGGAGCTTTGGCGGAGAGGAATCGCGCGCCCTAGCGGCGCTGCTTGAGCGTGACAGCCAGCGCGATCCCGCTCGCTGCCAGCCACAGCGCCGTCGTGCCCAGGCCGATGGCCAGCTCGTCGGCGGTGAGCGTGCCAGTCGCGAGCGCATCGCACAGCGGGAGGAAGGCGCCGGTCGGCAAAAGGGGGATCAGGGAGGCAGGGACGCCGATCATGAGCGCGACAAACGGCAGAAGGCCGACAACCATGATCGGCAGCGATGCGGCCAGGGCGCCCATCTGGGTGCGTATGCGCTGGGCGAGCGCGAGGCTTGCGACGATCAGGGGTAGATAGGTAAGGAGGAAGACCGCTAGAAGGGGAAGCGCGAGTGCGGCGTCCATGCCAAGGGCCGCGTAGCAGACGCCGCTTGCGAGAGCGGTCATCGCGGTGGCGGCCAGTCCCTGGGCGCAGACGATCTCTCCCGGCGTCACCCCGGCGCGTGAAAGCGTGGCAAACGATCCCTGCTCATGGCTCTCCGCGAGGGAAAGCAGCGCGAACATCGTGGCTCCCATGATTCCCTCGAACACGAGGATGTACAGGGCGCGGGACAGCCAGCCGGCGCTGATGTCTCCGATGTCGAAGCCGAAGGTGGCCGACGTGCGGTACATGAGCCCGAGGACGATCGGCACGAGCGCGCTGATGACCATCGCGGGGTTACGGGCAAGGTCGACGAAGCGGTGGCACGCAAGGATCGCGATCGTGCGCGGCGCCGTGTGCGAGCGTGCCATCAGCGCCGCCCCCATCCGTAGCGCTCGCGCATCTCCTCGGCGCGCCCCTTTGCCAGCGGGATGGATGAGGCGTTGGCATCGCTGAGCGTCAGGTTGAAGCTGTTGCGGGTGTACCGCTCAACCTTGGCAACTTTCTGAACGTTGATCAGGTACGAGCGGTGGCAGCGGAAGAAGCCCGCTTGCGACAGCTCCTCTTCCAGCTCATCCATCGTGCGGGGCGTCTGATGGAGCACGCCGTGGACCGAGACGTAGGTGGCCTTGTTCGCCGACTCGGCGAAGTCGATCTCGCGCGGGTCGAACAGCAGCGTCCCCGCTTCGGTCTTGGCGGGAATCTTCAGGATGCGCACCTCGTCGCCTTCGTAGGGAGCCTCGTCGTCTTCAAGCGGCGCGGCCGCAAAGCCGTCTTCGTCCTCGAAAAACGAGGGGTTGGGCATGAGCAGGGCCTCGCGCAGCGATTGGCCGGCGGTCACGATGATGATCCCCTGCTCGTGCGCTTGTGCGATCCAGGAGATGACCAGGCGGCGGGAGTCGCCCGAGAGCTGGGATAACGGGCGCTCGAGAAAGCAGACCGTAGCGCCTGAGAGGCTGACGCGCGCGCAGCCGACGAGCGTGCGCTGCTTGTCGTCAAGGCGTGCAAGGCGCGTTTTCTCGAGCGAGTGCAGATCAAAGCGCGCAAGGGCGGCATCGACCTCGCGCGCGACGGCGGCGGATCCGGCCAGGCGGGCGAAGAGCGCAAGGTGCGCGCGCACGGTGTCGCGCTCGCATCCTCGGTCGTCGGTGCGCAAAAAGGCGCAGCGGCGATCGGCGTAGTGGGCAGCGAGCGCGCGTGCTGCCTCGTCGGTCGTGGTCGGCCCGCACTCCAGGTTGAAACCGTGCGGCTCTCCTGCGATGAGGTCTTCTATGCTCGCGTAGCGCGTCATGGTCGGCGGGATCTCGGGATCGCTATGCGCCGGCCTCTTCTTTATAAGCGATGTGCACGGCGGCCACGCCGAACGTGACGTTTTGGTAGATCACGCGCGAGAACCCGGCGTCGCGCAGCATGGTGGAAAAGCCTTCTTGATCGGGGAAGGCCTTGATCGATTTGGCCAGGTAGACGAAGCCGGAGGCGTCGCCCGTGACGATCTTTCCCCAGGTCGGGATCCCCCAGCGCAGATAGACGTCGTAGCCCACGTGCATGAGCGGGTTGGGCGGGGTGGAAAACTCCAGCACGCACAGCGCGCCGCCGGGCTTGAGCACGCGGTACATCTCGGACAGGGCGCGCTCGCGCTCGGGCATGTTGCGGATGCCGTAGCTCATGGTGATGATGTCGACCGACTCGTCGTCGGCGGGGATGTTCTGCCCGTCCACCACCGCGAGGTCCATGTAGACGCCGCGGTTCTCGCCCGCGTCGAGGCGCGCCTTGGCCACGTCGAGCATGGCGGGCGTGTAGTCGCTGAGGATGATCGCGCCGGGGCGCTTGCGCTCGCAGGCCATGAAGGCCACGTCGCCCGTGCCGCCGGCGATGTCGAGCATCAGCGAGTCGGGGCGGATCGGGGCGAGGTCGATCAGCGTGCGCAGCCAGCTGCGGTAGCGGCCGAAGCTCGAAAGGGCGTTGAAGCGCTCGTAGTCCCAGGCGATGTCGGTGAAGATCTTCTTGACGCGGGCGCTCGACACGGCGGCGGGGGCGTCGTTGCCGGTAGCGGTGTCGATGGAATGGGCGGCGGCGTCAGGGGTGGGAGTGGTCATGGGCGTGGGCATCCTAACGGGTAGGGATAAGTCTGTTCGCTGACTGATTATAGACAAAGGGGCGCGCGGGCGGCAGGGCGCTTGGCGTGCGGGCGGCGGGGCGGTGCCGGGGCGTGTGACGCGGCGGTGCGCGAGCGCGGCCCGGCCCGGCGCGCAAGCGCCTTTTCGCGGCGGTGTGCGGGATGCGCGCCGCGCGCGTCTGAGGCGGTTCTCGCCACCCCGATCGACCCGGTCGCGCTAACGTCGACGCTCTGTGAATTCAGCCGCCCGAAAACCGTTCAATGCTATCATGAGTGAGATTTACTCGAGCAGGAGGCTGAGCATGCTACTGAGCGCCCAATACGTCGTACCCGTTTCTTCCGATCCCATCGAAAACGGTGCCATCCTGGTTCGCGACGACTCCATCGTCGATGTCGGCCCTACCGAGATGATGCGCCTGCGTTATCCCGAGGAGGAGCTGAAGGATTTCGGCATGGCGGCGCTGACGCCGGGCTTCATCGACCTGCATGCCCGCATCGAGGACGCGGTGTTCCGCGGCCTCATCCAAGACCTGCCGTTCGTCAAGTGGAGCAGCAAGATCCTCCACCTGCGCAATCGCATCACCCCTGAAGAGACCTACGATTCGGCCTTCCTCGGCGGCCTGGAAGAGCTGTCCTCCGGCGTGACGACGATCGCCGACACCACCACGACGGGCGCCTGCGTGAACGCGGTGCAGAACCTCGGTTTGCGCGGCGTGCTCTACCGCGAGGCGGGCGCCATCGACAAGCGCCTGGTCAACTACGCGATCAAGAAGGCCGATGGCGATCTTGAGAAGTGGTCGCAGTCCATCGACGACGAGCGCATCACGCTCGGCATCGCGCCGGCGCCCACCTACCGCTGCCATCCCGAGCTCTACCGCGAGGCGGCGCGCTACGCCACCGCGCACAACGACATGCCGCTGTCGATCCAGCTTGCCGGCAGCAGCGAGGAGTATCGCTTCGTGAAGTACGGCGCCACGGCCGGCCTCGACGCCGCCGCTGCCGAGCATGGCTTCATGGAGGTTCCGCCCTGGCTGCCCACGCAGGTCACGCCGGTCAACTACGTGCTTAACTGGGGCCTGTTCGAGGCCAAGAACGTCATGATGGTCTACGGCGTCCGTGTGACCGACGAGGACATTCGCCAGCTCAAGGAATACGACGTCGCGGTGGCCGTGTGCCCGAGCCTCAACGCTCAGCTGGGCATGGGCGTCGCGCCGGTCAACGAGTTCTTGCGCGCCGGGATGCGCTGCGGCCTGGGCACGGGCGCGCCGGGTTCGATCGACTTCTTGGACATCTTCGCCGAGATGCGCATGGAGCTGCTTATCCAGCGCGCGCTCAACACCGGCGAGTTCATCGACTCCCAGACGCTCATCGAGATGGGCACGCTGCGTGCGGCCAAGGTGCTGCGCATGGAGGACAAGATCGGCTCGCTCGAGGTGGGCAAGCTCGCCGACATCGTCGCGGTCGACCTGTCCGGCTCGCATCAGACGCCGACGACCGATCCGGTGGCGGCGCTGCTCAGCTCCGCCAGCAACGGCGACGTCATGATGACGATGGTCGACGGCAAGGTGCTCTACGAGCGCGGCAGGTGGCATGTGAGCGGCGAGGTCGCGAAGAACATCGCCCATGTGTTGGAGATCCGCGGGCGCTTGCGCTCCTAGCGGTTGCAGGTCGGCGAGCCATGACGTTCGCCTTGCCGTGAGGCGGGCGAGGGGCTGCGGGCGGCTCCCAGATTCTCCCATTGGTCGAAATCTGGGCAAAGCCGGGTGCGGCCTGCGGTATGGTTGCCATGAAATTCATCAGGAAAGTGACGCGATCCAATGGCTAAGAAGCAAAAGATGTCGGCGAAGCAGCAAAAAGAGCGCGAAGAGCGCGCCCTTGAGCGCCAGCGCCTTGCAAAGGAAAAGGAAGAGCGCCAGTCGCTCCTCAAGCGCGTGTTCGTCATCGCTGTGTGCGTCGTGCTGATCCTCGCCCTGTCGCTTCCCACCATGGGCCTGATGTTCTTGGGCGGCGGCTCTCCCTCGTAGGGGAGCGGCCCGCTGCGGGCGCCCCTTGAGGGGCGCGCAACGATGATCCCGGTGCGCTTGGGCGCATCGGTGGGAGATAAGGAAGTCGACGTTGTTCGGTATTGGCGGCTTTGAGCTGTTCATTATCTTGCTGTTTGGCTTCTTGGTGTTCGGGCCCGACAAGCTGCCCGAGATCGCCAAGACGCTCGGCATGGCGCTGCGCAAATTCCAGCAGGCGCAAAAGGAGATGGAGGCCGTCATCAAGGACGAGGTCCTCGATGCCGACGCCGCCAAGTCCAAGCCCGCTTCCGGGAAGGGCGCTGCCAAGCCGGCACCCACGTCGAGCACCGAATCCTTTGCCGAGCGCAAGGCCCGCTACGACAAGGGGCGCGCTGAGCGCGAGGCTGCCAAACGCGCCGAGATCGAGGCGAATCGCCGTGCGATGAAGAAGGAGGCGGCACGCGAAGCCGCCGAGCTGCGCGAGGACGCCGCATCCAAGGCGCCTGCGGCTGATGCGGGTTCTGCATCCGCTGCTGAGCCCGTGGCTTCGTCTGCGGCGAAACCTGCGCCTGCTGCTACGGTCGATGCTGCCGCTCCTGCGTCGGATGCGCCTGCGCCTGCTGCCGCGGCCGATACGCCTGCGCCCGCGAAGCCTGTACCTGCCACAACGCCTGCTCCTGCGGCATCCTCTTCCCGCCCGACCCTCTCGCCCGACGAGCTATTCGGCGCAAAACCGATCCGCTCCCAGGCGACGCCCAAGGCGCCCGCCTCGACCGAAGGGGGCGAGTAGCCATGCCTATCGGACCGGCTCGCATGCCGCTCATGGATCACCTGGGCGAGCTGCGCATGCGCCTGGTGCGCATCGTCGTGTGCCTGTTGGTGGCGACCTGCGTGTTCTATCTTTCCACCAATACGGTGGTGCAGTTCCTG
>CAVCDZ010000057.1:0-31926 GCA_963601095.1 Oscillibacter sp. MSJ-31 | reverse complement strand
GTCCGGCATGTCGGGCAAGTACGGCTACCCGATCACGTTCATGGAGTACACCAAGCTCGCCTTCCCGATGATGCTGGTGTTCACTGCCATCTCGTGCGTGTACCTGGTGCTGCGCTTCTGCGTGTTCGTCTAAGGTGCACGTCTGTTGAGTGAATGAGACGCTCGATTGAGTGATGAGGAAGGGCTCCGCTTCGGCGGAGCCCTTCTTGTTGCGAGCGATGCGCACGGCACAGCGCGGGAGCGGGCGGCATGGTCAGACGGGGCGCCAGTATGCCGTGCATGGGCGTGAGCCTGTACACGCTTACCGTGTGACACGGCGAAACGGGACGTCAGTGCGCCTCTGATGCATGGTTTTGCAGAATCCGTTCGATCCGCAACGATTCCTTTGGCGCGCAGCGCCCGTTTTGCCCTTCTGGAGTCCCTTTCGCTGGCCCACTGCAGCTGTGAGCGGCGATCCGCGCATGAAAATCGTTGCCGATCGACTCGATTCTGCAACGCGCCCTCATATTGCCGCACTGAATCACCGGGGAGGGCGGAAAGGGCGCTACCAGGGTGCGCGCATAGGAGGCGGAGCCAAGGCGGGCGTCGGGGCGAGAGCGAGGGCAGCGAAGCCAAGGCAGGCATCGGGGTGAGCCTGAGGGAGGCGGAGCCGAGGACGGCGCAAGGGGCGAGCGCGAGAGATGTGCGGCATCGGAGGGAGCACCGCGCACTTATGGGATACCTGGGGAGTTGAGCTGCACCGCGAACGGCACGTGTACCATGGATACACAGCACAAGTGCCCACGAAAGGATCCCCATGAGCAACGAAGGCAAGCGCGTGCGCGCTCATTACACCGGCACGTTCGACGACGGCACCGTTTTCGACTCCTCCGTCGAGCGCGGCGAGCCCCTCGAGTTCGTCTGCATGGCAGGCCAGATGATCCCCGGCTTCGATGCCGCCGTGAAGGACATGGAAGTGGGCGAAACCAAGAAGGTTCACCTCCCCGCCTCCGAGGCCTACGGCGAGCGCAGCGAGGACCTGGTCCAGACTGTCCCGACCGCCAACGTCCCCGGCGCCGAGGAGCTGCCGGTCGGCCAGACCGTCTACCTGCAGGGCCCGGGCGGCCAGCCCCTGCCCGCGCTCGTGGTCGACGTCAACGACAAAACCGTCACTTTCGATCTCAACCATGAGATGGCTGGCAAGGATCTCAACTTCGAGATCACGCTTGTGGAAGTGCTCGACTAGCGATCATCGCACTTCCCGTATCCAATTTCCGCCCCGATTAAGAGAGCCCCCGCCTAGGCGGGGGCTCTCTACGTAAGGGAAGGGGGTATAGATTATGCGGCGCGCGGCGGCGGGCATCGCGCGCCGCATTACCCGGTCAGCGCAGTACAGGGGCCGCGGAGCGCTCACGCAACACAGGCGGCCCGGACGCCGCGAGCGCATCCGTCAACGCTACGCAAGCAGCGCCAGGGAGCGACCCGGACGGCGGATGCCCTTATGCCTCGGGGATCGCGCCGGGCATCGTGAAGCCCTTCCAGCTCGGCTCGCCCGTGTAGGTCATGACCTCCTCAAGGCCGTCGAGCGCGCGGACGGCGCCGGCCGTCAGCGCGTCCATCTCGAAGTCGCCGGCGTACACCTTGATCGGGGCGATCCAGCCCACGCGTTCGGCCACATAGTCGACGAAGTGCGGGTCGTGAGACACGCCGCCGGTCAACACGATGCCGTCGACCTGGCCCTTCAGCACGCAGGCGAACCCACCGATGGCCTTTGCCACCTGGTAGGCCATCGCGTCGTAGACCACGCACGCCCACTCGTCGCCCTCGTCGATGCGCGCGCAGATCGTGCGCGCGTCGTCAGTACCGCACAGGCCCACCAAACCACCGGTCTTGCCGATCACGCCGTCGATCTCGCGCTTGTCGTGCTCGCCGGAAAACGCCAGCTTGACGACCGGCTTCAGCGGCACGTCACCCGAGCGGTTCGGCGCGAAGGGGCCGGAGCCCTCGAGCACGTCGTTGGTGTCGACCATGCGCCCATGATCGTGGCAGGCCACCGACAGGCCGCCGCCAACGTGCGCCACGATGAACGTGCCCTCTTCGTAGGTCTTGCCCAGCTCAGCGGCGCAACGGATCGCGCACTCCTTCTGGTTGAGGCAGTGCACGTGGCTCTTGCGGTACACCCCCGGATACCCGGTGATGCGCGCAACGTCCTCGAGCTCGTCGGTGTCGGGCTGGTTGACCGCATAGGCGGGCTTGCCGGTTTCCTGGGCAAACGCATGCAGAAGCGGCGCGCCGAGAATGGCCGGGTGGTTGACGCCGGAGTTGAGCACGTGCTCGCACACGGTGTCGTCGATCGCGAAGATGCCGCCGACCGTCGGACCTATCGATCCACAGTAACCGGAATACGCATCGATGTCGAAGAGCCTGACGCCCTGCTCCTCGAGCGCCGCCAAGATGGTCTGCTTGCGGTAGTCGAACTGGTCGACCGCCTGGTCGAACTTGGCCAGCTCATCGGCCGGATGGGTCACGTTGAGACGAAACACCGCCTCAGTGCCGTCGAACACGGCCACCTTCGTGGAGGTCGAGCCCGGGGAGAGCGTCAAAATCTTGTATCCCATGAGAAAATCCCTTTCTTGTTGATGTGATTAGGAGAAGGTGAGCGGAGCGCCGCTCTCGCATCACGCCTCTTCGCCACCCGGCCGCTCGGCCTTGGCAGCAGCGGCGCGGCGCGCCACGAACTGGCAGATCAAAAGCGTCACGAAGCCGATGGCCACCAGCTGCACGTACGTCTCGAGCCACAGGTCGACGATTGAGCGACCGTTTGCCTGGATGATCGCCATCGTGAACGAGATGCAGGTCACGAAGATGAGGTTCTCGACGAAGGCGGCAAGCACGCAGTGGCCTGGCTTGTCCTCAAGCGGGCTGCTCAGCGTCCGCGCGATGGCGGGCACGGGAATGACCAGCTGCAACAGCACGTTGGTGAAAAACGCGCTCGCGGTGCCGGGGTACCACTTGACGAAGGTGGACAGGTCGCCCGCCATCGTCATCGCCGACGTGTTGATGACGATGGCCATGACCAGATCGACGAGGATGACCTCCAAAGACCATTTCGTCATCGCCCCTCACCTCCCCTCTCGCCCGGGAACGGAACGTCGCGTTGCGCCGGGCCGATGACGTCTTCCAAGCTGGTGCGCAGGTTGGACGCGGCCTTCGCAACGAAGTCGCGCGGGCGCTCGGCCACCGTAGAGGCAAGCGAGATCGCGCGATACGTCTCCAGGTCGGCCGCGTCTTCGACATAGCCGTGGTAGACGCCGGCAACTGCCCGGTAGCGCACCGCAGCACCCACCGCTTCCAAGCGGTCGCGCAGCGCATCGGCCTGCCCTTTGAGGAAATCGCCCTCGACCGGGTAGAGCGCGATCGGCGGCAGCGCCGCGAGCGCCTCGTCGGAGGCGAACGCCGGCGAGATCAGCGGATTGCGCGCGTCACCGTCTGCCACGTACCACTCGTTGAACGCGGCCACGAGATCGCCGGGCAGGTCGATCGCGCGCATGCGCTCCTGGTCAGGCGGGGTGGCGGCATCGAGGAACGGATAGTGCAGCGCCAGGCCGGCTAACGGTGGGCACGCGCCTGTCTGACTGGCCAGGGCCGCAGCCAAGGCCAAGTCAGCGCCGGCGCTGTACCCGAGCGCGTAGAGCCGCATCGGGTCGGCCGCACACACCGCGCCGCTCGCGACGTGGGCCATCACGGCCCTCACGTCGTCAAGGGCCGCAGGCGCCGGATGCTCGGGCGCCAGGCGATACTCGATGCCGACCACATGCACGTCAAACGCCGCGCTCACCCACTCGCACAGCGCATCTTCCTTGCGCGCCGTGCCGAGCGCGAACCCGCCGCCGTGGATCTCGAACACCACCGGACGCGGCCCGTCGCCAGGCGCCCGGTGGAGCCAGTAGGAGGCATGACGGCCCGCCGCAGGATCGGCAGGCACCTCGATGCCCGCCAGCTGCCGGCCGGCAAGCGCCCGCTCGGTCTGCGCACGCATATAGCGCACCACGCTTTTCAGCTCGTCTGCGGCACTCACGGCGTTGCCCTTCCCTAGCGCGCGGACAGCACGAGCATCGCGATGTCGCCGACGATCTCCTCGACCGTGGCGCCGCGCGACGAATCGGCGACGGGGCACTTGAATCCGGACAGGTTATGGCCGTAGCCCGATCCGCCGGCGAAGCGCTGCACGAGCTTCACGGCGATGTTGGCGGCGTTCAAATCGGGGAACACGAGCACGTTGGCGCGCCCGGCGACCTCGGAGGGACGGTCGACCTTCTTGGCGGCCACCTTCGGATCGATCGCGGCATCGAGCTGAAACTCGCCGTCGGCCAGGATGTCGGGGCGGCGCTCATGGACGAGCGCGATGGCCTCGTTCACCTTGTCGACGCTCTCGCCTGCACCGGAGCCCACTGTGGAAAACGACAGGAAGCCCACGCGCGGCTCCCAGCCCATCAGCGAGGCGACGCCGTCGGCAGCGGCGATCGCGATGGAGGCGAGCTCGCTGGCGTTGGGCTCGGGGTTCAGGCCGCAGTCCGTGAAGCAGATCACGTTGCCCTCCGGCCCCTCGAAGCCCGGCGTCTCGACAAGCGCGAGGATGCTCGGCACGTCGACGCCTTCCTGCAGGCCGATGATGGTCTGCGCGGCCATCAGCACGTCGCCGGTGGTGTTCGTGTGGCCGCAGAACGTGCAGTCCACATCGCCGAGCTCCTCCATCATCATCGCGTAGTACATCGGGTTCTTGATCTTGCGGCGGCAGCCCTTTGCCGAGATCAGACGTTCGCCAGCAGCCATGTAGCGCTCGGCGAGCGCATCGGCGGCCGTCTCGTCGGTGTTGTCCACCAGCTCCATCCCGTCGAGCGACACGCCGACCTCGGCAGCCGTCTTCTCGATGACGTCGCGCGGGCTCACCAGCACCGGCGTGCCGATGCCGTCGTCGGCGACACGGCGAGCGGCGAGCAGCGTGTTGGGCGCCTCGCACTCCGGCAGGGCGATCCGCTTGGGGCTGCCCTTCGCATCGTCGATGAGCTTATCTATCAAAGTGGTCATGGAAAATCCTCCTTGGTTGGTTCGTGCCGCCCTCGGGAACAAGCCGAAGGGGCGCGCCTTGCCGACACGCCCCTTCGCACGTCGGAAGGCTGGATGCCGCCCATCGGATGAGCGGGGTTGATCTGGGCCGGCTCTGGCGGAGCGGATCGCCCTGAGCAGGAGCGCAGCGTGCTTAGGCACGTAAGCGACGTTGAAGGGATGAGCCGCCCGCCAGTCCCTCCTGTTCTGGGCCGGATCTGGCGAGGCAGGGTGCCCCGAAAGAGGAGCGTCGCGTGCTTCTGCCACGTAAGCGACGATTGAGGGGCACCCTGCCCGCCAGACCGGTCCAGAACTACATGGACAGTTTGTCGTCGATAAACTGCGCCGCTTCTCCGAAGGTCTTCATCTTGTTCAGCTCCATGAAGGGAACCTCGATCTCGTACTCGTCCTCGAGGGCCGAGGCGAATTGCACGATGTTGACGGACTTGCAGTGCAGGTCCTCGACGAAACGGGTGTCGGCGGACAGGGTCGACGGATCGGCGCCGAAGATGCTGGCGGCCTTGTCTTTGAGGATGTCGATGACCTCTTCCTGGAATTCATTCATTGCTCTCAAACCTTTCTCTCTTCTCTTCCCCTCGGGGGATTGATACGCAGGTGGTTGGGTGGGCCGGCGGGCTGAACCGCCAAACTCGGGGTCTTATTTGCAAGTAATTGGTGGGATGTGCGGGTGGGCTGAACTACCCGCCTCGCTTACGACTCGGACACGTGGCTTGCGATCTGCTTGTCAGGCGTGGCGCACACGATGACGAGCGAGACGACGCAGAGCACGGCCATGGCGGTCATGATCGTCGGCTGGCCGAAGCTGGCGGCGACGATGGCCATCACCGACACGCCGGCGAAGTTCAGGATGTTGTAGACGACCTGGATCGGGCTCCACGCGGTGTCGAAGTCCTGGCGGCCGAAGACCGACGTCGTCATCGACATGCAGACGTTGGCGTTGCCGGAGATCGAGAACATCAGCAGCGCGACAGCCGCGGCGCACACCACTTCGTTGGAGCCGGCGAGCAGCACCATCAGGGCCGCGAGGATCAGCAGCGCCACCACGACGATCGTGGTCTTCTTGGTGCCGATCTTCTGGTCGATGACGCCGATGAGGTAGTGGCCCAGCATGCCGGCGGGCCACATCGACGACAGCAGCGCGACGGCGAACAGCGGGTCATGGCCGAAGGAGGCCAGCGTCGGGACGAGCAGGGCCATCGTGCCAGAAGCGGCCATCATCGAGAAGCCCCAGCCAAAGCCGATCAGCCACGTTTGCGGCGTCTTCAGCACGCGGGACAGCGTCCACGGGCTGTTCTTCTTGTACTCCTGCGCGGCGGCGAACTCGGCATCGAGCTGCTCACGCGTGATGGAGCGGTCGTTGTCCGGGTAGGCACCCGCCTCCTCGGGGTTGTTCTTGACGAACAGCATGCCCACGATCAGCACGGCGCACAGCGCGGCGCATCCCCAGAACAGAGCCGAGATTCCCATCGAGGAACCGGCGCAGCCCAGGATGATCGGGTTGATCGCGGCGCCGCAGATCGTCATGCCCATCGTCGCCATGCCCATGAACATGCCCTTCTTATGCGGGAACCAGGACGATCCCAGCATGCCAAGGCCGATCACGGCGTAGGCGACCATCGAGATGAAGAACAGGATGACGCCGACGGCGTACATCGCAAACGAGTTCATGAGCGCCAGGATGACGAAGGCGATGATGTTCAGCACCAGGCCCACGATGCTCACGTTGCGGGCGCCGATCTTCTTGCCGAGCGCGCCGAACGCGACGATGCCGAGCAGCGAAACCCAGCCGCCGATCGTGACGACGAACGACAGGTCGGTGGTCTGCCAGCCGTACATCTCGGTCAAGATACCGAACAGCGTGTTGGCGGCGTTGTTGAAGAAGTTGTAAAAGATGTAGAACCCGATGCAGCAGGCGGTGACGCCCCAGCCTTTGACGCCCAGGTTCGGGATCCACGAACTCTCTTTGATGCTCATGGGTAGCTCCTTTTCCCCTCTGCTTCGCCCCAAAAAGCGCGAAGCGGTCCCAAGGCGCGGCTGCGCCTTTGAAGTTTCGGTGGTTAGGCGGGCCGCCGCTTCCCCTCGCGGCGGCCCGCTGATCAGCGGTTGTGCGCGCGGCTGCGTGCCGGTGCGGCGGCGTTACCCGCGGTACACGTAGTCGCCGACCTGGTACTTCGGAGGCACGACCGGGATCTGCAGATACGAGTCGTACTGGCCGCCGGTGTGGATGACGTGCATACCGTCGCCGTTGTCGGTCTCATGGTTCATGTCGGTGTCGTGGAACCACTCGGTCTTGATGAAGCGGCCCGCCACGACGATGGACAGCTGCTCGCCCTTGTGCCAGAAGCGGGAGTGCGGGTAGAACTCGATGTCCACCGGCACGATCTCGCCCGGCTGCATGCGCTCTTCCTTGGTGTGCGCGTGCACCGGCTGGAAGTCGGAGGCGTACTGCGGGTCGAGCTCGCGGTGGCTGCAGCGCAAAAAGCCCCAGGCCCCGCGGAACGGCGCGCCCATGACGCGCAGCGGCACGTAGTTGCCCTCGGCGTCCAACTTGATGACCCACGGGAAGAGGTCCATGTTGTCGTAGCCGCGGCACTCGACGTTCAGGTGCAGCTTCATGAAGCCCGTGATCTCGGTTCTTCCTCAAAGCGGAAGTTGAACGCGGTGGTTTCGGTCTTGGGGTCGTAGACGACCTCTGACTCGGTGGCAAACGGCTCGTAGCTCGCGTCGCCGCCGGCGGCGTTCAGGTAGATCTTCTTGTACTCGGTGCGCTTGAGCGGGAAGGTCTCCTCGGCGCGCTTGGGCGCGTAATCGAAGTCGTAGGCATCCATGACGTCGATGCGCACGCGCGGGGTGAACTCCCAGCCGTTGTGGATGTCCTTCAGGTAGCGGTCGAAGAAGCGCTTCAGATCCTCGAGGTTGTCGGGGTTGTAGCTATCGGGCCACTCGAAGTCGCGATGGGCGCGCATCCACTTCTTAGGCGAACGAATGCGGCGGAAGCCCTCGAAGGCGCCGCGCAGGTGGTGGTGCACCCAGCCCGCCGTCACGTACGTGGGGATGCGGATCTTGTTCCAGTTGACGATCTTGTCCTTGTAGTAGTTGTTCATCAGCGGATACTTGGCCACCATCGCCGGTGTGTCCTCGATGTAGTTGTTGACCGCCAAAGCCTCGATGATATGCGTCTCGTAGTCGGGATTAGGGATGCCGCCGCAGTAATAGCTCTCGCGGTACAAATCGCCGGTACCCTCCCAAGCTGCCAAGCAGGCCAGATGCGGCGGACGCTGCGCGGCGATGCGCCAGTGGCTCATGCACACGCCCGAGTTGCCCAGCATCGTGGCCTTGCCGTTGCACCACTCCTGCGCCGTGATCCACTCGATGAAGTCGTAGCCGTCCTGGGCGTCTTGGGTGCCCCACAGGTACACGTCGCCCTCGGAGTTGCCCACGCCGCGCGGGTCGACGTTGGCCACCGCATAGCCGTTGCGGCACCAGTAGCCCGGGTCGGGCGACTCGAACTTGGAGTACTGCGAGACGGTCTTCGGGGGCACGCCCATGAGCTGCCAGGAGTCCATGCCCTCGCTCGGATTCTTGCCGAAGGGACCGAACGCGCAGATGACCGGCACTTTCTCGGTGGTGTTTGCCGGGCGGTAAATGTCGCAGTAGATCGTCACGCCGTCGCGCAGGACGCAGGCCTGGTCGCGCTCGCACATGACGTCGGGCAGCTCGGTCATATAGGTGTGCGGCTGATACGGGGCGCAGTAGCCCATCGTGGCGACCATCTCGCCGTCGCTGGCGTCGCCCTCCTCGCGCAGCTTGCGCTTGATCTCGTCGAGCTCTTCGCGCGATTTGCCGGGGTTGCCCTTGGCGAACGGCACCTCGAACTCTTCGTCTCCGTACGTGATGGTTTTGACGATGCCCGGAGCCTTTTCCTTGGTCATCTCAGAACTCCTTCCCTTAAAGGCCGACGCGCGCGGAATGCCTCTCTTGGCACGCCCCTCGCGCGACGTCAGCGTGATCCCATGGCTCAATGATCGCGTCTGCGCACTGCCGCGTCATTGTGTGCCAGACCAAAGAGATGACGATAATTTACGGAATACGCCCTCTTTTTCGTCAAAAAGATGAACCTGTTCTCTATACTGGAACTGGCCTGATGGATCGTTTTGCACGGGAATAGCGGGGCTTATATGGAAGCACAAGAAATCATTTCGCTCTTGGATCCTGACACAATCGAAGAGCCCACCCACCGCTTCCCACATCGCCATTTCAACGGCGTTGCCCTGCTTTCCGGCACGATGAGACTCACCCTGTCCGACAAAGACGTCGTGCTCTTCAGCCCGATCTCGTATTTCAACAAGCTCCCGGACGACTTCACGGACGACCGGCTCTTCCTGCTCTACCGCGACGAGCCGCTCAAGCCGCTTACCAAGAACGCCAGCATCATCCTCTTCCCCGACCAGGAGGCCTGGCTCAACTCGTTTGAGCTGATCTCCCAGGAGTTCCGCATCCTGCAACGCAAGAAGGAGGAGGTGCTGAACCTCACCGCGATGGTCAACCGCGGCGGGTCGCTCCAGCAGATCGTCAACGCCGCCGCGCGCATCATCGAGGCGCCGGCGTCGATCATCGACAACTCGCTCGCGTTTCTGGCCAAGTCGGAGGGGTTTCCCACCTGGACGCTCGAAAAGAAGGAGGAGCACACGGGCATGGTGTCGAGCCGCGCGCTCGATCTGCTCAAATCCAAGGGCTTGATCTCTCCCGATCGCCCGCGCGACCTGGTGGTGTTCGACTATGTCGATACCGAGGGCAAGACGGCGACCAACCACTTCTCGTTCATTCACAGTCGCAACAACATCGTCGGGTCGATCAGCTTCTTCACCAAAGACGGGCCGCTGCGCAAGAGCCGCCTCGAGATGATCCCCGCGATTTTGCAGATCGTCAGCATCCAAATGCAGAAGAGCAGCACGTACCTCTTAAACAAGTCGCTCTACTACTCCCACCTGTTTCGCCAGATGGAGGAAGGTAAGGTGCCGCACAACGTCGACGAGCTGCGCCTGCGCTTCTCGTTCTTCGGCTACCAGCTCAAGCAGTTCCTGCACATCCTCGTGCTCGACATCGACCAGACCTACCTCCCTTCCGAGGAGGCCAGCGCGCTCGCGCAGCGCGTGCATCCGCTGATCCCCAACAGCATCTACGTCGTTAACGAGGAGGAGATCACCTTCCTCATAAGCAGCGACGAGATCTGCGAGGAGAGCCCGTGCGATCAGGAGAGGCTGTCCGCCGCACTCGCGGAGCACGCCATCGACGCAGGCATCAGCAGCATCTACCTGAACCCCGAGCGCACGCCGTCCTACATCGACGAGGCGCGGCGCGCGGTGATCGTGGGGCGCAAGGTCGATCCCGGCCAGCGCGTCTACCCGTTTCCGCGCTATCGCCTGACGGATTTGGCCTACAAGGCGCTGAACAGCTCGACCGCCTACTCGTATCGCTTCCCGCCCCTGATCCACGTGATCGACCTCGACCTGGCCAACGGCACGACCCTGGCTCACACGCTCTATGAGTACCTGCAGGATCCCGGCGATCCCGGCGCCGTGGCCGAGCGGCTGTTCATCCACAAGAACACGCTCTATTTTCGCCTGGGCAAGATCCGCGAGATAATGGGGCGCGACTTCAAGGACGCGGAGACCATCGCCTGCATCCAGATGACGTTTCACACGCTGCGTCTCCAGGGCAAGGCCGACCTGTTCGACGGCACCGGGCCGAGCGAGCATCATCGGGCAGCGCAGCGCCGCATCGCGCAGCGAAAGGAGTAGGGCATGATCGTAGGGATCGGCATCGATGTGCTGGAGCACGCTGAAATCGACGGGCTTGCAGGCGGCTGGGACAACGAGTTTTTCCGGCACACGTTCTCTGTCGCCGAGCAGGACGAGGCACGGAGCACGGCGAACCCGCTCGCCTACTTCGCCGGGCGCTTCTGCGCGAAAGAGGCGCTGATCAAGGCGCTCGATGGCTGGGGCGAGTCGGCGCGCATGCGCGACATCGAGACCGTCAAGGGGCCAAGCGGGGCGCCGCACATCCATCTGATCGGCGAATTGGCAGACGTGCTGCCCGCCGAGGTGCGTCTGCACGTCAGCATCACGCATACCCGCACCAGCAGCACCGCCCTCGTCATAGCCGAACGCCCCTAGCCCCGATCGCGTCGCCTGCCCCCGGTTTCAGGCAAAAAGAGAGCAGGGGCCTGCCGGGTAGGAACAGGCCCCCGCCGAAGGAGAGGGGTGATCGCTTTATGCAGATGGCATCCCTCACAGAAACGAAGGAGAAAGGGTTGGGCTCATCTATGCGATCTCTAAGGCAACCGAGATAATTAGGAGGGTTTCTTGGTTGCTGACATGATAGTAGAACGTGTTCATTCGTTTGTGATCAGGCAAAAACACGGTTTGTACGAATTGTCTCGAAATCAGCCACTCTGTCACAAAACGTACACAACCACGCGCGAAACGCAGGCAGGATGAGAGCCTTGTCGACGGCTAAAAGGCGGTCGGACTATGACCGCGCAGCGAGGTGGCGTGGCCAGCGAAAGATGAGCGCGGCATAGCCGGCACAGCCGGCAAAAGGCGGAGAAGCCCGGGCGAGACGTGGCCGGCAAGCGCCCCGACCAACTGAAAAGGGATGACCGAGCGCATGCCCAGCCATCCCTCTAACCATGTTTCCGCGCCCCGGCAGTCCACACACAGGCCGCCGGACCGTCGTGGGAAACCTACCTTTCTAGGATCCCGTGCGAAGCCTGACGCACCAACGTCGTGGAAATGAAATGCACCATGACCTCGTCGGTTCCCTGCGCGATCTGGTTGCCGCGGCAATCGCGCCAGATGCGGCTCACGCGCGTCTCGTCGGTGTACCCGATGCCGCCGAAGATCTGCAGCCCCTCGGAGGCCACCTCGGTCGCCGTCTGCGGCACGTACGACTTCATCAGCGTCGTCTTGAGCGTCAGATCGTCGACGTCGCGCTCGTCGACGGCAAGCGCCGCCTGAGTCACGAACGAATCCATCGCGCGGATCTTGACCTCCATGTGGGCGATCTTCTCCTGGATCTGCGGCAAGCTCGCCAGCGTCCGCCCCTTGATCTTGTGGGTCGATGCATGCACGAGCACGTCGTCCATCGCGGCCTTGGCCAGGCCCAGGCTCGACGCGCATACCAGCACCCGACCGAGCGCGAACTCGCGCTTGAGCATCGAGGACAGCTTGCCCTCGGTCTGGATCTGCCACATGGGATCGAGCAGCACGTGGTCGAAGCGCACCGCCGCCGGGCACAGCATCTCCTGGCCGATCGTCTTGATGGGCATCGTGGAGATGCCGGGCAGATCGAGCGAGACGAGCCACAGCGACATGCCGCCGTCGACCTGCCCGCAGATGGGATCGCGCGCGAGCACGAGCGCCCGCGGCGCGAACTGCCCCGAGGAGACGAAGGTCTTCAGGCCGTCGAGGTAGAGCCGGCCGTCCTCGGCGCTCACCACCGTCTGCACGGCTTGGGTATCGGATCCCGCGCCCGGCTCGGTAAAGGCCTGAGAGAACAAGATCGTCCCGTCCTGTTTGGGGAACAGGTCCTCGACGATCTCGATCTGGGACTGACGGCGCATCGAGCCGAGCAGCGCCAGCGTCAGCATGTCGGTCTGGATCGGCAGCGTCGCGCCCGCATGGCGCGTCAGGCGCTCAAGCATGTACGCGCGATCGATGAACGGAACGTCCACGCCCCCGGCGATCACCGGCAGCACGTACTTGCCCAGCCCGATCTGGTAGAAATCCTGGTACACCCTGCGGGGAAGCCCTTCGGATTCGCACCACTGCTTGATGTTCTCTTCCGTGAAATATCGCTCACAAAATTCGTCGCACAACTGCGCAATCTTGTCGCCGTCTTTGATCGGCTTCATCATGATCGCTTCTCCTTCCGTGCACGATAGGCAAGAGGCTGCTCGAGCAAGGCGGGGACCTCGGCCTTCAGGGTCTTTTTATCGATCTTGCCATTGGCAAGTCGCGGCAAATCGGCCATCTTCAACACTACATCTGGAATTTTACACTTCTCCAATTTGCCTTTGGCATATGACCTTAATTCATGGGACGACAGATCTTCGCCATCTGCCAAAACCACGCAGAGCGCCGTGCGTTCCCCCAGCTCAGGGTCGGGATAGCCCACCAGACAGCTCGATAAAATCGCGTCATGGTCTTGATAAACGTTCTCAACTTCGGCGGGAAAGATATTGATGCCGCCGCGGATGATGATGTCCTTGATGCGCCCCGTGATGGTAAGCCGTCCCTCGTCGTCGAACGCGCCGACGTCGCCGGAGTGGAACCACCCGTCCTCGTCCAAGCACGGGTCGAGAGAGCCGTCCGCACGCAGCACGCCGCTCATCAGCGACGGCGTCTTGCAGGCGATCTCGCCCGTCTCGGGCAGCAGCTTGATCTCGGCGCCCTCGATCGGGCGGCCGACGGAATGGGCGCGCACGCTCACGGGATCGTCGAGCGATCCGGTGGTCAGCGTCGCCGCCGTCTCGGTCATGCCGTAGCACTGGCACAGGATGCAGCCGTAGCGCTCCTCGTAGGCGGCGAACACCGCCTCGGGGCAAGACGAGCCCGCCACGAGTCCGGCGCGCAGCGACGAGATGTCCCAGTAGCCGTCGGCGTTGGCCGTGAGCTCGCGCAGGTACATCGTCGGGACGCCGAAGTACAGCGTCGCCTCGAGCGACGAGATCGTCGCGATGGACACGTCGGGGCGGTACTTCACGTTGGTTGCCAGCGTGCAGCCGCACTCGATCGCGGTGTACAGGCTGACCACGCCATAGGTGTGGGAAAACGGAACCGGGATGTAGCAGACGTCCTCAGACGTGCAATCGAGCACGCGCGCCTGCGCAAGACCGCTGCGCTGAAACGACGACGAGCGATTGACGATGGCCTTCGGCGCACCGGTCGACCCGGACGAGAACAGCACGATCTCGGAATCTTCCACCTGCGGGCCGTCCATGAACGTGCCCTTGTTCATCGCGCGCACGACCAGATCCTCCAGGCGCGGCGTGTGCTTGAAGGTGTAGTTGAGCGACGCGCGCGCGACGCACGGTGCCATCTCCTGCAGGACCTCGTCGTGCTCCAGGCACGCGACGATGGCCAGGTCGGGATGGAGCTGGCCGATGATGCCGTCGAAGTCCTTCGCCTCGGCGCCGCCCGTGACCAGCACGGCACGCGCGCCGAGCATCTGCAGCGCTGCTAAGACGACCGGGTACCACACCAGGTTGTTCGCGGAGAACAGCACCGTCGATGAGGAGCCGATCCCCCACTTGTCGCTCAGCACGTACGCCAAAGCGAGCGTGCGGTAGTAGGCATCGGCATAGGTCATGGACTCGTACGAGCCCGCGACCATCATCTTGTACGGCTCGTTGAGATAGCCGTCGCGCATGCCCTCGACCAAGGAAACCGAGCGGCGCTCAGGGCCATGAAAGCCTCTCTGCGTTTCTCGGGCATCAACCATTGCGACTCACTCCTTACCTGACATACGGCCCCACGCGGGGAGAACTAGGCGCGCTTCTTCTCGGAAGCGAAGATCGCGGCACCCAGGGCACCGTTGAGCTGGGAGAGGCTCGAGGTGAGGATCGGCTGCTCCAAGCGGCCCTCGAGGCGCTTGCGCAGGCCGGCATTCAAGGCCACGCCGCCGGTCATGGCGACATCGGGCTTCGTGCCCAGGCGCCTGACCAGTCCGTACGTGCGCTCGAGGACCGACGTGTGCACGCCTGCCACGATGTTGGGGATGGGCGTGCCCGCGGCGAGCTTGGAGATGACCTCGGACTCGGCGAACACCGTGCAGGTCGACGAGATCGGCGCGACCTCGGTGGACTGGGAGTCCAGGTCGGCCAGCTCGCTCACCTTGCAGCCGAAGATCGACGCCATGACGTCGAGGAAGCGGCCGGTGCCGGCGGCGCACTTGTCGTTCATGACGAAGTTCTCGAGCGTGCCGGCATCGCCGATGCGCAGCACCTTGGCGTCCTGGCCGCCGATGTCGATGACCGTATGGGCGGTCGGGAACAGGCGCCCAGCGCCCTTGGCGTGGCACGACAGCTCGGAGACCTGGTCGTCGCACCATTCCACGAGATGGCGGCCGTAGCCGGTCGCGCAGGAGCCCGTCAGATCGTCAAGCGTGATGCCCACCTCGGCAAGCGCGTCGTTGACCGCCGCGATCGGGCCGTCGGTGCCGGCGCCGGACGGGTGCAGGCCGTGGCCCACCATGGTCCCCTCTTCGTTCAAGATCACGCACTTCGACGCGGTCGATCCGCTGTCGAGGCCCAAATAGTACTCAGCCATTGTTCCGTATCCTCCTCTTCAATCCCCGCCGCCTCTTCGGCAGACAGCGGGAACAGTCCTCTTGCTCTTGCGAGGAAGCCCTGGGGGCACGTCCGAACGTTCTCACGTTCATCGGAGGTCCGCAGAGCCCGAGGCTCACAGGTCCCCTCACCGCCTCGGCTCCGAGGCCAACCCCTAAGGCGCCCTCGCAAGAGTCCCTGCCGAAGCCCCCTTCGGCAGGGACGCGCCGCTGCCGGGACACACCTTCCCGGCAGCGGTGCTGTTCGCTAGTTGGCGTACTGCTTGGCCAGCTGACGACCGGCGATGTACACCATGATCTCGTCAGTGCCGCCCGCGATGCGCATGCCGCGGATGTCGGCCTGGATGCGGCCGAGGCGCACCTCGTCGGTGTAGCCCAAGCCGCCGTAGATCTGGATGGCCTCGTCAGCGACCATCGTGCACTGCTGGGCGCCGTAGCGCTTGAGCAGCGCGGAATCGATGCGGATAGACTCGCCCTGGTCCATCTTCCACAGGGTCTTGTAGAGCAGGTTGCGGGTGTTCTGCAGAGCCGTCTCCATCTCGGTGAGCTTCAGCATGATGAGCTGGTTGGAAGCGATCGGCTTGCCGAAGGTCTGGCGCTCGGAGACGTAGGCGGCGGCATCGTCCATGGCAGCCTGGGCGCAGCCGAGGCACTGGGCGACGATCAGGCAGCGCTCCATCTCGAAGTTCTTCATCAGGTTCTTGAAGCCTTCGCCCTCCTTGCCGACGCGCATGTCCTCGGTGACCTTCACGTCATCGAAGTAAACCTCGCAAAACGGCATGATCTGCTGGCCGATCTTGTTCAGCGGCGCGGTGGAGACGCCGGGAGCGTCGATCGGGATGAGCCACATCGACATGCTGGGGTTAGTGCGGGACGGATCCTCGTCCTTGGAGACGACGAAGATGTAAGGGAAGACCTCACCCTGGGTAACCCAGGTCTTCTGGCCATTCAGGATGTAGATGCCGTCGGCCTGCTTCTTGGTGACGGCGGCCATCGCGGCGTTGTCGGAGCCGGCGCCGGGCTCGGAGAAGCCGAGGGAGAAGATGGGCTTACCGGTCTTCAGGTACTCCTCCATGCAGAAGGCGACCTGCTCCTCGCTGCCGAAGTCGATCATGTCGCACATGGCAAGCGTGTTGTTCAAGAACGGGGTGACGCAGCCGGCGTGGTGCGCGAACTCCTCGGTGAGCAGGCCTAGCGTGACGCGGTCGCACGGGATGCCGCCCCGCTCCTCAGGGATGCCCATCAGGCCGAAGCCGGCGTCGAGGTAGGCCTTGATCAGATCGTCGGTCATGCCGTGGTTGGCGTACATGGCCTTGATCTTGTCCTCGTCGAGGTTGCGCTCGCAAAACTCCGCAATGCTCTGGACGAGAAGCTCTTGCTCGTCGGTGTAGGAGAAGTCCATGGTTGTTTTCCTTTCTCGTGTGTGAGGCTCTCACGGAGCCGAGGTGCCCGGGTTAAAGGCCAGGGAAGCGATGTGGAGGGGGTGGGACGATGCATCGAAGAGAAGAGTGAGGGGGATGATGGATCGTCGATAAAAAGGAAGGGGGAATCTCACATCGCGCCCCTGGCCCCCAGCCCGGAGGGCGGCGGCTGCACGCGGCTTGGCGCCGGCGCCGCCGCCCCTGGGGAGGGGTTCGCAGGCACTCCGCTCGAAGGCGGGGCCTGCAGGTTGCCGCCGTATAAAGGGCGGCAACCCTCTTGAGCGCTTACTCGGTGGTGTGCTCGATGGCCTTCGCGCGGTTCAGGGCGAAGAGACCCAAGACCAGCGCCAGTGCCATGCAGACGAAGCTCACGACGAACATGATGTTGAAGCCGCCGGGCAGGTCGACCAGCACGCCGAACAGGGTCGGGGCGATGATGCCGCCGAAGGTGCCGGCCATCGAGATGCGCGACCAGATGTTGGTGTAGTCGCGGGAGCCGAACACGGTGCGGGTGATCAGCGGGGACTCAACGTTGGTGCAGGCATACACGAAGCCGAAGATGAAGCCGCCGGCGAGGAAGAGGACCGCGACCGTGGGCAGGAACCACAGGAGGGCGACGCCGACGAAGCCGCAGATGATGCCCAGGAACAGGCCCGCCTTAGGCGACTTGTCGTTGACCGCGCCCAGGACGACCTTGCCGATGGCCTGGCCAGCCATGCAGGCGCTGGCGATGACGCCGGCGAGGCCTGCGATCTCGGGCGCCGTGTCGGCGAACGAGGAGGCGTAGGAAGGCATGAACTGGTAGACGGTCTGGTTCAACGTGAACAGGAAGGCGATCAGCGCGACGCAGAAGAAGACGGGCATCTTCATGGCCTTGCTGGCGGACACGCCGGTCTCGGCGACGACCTTGGACTCGCCGCCCTCGGTCTTCTGGACCTCCTCAGCGCCGTAGGGCAGAAGGCCCTTCTCGGCGGGGTTGGAGCGCAGGACGAAGATCGTGAAGGGAAGGGTGAGAACCAGGATCAGGATGCCATAGACCAGGTAGCCCATGCGCCAGCCCTCGGGGCCAGCGGAGATGAAGGCGGTTCCGACCGGGTTGAAGATGACGCCGCCGATGCCGGTGAAGGCCATGCAGAGGCCGATGAAGAAGCCGACCTTCTTCTTGCACCAGGCGTTGACGAGCGACGGGGTTGCCAGGTACAGCAACGGCGCCGTGCCGATGCCCAGGAAGGCACCGCATACGTAGAGGTTCCACACCTCGGACGCAAACGACATTGCGATGAGGCCCAACCCGTCAATTACGACGCAGACCGACATGATGATGCGGACGTCCATCTTGGACAGCAGCTTGCCTGCGATCGGCAGGGTGCACATCATCGCAAGGTTCAGAATGGTGAAGTACAGCGTGATGGTCGCGCGCGGGACATCGAAATAGGTGGCCAGCGGCGTGTAGTAAATGCCTGAGCAGCTCAGGACAAGGGCGCAGGGAATGCACACGATGACGATGCACGCCGCTACGATCAAGAAGGCGTAGTGGAAGCCACCCTGCTTCTGTACGGTTTCTGAAGACATGATATCCTCACTTCAAACTGGCTCGCCTCGCTGAGGCGAGCGTCTTTCATTCATGGGAGCCGCCGCAGGGCGGCCCCCATCAGGCGGGAGAGCAGCGCTCCCCGCCTCCTTTAAGCGGTTACTTAGCCAGCTCGACGAAGGTTTCGAGCTGAGTGCGAGCCTGCTCGTAGGTCTCGGTCGACTGGTCGATCTCGACCTGCACGATCGGGAGGCCTGCGCCGCGGACGGCCTGCATGACCATCGGGGCGTCGAACTCCTCGGGGTCGCAGAACTTGGCGAGGAAGAGCACCACGCCCTGGGCGTCGTTGCCCTTGGCAAGGTCGACGACCTTGTCCACGTGACCCTTGTAACGGTCGAACAGGATCGAGTCGTCCTTCAGGTTCACGAAGCTGTCAGCCAGCGCACGCAGCGGGTCACCCTCTTCGGGGACCTCGCGCGCAAACGCGCGGGATTCCATGGCGATGTCGTCGGCCACGACGGCGTACTTGTTGTCGTCGAGGATCTGCTCGATCGCCGGGATGTCGTAGTAGATGCCGGAGAGCACGACCTTGGTGTAGCCTTCGGTGCTCTCGGGCAGCGCGGCCAGCTCGGCGTTGAGCTCGCGGACCAGCGCCAGGTGCTCAGCCTTGTCCAGGTAGTACCCGGAGTCCACGACCGCAGCGCGATCGGAGACGCTGATCTCGGCAGGATGGGTGCCGGCGAGCTTGACGAACTCGCGCATCGCGGCGCGCCACTCGTTGAACAGCTTGTTGGCAGAAGCCAGGGCCTCATCGGTGATGATGTTGCCGGCGGCCTCCTCAACCTTGCGCTTGACCTCGGTGTAGGAGTCGAACACGTACTTCTTGCCAGCGGCACACGTGCGGTTCTGCGGCTGCGACACGAAGATCTGCGGGATGTTCATGCCCACCTTGTAGTTCTGCGAGGCGGCACGCAGGGTGTCGCACAGGCCGGTGGTCATGAGGGCGGACAGCTTGTCGAGCACGCCGGTCATGCCCATCTCCAGGGTCATCTGGCAGATGGAGCAGTAGAACGGCGGGAAGTACTCGCGAGCGGAGTCCGCCGCGCCCACGCAGCCCCACACGCCGAAGGGCTCGGCGCCGGCGGCGTAGACAAGCTCCTCAGGCACGTAGTAGGGGCCAACGCCGATGACGCGCTTGCCGGCTTCCAGGTGTGCGTCGAGCACGGCCTGGGGATTGGTTGCCGCCTTGCGGAAGGCAGCGAGCTTGGTATCGATTGCAGTCATGATTTACTTCCCCTCCTTGCGGCTGTCGATGATCTCGATCAGGCCTTCCACACGCGTCTTGTACTGCTCTTCCGAGAAGTTGCGCGGGTCGGACTGGTCGCCGTCGAACGTGACGACCGGGATGTTCAGGTCGCGAGAAATGCGGCGTCCCATCTCGGGGGCGATGCCGGACCACATCTTGCACGAGCGGTTGATGTGGACCAGGCCGCCGTCGACCTTGCCGTCGGTGCAGAGCTGCTTGCGGAGCTCGGTGGCGCGCTCAAGGTTGATCGCGTTCGGCACGGCGGCGTAGGCCTCGGCAAGCTCATCGAGGTTGTCGTAGGTGAAGGCGAAGGACGGGCCGTACACGCACGCGGTGACGTTCGTGCCGGTTTCCTTCAGAGGGGAAGACGTGGCGCGCAGGTACGGCCAGCACGCAATACCCTCGAACATGATGCGGTGCTCTTCTTCGGCGCGGAAGTTGGACTTGTGCTCGGCGACGTTCTGTCGATACTCCTCGCACAGCTGCTCCATCGCCTCGGCGGCGCCGGCGTGGCCACGGGCCATCGTGGCGACGGCCATGTGGTTGAACAGCTCGAAGCCGTTGAGCGGGGAAGGCTTGTAGCCCATGTAGGTGGTCGCCTCAAGCCAGGCCTTGCCCATGCGGTTGGAATAGGCGCAGACCTCCTTGAAACGGTCCTCGTTCCACTTCTTGCCGGTGTACTCCTCGAGCTGATGGATGGCGTCCTCGAACTGACCCTTGATGTACTCGATGCGCTTCTTGTCGACGTTGTACTTGTCGTTGAACGGGATGTCGATCATGATCAGCGGGATGTTGAGCTTGTTGGCGATGTTCTCGTACCAGCTCATCATGCAGGTGCAGATGTTGTTGCAGCACAGCACGAAATCCGGAAGCGGCATCTCCTGCTCGCCGTTGGGGCACTTGCCCAGGTCGGCGTAAGCCATGGAGATACGCGCATACGCGCACAGGTCGTTCGAAAAGCCCAGGTCGCCCTCAGTGTGCTCGAGCATGGGCAGCGAGCCGCCCTTCGCCGAGATGCCGGCTGCCTGAGACTCGGGATACACGGTCTTCAGGCCCAGCGTGGTGGGGATTTCCTGAGGGAAATTGGATGCGCACCAGCCGACCATCTCGCCGTTTGCCTTGGCGTCGATGCCTTCCTGGTACACGGATGCTGCGATCTTGGCAAGAACCTTGCCCGCCTTCAGCTTTTCAGGCTTCTCAGCAGTTTTCTCTTCTGCCATGGGATCCTCCTTCTTGTTTGTGTGATGTGAACGAATCAGCGGACCGGCCGCCTCCGCCCCCAAGCGAGCTCTCTTGGGATGGGAGGCGGCGTTTGGCCTGCTGAGGAGGTGCTACTCGGTCCAGATGCCGGCGATCTTCTCGTCGATCATGCTCTGGATCTCGTCTTCGCCGTAGCCGAGCTCCTTCAGGACCTCGACGGTGTTCTCGCCCAGGAGCGGTGCCTTGTTGTACTCAGGCAGCGGCGTCTCGGACATGTCGATCGGCGTGCGGACCAGCGCCTTGGGGCCGCGGGGGTAGTCCATCTCGTAGAAGACGTCGTTTGCCCAGGCCTGCTTGTCCTTGGAGACTTCCTGATAGGTGGCGCACGGTGCGTAGGGGATGTCGAGCTCGGTGAGGATCGGAATCCACTCGTCCATGGTCTTCTGCTGGAAGCCCTCTTGGACGATGTCGTAAGCCTCGCCGACGCGGCCGGCGTCCTGAAGCTTCTTCTGGTCGCACATCACCGGGTCTTCGAGCACGTCCTCGCGGCCGATGGCCTTCATGATCAGCGGCCAGTAGATGTCGAAGTTCGGGCCCATGACCTGCAGGAAGCGGTCGTCCTTGGTCTTGACGGCCGGCTGGTAGGGCAGCGGGTTCTCGCGACGGTCGAACGGATAGGTAACGCCGTTGAACTCGGTGCCGTACTGAGCGCCCTGGATCTGGAAGGACTGAACCCAGATGCCGGTGTGCAGCAGGTTGGTGGAGACGTTCTCGCCCTTGCCGGTCTTGGAGGCGCGATAGAGAGCGCCGAGGACGCCGGCGGTCAGCGCGAGCGCTGCCTGATGGTCGCCGAGGGCCGGGATCAGGTTAGACGGCACGGTGCCCTTCTGGTACAGGGAGCCGGACCAACCGGAACGCGCGAAGAACGCGGTGTAGTCGAAGCCGGGCAGGTCCTTGTCGGGACCCTTGTCGCCGTAGCCGGTGAGGCTGGCGTAGATCAGGCTGGGGTACTTTTCCTTGAGGTCTTCGTAGGTGAGGTTCTGGCGAGCCAGGGCTCCAGGACGCCAGTTCGTCAGGAAGATGTCGGCTTCGTCCAAAAGCTTGAAGAGAACTTCCTTGCCCTTGGGGTTGCGCATGTCCAGAACGATGCCCTTCTTGTTGGCATTCTCGAGGTCGAAGTTGGTGTCCTCGTGCGGGTCGAGCGGACGACCCTCGTTCGGTGCGGTGAAGCGGAGATTGTCGCCCTTGGCGGACTCGATCTTCACCACTTCGGCGCCCATGTCAGCAAGAATGCGGCCGACGGCAGGTACCGCGATAAACGTTGCCATCTCGACGACCTTTACTCCTTCGAGGGGCCTTTGTACGTTTTCCATTAGTTCCTCCTTTGTTAAGAACTCCCGTTCTTCCGTTCAGTTGTTGTCCCCACTGAACGTGTTCGTGAAGGAATTGTGAACCCAGTTTTGGAAATGGAATACAGGCAGAACGATAAACTGACCGAATGGGATCGATCATTTTTGATAATCTGACTGAATTGCTATGGTCAAAATGTGAAAGTGTTTAGAAAAAAGCAGCCGTAAGCGGATTTTTCGCTCCGTTTGCCGATAAAAAGTCGTGAACGCGTTCCCGAAATGTGCCCGAAACAGTCGGTGGGACGGGTGGTGAGGGGTGTCCCACCCCGCCGGCGCGGCTCGCGGGCGGCTTGCCGGGCGGCTCGCCGGGAGGCCGCGCCCTCACGCCGCCATCGCGCGCAATCGCGCAATCGCGCACCCGCCTTCGCCGTTGCCGGCCGCGCGCCCGAGCCGCCATTCACCCCTCCCTTCCCGTTGCCTCACCCCACCGGCGCGCCCTCATCGCGCGCATCCCTTGGCGATCTCCACGCCCCGCGCTCACGCCCTCGCGGCCACGCTCGCCTTGCCCGCCCATCGCGCACGCCTCCCCCCCGGCGCTCACTCACCCTCCCGCGTTCGCCCCCGCGCCGCCCTGTAGCCCACCCATTGCGCACATCCCCCCGTGTTCGTTCCATCGCTGCGCCGACGTTCACCGCGCGCCTCCGCTCTGTCGCCTGCATCCCCACCCCGCCGGTCACTCACGGCCGTCGTCCGCTGCGCGCCCCGCCATCCGCCCAGAGAAAAATAATTCGCGATTCTTGGCAAGCTCTTTCGGATATACGCTGCCGACTCTTCAATTCAGTGCCCGGCAAAAGAAAAAGACGTCGTGTTTCTCCCCAAGGTTCAACTATTTGTTGCCTATCAAGGCCAATCTGAGCGTGATCGACGAGCACGTGCCCCTGTAAGCTGCGTACATCCGGACGTTCTTGCCGAAAAAGGGCTGATTATTTTCCCTTAGCGACGATTGAACCGAAATCCCCTGGTGAAATCTCCCATAGTCACGCACGCCGTCAACGGCGTGCGTGCCATCACCGTTTGTCATCAAACCAGATGTTTTTGTCCCTTTTCCTATCCAGCAAAACAACGATCCGTTCAGTTTTGCTAGACAGAAGAGCTAAACAGCCTAAAACCCCAAACCAGGCTTTGGATACATTACAACTGCGAATGGTTATATATGCAGGAGGTATGGTATTGTGATCGTGCTGACGGCGCGTCAATGGGGATTCCGCGCCAAATCAATTCAGACAATTTTAGCTTTTTGTTGTCAAGAGGGGACATCATGGCACGATCAGCAAGCCTGAAGAGGGACACACGAGAGCTCATCGTCAAAGGTTTTTGTGCAAAAGTGCGCACTGCACCGTTGTCGAAGCTGCGCATCGCTGACCTCATCAACGAGCTCAACATCAATCGCAATACGTTCTACTACGACTTTTCCGGCAAGGACGAGATCGCTTTCTATGCGTTTCGCAGCGACCTCGACCGGCGCCTGCGCGCGATTCTGCCGGAATCGGAGCTGGTCACCGTCGGTCCTGAGGGCGATCCCTTCGAGGGCCTTGCCTACTACGCCCGCACCGAGCTCGGTGCGCGCAACCTCGATCACAGCGCATTCATCCACTGCCTCATGGAATGCGCCGTCAACGATCGCGCCCTGTACCGCAATCTGTTCACGCTCTACGAGCACAGCTTCATGAACATCGTGCGCGCATACTGGCGCTATGCCGCGCGCACCGATATCGACCTCATCTTGGATGGTCGCTACATGGCCGACGAGGTGAAAGACATGCTGGTCGGCTTCGCCTCAAACAGCATTATCGGTGCGGTGACCTGGGCGCTCGACAACACCGACAAGACCGATATCGTGCTCGACGAGCGCTACAACCCATTTGAGAACATCATCCTTGAGAGCATCCGCAACGCCATCCAGAAGCACCCGTTGACCAGGGTCGCCACGCCTGGACGCCCCAGCACCGGCGCCGCAGGCAGGCCGACGTTCTCGGCGACGTCGCCTCGCCCCGTCATCCACGCCGCCTCATCTTCGGCCTCGCCGTTCATGTCGTAGTCGCAGATGAACGACGGTTTCGCAGCTGCAACCGCCCGATGCGACTGCAGCTGCACGACCTCCCTGCTGCTGCCCTCCGCCACCGCAGACAGGCGACAGCCCCGCCACCACCCGACGCCCCCCCACAAAAAACCGCCGAGAGGCGTGCTTCCCGGCGGTCATCCGTCATGCGTTTGGCGCCGCATCCCATGAGCGGCGCTTGCCGTACATCGTCATCTGCGACACGTTGAACAGCTCGCCGTCCGACAGGCGGAACTGCTCGACCTTCCACTGAGAGATGCGTCCACCAGCGCGAATCGGCGTCGCCACCGTCTTAACCGTGTCGCCCGCACGCACCGGCAGAAGATGCGTACTGTTGACCTCGACTCCGAGGAAGAACATCTTCTCGCTGTCGTAATGGTCGGTGCAGCACTGGCTGGCGGCGTTTTCTGCCAGGGCCGCGCTGATGCCGCCGTGCAGCACTCCATGCGGCTGAAGCATGTCCTCGGTAACGAGCATTTCCGTCACGTAGCGCTCGGGCGTGCTTTCGATGAGCTTGATGCCCAAGATGTCTGAAAGAGCCATGGAACCGTCCTTTCTTGAGAGGGGCACTCCCCTGTCATACGTGCCCGATCGCGTCGGGCTCGACCATCGCAGGTACGGCGCCGGCGCTGCGCGCGGCCGTCTACCGGATGTCGTCGTGTGCGTCCTCTCTGATTTTACGCTCAAGGGCGACTGCGTCGTCGTGGACTTTGCTGGAAACGGCGGCGTGGTCGCGCAGCGCCTGATCGCGATGCTCCTCGAGCGCGATGCGCGCCGCCTCCCGACGCTCGGCGCCCTGGACTTTCGCGTCGTCGAGCAGCTCGCGCCCCCGTTCAAGCGGCAACTCATCGGGATCGTCGGGCTTGGGGTGATTGTCGAAGTACCCCGTCTGACCGCGGACATTCCATGCGCAGACCGCAAACGCCAGCGCGATCACGAGCGACGCGGTGGTCGCCGGGTCGAACTCCCCGCTCGACCAGGCGCTCGCCACCTGCCAGGAGCTCATCATCGCGTTGAGGAAGACCGCCCAGAAAAACAGGGTGATCCGGTGGGGGTTGTACGCACCATACAGGCCGAATCCCGCGACCACCAGGTTAAATACACCGCTGATCAGCGTAGTTGGGCCGAAACGCGTGTTGGGAAACACCAGGGAAAGGTCGATCATGCCCAGATTCGACAGCGTGATGAAGCCGACGCCGACCGCGATCTCAACCAGTGACCACGCGATCAGCGCGAAGCACATCAAGCGGGTGCGCTCCTGCCAGATCGTGTAGGGCGTGCCGTCGGCCGAACAGCGCACCTTCTTGGTGCGCTTCGCGCGCGTCTGCGCCTTGTCCCGTGTCGCGTCGCCGTTTCCCACCAGCTCATTCCTCCTGACTCAGTTCACTGCGAACCACCCTATCACACGCAGCCCGCGCGCAGGTCGCCTTGGCACCGATCCGTGACATGCCTGCGGCGTGAACGCACGGCAAGACAAGCAAACAGTGTAAACCCGCTCGAATGCGCTCCCTACCCGTTGCTGAATCGAATCGTGGTCAAAACACCCGACTTCTGGAGGCATCAGGCACCACACAAGGGCTCACTAGGCACGCCAAAGCCCATGCCGAACCCCAGAAACCATACGAATGTAGCCACTCTGTAATAGAATTTAACGACAAAAAACGCCCAAGGCGCTCGAACGACATCGAGCAGAAGCCTCCCCACACCCAGAAGTCGGGTATTTTGACCACGATCGAAAATATTTACGTGAGGGTGAGCGAAGAGATAGCTGGCAAGACGGGTCGACGGACGGCGAAGGGGCGGCTTTCAAGGCATCGACGCAAAAGCGCCCCGGCGGCGGGATGCCGACGGGGCGCCCAGCGCGTCCGCCCGATGGGCGGACGCGCTCACCTTGCAAATGGAGCGTCTAGCCGCGCACTTCGGCGCCGGTCGCGCCGCACACCTTCTTGATCAGGCGCGCATGCTGCTTGTCCACCTCTTCGGTGGTCAGCGTGCGATCAGCCGCGCGGTACTCGAGCGCGTACGCCATGGACTTCTTGTCCAGGCCAACGCGCACGGGATCGCGGTAAACGTCGAAGAGACGCACGGTATCGAGCAGTTTGCCGCCCGCGGAGTTGATGCAACGGGACAGCTGCTCGTGCGTGACCTCCTCATCGACCACGAAAGCGACGTCGATCGTGACCGCCGGGAACACCGGCACGTCCACGTAGTCGCGTGCCGGGCGCGCAGCCTTGATCAGCGCGTCGAGGTCGAGCTCGAAGGCAACGATCGGTCCTTGGGCATCGAAGGCCTCGGCAGCGAGCGGGTGGATCTCGCCGACCCAGCCCAGCAGCGTGCCGCCCGAGAGCACCTGAGCTGCGCGGCCCGGCTGCAGGTGAGGAGCCTCATCGGCGCTCAGCGCCTTGAAGCGCGCCTTGGGGATGGCCAGCTCGCGGATCAGGTTCTCGATCACGCCCTTGCCGTCGAAGAAGTCGAAGGCAGCCGGCTTGTTGTTCCAGGCCGGATCGCCCATCGCGCCGGCCATGACGGCAGCCAAGCGCTGGCGCTCCTTGGGGTGCTTGTGCCCCTCGGTGCCGAAGAAGACCACGCCGGTTTCGTAGAGCTGCACGTTGTGCACGCCGCGCGCCTGGTTGTGCGCGACGCCGCGCAGAAGCCCCGGGACGATGGACTGGCGCATGACGGATTGCTCGGCGTTGAGCGGGTTGAGCAGCTCAACCGGCACGCCAAGGCCCTCGGTCGGCATGCGCAGCTCGGCGATTTCGCCGGGGTCGGCGAATGAGTAGGTCATCGTCTCGTTCAGGCCCGAAGCACGCAGGGTGTCGTTCACCTTGTCCATCAGGCGCTGCGCCTCGGTGCGCGTGCCGCGACGGCCGCGGCCGCCCGGCAGCGTCGGCTCGATGCGATCCATGCCGTAGAGGCGCAGGACCTCCTCGTACAGGTCGATCTCACGGGGCAGGTCGGGACGGAACGTCGGCGCCGTGACCGCCAGCTCATCGGCGCTCTCGCCGTCGGCAACCGTGCAGCCCAGGCGGCGCAGCGCGTCGACGATGAACTCGCGCGGAATCTCGGCGCCCATCATCGCCTGGAAGCGAGGAATGCGGAACGTCAGGTGCGGCTCCTCGGACTGGCGCGGCCACACGTCGACGATGCCCTCGTCGTTGGAAGCCGCCGCGCTCACCGTGCCGCCGGCCACTTCGGCGATCAGGGCCGCAGCGGCCGCCGAGCGCACATCGATGTCGTGGTCGTCAACGCCGCGCTCGTAGCGCATCGAGCTCTCGGAGATCAGCCCCAGGTTGCGGCTCGTGCGGCTGGTACGCCCCGCCTCGAACGCGGCCGCCTCGAGCAGGATGTCAACCGTCTCGTCGGTGACCTCGGTGTCGAGGCCGCCCATGACGCCGGCGAGTGCCACCGCACCGCGCTCGGGCGTCGAGATGACCGTCATGTCGGACGTCAGCGCGCGCTCCTCGCCATCGAGCGTCACGAGCTTCTCGCCGTCAGCGGCCGCGCGCACCACGATGTGCGCCTTGCCTTCGGCGTCCTTCAGTTTATCCAGGTCAAACGCATGCAGCGGCTGACCGAACAGGAACAGGATGTAGTTGGTCACGTCGACGATGTTGTTGATGGAGCGCTGACCGATGGCGCCGAGGCGCTCGACCATCCAATCGGGGCTCGGCCCCACCTTGCAGCCGCGGATCACACGCGCGGTGTAGCGCGGGCAGCGAACGTCGTCGTCGATCGTCACGGTGACCTCGTCGTCGATCGGCGTCGCCGATCCGTCGAGGGCAAGCTTGGCCGCCATCTCGGGAAGCGGGCTCGTCCACTCGCGCTGGTACATCGCGCCGACCTCGCGCGCCATGCCCACCATCGACAGGCAGTCGGGGCGGTTCGGCGTGATCTCGAGGTCAAGCACCGTGTCGGACAGCTTCAGGTAATCGGCGATCGGCTGGCCGGTGGGAGCGTCGTCGGGCAGCACCCAGATGCCCTCGTGATCGGTGCCCATGCCCAGCTCACGCTGCGAGCAGCACATGCCGCAGCTCGCCACGCCGCGCAGCTTGGACTTCTTGATCTTGAAATCGCCCGGCAGCACCGCGCCGATCGTGGCGACCGGGACCTTGATGCCGGCAGCGATGTTGGGCGCGCCGCAGACGATCTGGACCGGCTCGCCTGCACCCACGTCGACGGTGACCACGTGCATGTGATCGCTGTCCGGGTGATCGACGCAGGTCAGCACATGGCCGACAACCACGCCGTCGAACGCGTCGCCCGTGCGCTCGACCCCTTCGACGCCCGTGCCGGTCAAATCAAGGCGATCGCAGAACTCCTTGATGTCGGACGGCACGTCGATGTATTCACTCAACCATTTCAGGGAAACTAACATGTCATTCTTCCTATCAGCAGATTTCGACAAACGAGGAAGCGCTTTGCGAGAAAGCGCGAGGCGGCCGCGCTAGAACTGGCGCAGGAACCTCATGTCGCCTTCAAGCAGCATGCGCAGGTCAGGCACGTCGTACTTCAGGCACGCGACGCGCTCGACGCCGACGCCGAACGCGAAGCCGGAGTACACCTCGGGGTCGATGCCCGACATGCGCAGCACGTTCGGATCGACCATGCCGCACCCTAAGATCTCGAGCCAGCCGGTGCCTTTGCACATGCGGCAGCCCTCGCCGTGACAGATGCCGCAGCTCACGTCCACCTCAGCCGACGGCTCAGTGAACGGGAAGAAGTGAGCGCGGAAACGCGTCTTGCGCTCCGGGCCGAACATCTGCTTGCAGAAATAGTCGAGCGTGCCCTTGAGGTCGCCGAAAGTGATGCCCTTGTCGACAACGAGGCCCTCGCACTGCGTGAACTGCGGCAGATGCGACGGGTCGGCGACGTCGCGGCGGTACACCTTGCCCGGCGCGATGATGTAGATCGGCAGGTCCTGATCCTCCATGACGTGCACCTGCACGCCGGAGGTCTGGGTGCGCAGCAGCACGTCCGACTCGCCGCGCACGTTGGCGCGCTCGCCCGACAAGTCGCGCACGTAGAACGTGTCCTGCATAGAGCGGCTGGGGTGGTCGGCAGGAGCGTTGAGCGCCGTGAAGTTGTACCAGTCGGTCTCGACCTCAGGGCCGGTGGCGACGGTGTAGCCCAGTCCCAAGAAGATCTCGGAGATCTCGTCGGTGATGGCGTTGATCAAATGGCGCGTGCCCATCTGCTGTGAGCGGCCGGGCAGCGTGATGTCCACGGCGTCGGCCTCCATGCGCGCCTCGAGCTCGACGCGGGCGAGCGCCTTCTTGCGTGCCTCGAGCGCGGCTTCGATCTCGTTGCAGGCGGCGTTGACCGACTTGCCCACCTCGGCGCGGTGCTCCTTGGCGACCTGGCCCATCGAGCGCAGATAGCCGGTCAGCGAGCCGGACTTGCCCACTACCTCGACGCGGATCTTCTCCAGCGCCTCGGTGTCGCCGACCTTGCCGATAGCGGCAAGCGTGTTGGCATGCAGCGTCTTGATGTCGTCGATTACTGACATTCCTTGCAAACCTTTCTTCCCTGCGCACGGGCGGGCATCCGCTCCGGCGCGTGGCCTCATGGTGACAATCTGTCTTCTCGTCGGAGCGGCTCCGTGCCGTTGCGCTGGCCAATGACCAGCACCTCCGCGACTGCGTAAACCTCAGCGGCCATCGCCAAGGCGCGCGGCGCACAGACGGCGTCCACCCGACAAAAAGAGCCCCTCTCGTCCTTTCGATCCAAGGACGAGAGGGGCTCTCGCGGTACCACCCTGGTTGACGGCGACGCGATGCGCATCGCAGATGCCGTCCACTCAACTGCCCGATAACGGGGGCTGCCGTCGAAGCTACCGACATCCACGATCCGCCCGATCCGCAAAGGCCTAGGGACCTTCACGATCGGCCTTGCGACCGTCCTGCGTTCACTTCGATGCTGATAAAGGGAATCGCGCCCCATGTCGGCCAGGATCCTTTCAGCCGCAAGCCCTCTTGAGCCTGCGGGATCCGTCTCTGGCTGCCGCCACGCACCAGGCGCGCTGTCTTCGTCATCGCATGTGGCGTGAGTATACCACTGACCGGCGGGCTGCGCGCAAGCGCGACGCGGGACTGCACACCCTTTTCTCACGAAGAGATGTGAAGCAGGCGTGGGATGCACACAAAGACGGGCGTGGGGCGAAGCAGACGCGAGCCAGGCACCACGCCCTTCCCTAGCCGCGCTACTCCTTCGCGAGCTCGCGGGCGTGCGCGCTCGAGCGATCGAGCTGCTCGGCTGCCACGACGATCGCGCGCGCCTCCTCCTCGAGGTTGTCGTCGTCCTTCTTGCGCGGGCGGCGCGCAAGCAAGCGGCGCAGCTCGTTGGAATCGGCCTTGATCTGGCGCTTCTCCTGCTTATCGAGTTGCTTGCCCACCTTCGACACCGCCGCGTCGGTCTCGGAGAGCAGCTCCTGAGCGCGCTGGCGCACCTCCATCGTGGAGCGGCGGAACTCGTCTTCCTCGGCGTACTCCTCGGCATCCTGGATCGCGCGCTCGACTTCCTCATCCGACATGCGATCGGAATCGTCGATCGTGATCGACTGCTCCTTGCCCGTGCCCAGATCCTTCGCCGATACCGTGAGGATGCCGTTGGCGTCGATGTCGAAGGTGACCTCGATCTGGGGAACGCCCGCCGGCGCGCGCTTGATGCCCTTCAAGCGGAACGTGCCGATGGCCTTGTTGTCGGCGGCCATCGGGCGCTCGCCCTGGAGCACCTTGATCTCGACGCTCGTCTGGAAGGGCGCGGCGGTGCTGAAGATCTGCGAGTAGTGGACCGGCAGCGTGGAGTTGCGCTCCACCAGGCGCGTGGCGACGCCGCCGACCGTCTCGATCGACAGCGACAGCGGCGTGACGTCGAGCAGCAGCAGGCTGTTGGCCTGCACGATGCCCGTCGCCGAACCGGCAAGCGTGCCGCCCTGGATCGCGGCGCCGGTGGCAACGCACTCGTCGGGGTTGATCGAGCTCGACGGCTCCTTGCCCGTGAGCGTGCGCACGTGCTCCTGCACGGCCGGCATGCGGGTGGAGCCGCCGACGAGCAGCACGCAGCTCAGCTCGGACGCGGCGATGCCGGCGTCGTCGAGTGCGGTGCGCACCGGGCCGGTGGTGCGCTCGACCAGGTCTTTCGTCATCTGCTCGAGCTCGGCGCGGGTAAGCGTCATGTCCACGTGGATCGGACCGGCCGGTCCCTGCGACAAGAACGGCAGGTTGATCTGGGTCGAGGTGGCCGACGACAGCTCCTTTTTCGCCTGTTCGGCCGCCTCCAAGACGCGCTGATACGCCATCGGGTTGCGGCGCAGGTCCTCGTGGTGGTCGCGCTGGAAGGCGGTAAGGATGTGCTCGACGATGCGCGCGTCGAAATCGTCGCCGCCCAGATGGTTGTCGCCCGACGTCGCCAGCACCTCGATCACATCGTCGCCGATCTCGATGATCGACACGTCGAAGGTGCCGCCGCCCAGGTCGTAGACCATGACCTTCTGCGCGTGCCCGTTGTCGAGGCCGTAGGCGAGCGCGGCGCTCGTCGGCTCG
>CAVCDZ010000056.1:0-10875 GCA_963601095.1 Oscillibacter sp. MSJ-31 | reverse complement strand
GGTCGATCCTCTATCAGTGCTCCCTGTGGCGTTGGCGACATCCATGGTGGCGGCTGTCACGAGTGTTAAAACGGCAATTCAAGTTTCAAAGGTTTCGCCCTTAGACGCTCTAAAGGAAAGGGAGGGCCAACCGGAAAGGCTTCCGTTCTATCGATGGCTTCTATTCGGGTTGCCGCTTCTCGTTGTTACTGCACTTCTGATGGCTATGGCTTGCTCGGACCTCTATTTTCGTGTAACTGTCGGCTCTTTTATGCCTTTGTTCGTCGTGGGGTCCCTGGCCTTCGTGATGCCGTGTTTGCTCCGAGGGGCGTTTTCGCTAATACGCCGCCTCTCGTCTCAGGTCAAGAATGATTGCTGGTTTCTAGCGTCTAGCGCGGCTCAGTTTAAGTTGAGATCAAGCTCGGCTATCGAGTCTCCTTTTTCTATTTGCATCGGAGTTGTCTGCGGGTTTTTTGCGGTTCAAAACGTGCTGAGCCTCTACCTTGGTGATCTGGGATTGTCTGGCTCAAATACGCTTGGCATCACTCAGGTGGCGGTGATGCTTGGCCCACCTTGCCTTCTTTGCGCGTCAGGGATAGCGGCGGGAATGATCATGCTATCTCGCTCAAAGGCAAGGGATATTGCCCTGCTCCGACTTTCTGGCTCTTGCAACGGAACCATGGTGCTCTCTTCTGCTTTGGAAGCGGTGTTGCATGTCGTGAATGCGACGCTGGTGGGCCTGTTTGCATCGTTTATTTCGGTCTTCTTCACTGCCCTATCTTGCGGAGTTGCTCTGAAACTGACCCCTGGATGCTTCGTTCCGGTTGAAGGGGCGATTGTCATTTTGCTTGGGCTTTTCTTTTTGGTATTGGTGGCCTCCTGTCCCACGATTTCACTTCTCATCAAGGATGACCCTGTGGGTGCACTGTGCGAAGGAGCTGCGCGATGACTTTCCAAAAACACGTACATTATGGCTACGGCGGCTTAGGAGGCCCCAATGAGAGACGTTATTTCTACTGTTCAAAAGTGCATGGTGGGGCAGGGGGGCCGGTGCATCGCTTGTCTCTTTTTTGGATCATTGCCGTCCCAGATTCTCTCGATAACCACATAGTGCCTTTAAGAAGCTGATAGATAGCCTCTTGCGGATTCATTGGGCTGTTGGCGCCCTATGTCGTTGACCTGGTCTTTATTCGAGAAATACCATGGAGATAGCTCGTAGAGCTCGCTTATCCGCGTGCTGTCTGCTCTTCTTCTCGTGCGGTGCGATCTGCGGCGTGCTGGCTACTATTTGTCCTGAAAGCGCTAGGAGTCCAAATGCGATCGACAAATGCCGACGATATTAAACGGGGATTTTGTAAGGTCAAAAGGATAAGCCATGCTATGAGCGTCGTACTGACCTTTTTATGCGTGGCCTATGCAATGGCGTGCGTAGGCTTAGTGATGCGCCAGCTATTGTTTCCTCTGTCGACATCCGATGATTTTTGGATCTGGCTATTCTCTGGCATGCGCATAGCTTTTCCTATGGTGTTCAACGCTCTTGTTCTGTTGATTCTTGCAAATGTGTTCCGATCTATCTCGAAGGGGCTCCCTCTTTTTTCGATCGGCCAATCTAATAAGATTGCCGTTGTCGGTATCATTTTCCTACTAAGCTTTTTCTCCGACTTACTATTGTCAGCTGCTTTGATCGCCGATCCTCAGATGCATCTGGTCTCTTTCGGGATCCTTCCCTTTCAAGAGCAAGAATCAATTAAAGTGAATGTGTCAACTTTAGTAGGGGCGTTAGTTTGTTTCTGCCTGTCCTTTGCGTTTAGATACGCGACGTTGTTGCAGGAGCTATCGGACGATACAGTTTAGGCGCAGGATGGCTATTATATTCAATCTCGATAAATTGCTGGCGTCGCGGAAGATGCAATCGACTGAGCTGTCGGAAAGATTGGGATGCACCGTTCAGACGGTCTCTCGAATAAAGAACGGAAAAGTCAGGGCCTTTCGTATTGAGACGCTTGATGCCCTCTGCGAGATTTTCCAATGCCAACCAGGGGATATATTGGAGTATATGGATGATGACGAAGCTCGTCGTCGCTTTGGTGACGAGTTTTGGGAGGATTACGATCGGTTTTTCAACGAATAGTCATGAATGAGACTCGTGGTTTGTAAGGGCTTATTCTTTGCCTTGGTTGGCGCGTTTGCGGCATTTCTACAATAAAGATTCTTGTTGATCGTCATTCTGATACGTGTTGCGCGCGATGCGCGGCCAGGAACTCGCTCATGCCGGGGAACGCCGCAATCGAGCGATCGAACACTCCCATGCAGTAGGCGAGCGTGAGCCCGTAGTTGGACACGGGCACGCCGGCGTGCACGCACGCTTGGACGCGCGAGAGCACATGGCGGCGGTTGAAGGTGCAGCCGCCGCAGTGGATCACCAGATCGTAGCTGGAAAGGTCGTCGGGGAAGTCGGCGCCGCGCACGTTGTCGATCGTGAGCCCCTGGCCCACGCGGGCGCGCAGCAGGCGCGGGATCTTCACGGTGCCGATGTCTTCCTCGATCGGGTGGTGGGTGCAGGCCTCGGCGATGAGCACGCGCGAGTCCTCGGTCAGGTCGTCGATCGCGAGCGTGCCGAGCGCTTGGGTGGGCAAGTCGCCCTTGAGACGGGCGAAGGCGACCGAGAATCCGGTCAGGGGAATGTCATCGGGCACGATCTTCGCCACCTCGCCGAAGGCCTGCGAGTCGGTGACGACGAGGGCCGGCGGCTCGGCGAGCGAGGCGAGCGCACGGGGCAGGTCGACGTCGGTGGTGCACAGTGGCAGGCATCCGGAATCGAGCAGATCGCGAATGGCCTGGACCTGCGGCAAGATGATGCGGCCCTTGGGCGCTTCCTTGTCGATCGGGATCACGAGCACGACGACCGATCCTGCCGGCACGAGGTCGCCCAAGATTTTAGGGTCGTTGACGAATTCCTCCGGTGCGTTGTCGAGCAATGCCTGGCGAAAGTCGAGCACGCCTGAGCCCGTCGCCGCGCACATGCACACGGTGGGAGCGTCGCGCAGCTCCTCGGGCACGGCGGCGCGGCAGCGGGCGAGCAGCTCGGCGGGCGTGGCGGCTGGTGCGGCCGCATCGTTGGGCGAGCCGTCGTCAGCTGACGTTTGCGAAGCGCCGGCGAGCGCATCTATCTTGTTGAACACGATGATCAGCGGGATGTCGCGGCTCTCAAGTTGCGCGACGATCTCGTCTTCGTAGGGGCCCCACACGCCCGCTTCGGTCACGACCACGCCCAGATCGCAGCGGTCGAACACGCGCGCCGTCTTCTGGGTGCGTAGCGCGCCGATCGTGTCCTGGTCATCGTCGATGCCGGCCGTGTCGATGAACAGCACCGGCCCGAGCGGCAGCAGCTCCATCGGCTTGTCCACCGGGTCGGTCGTGGTGCCGGCCACATCGGAGACGATGCTCGTCTGCTGATGGGTGATGGCGTTGAGCACGCTCGATTTGCCCACGTTGCGCCTGCCGAACAACCCGATGCCCAGACGCATGCCCTTGGGCGTGCGCATGAGCGCCGGCCCGCTCTCTTTGAGCGTGGGTGCGCCGGGGGTGGGTGCCGTCGTTGCGGACGTGGATGCTGATGTGCTCATATGATCGCCTCTTCGATCGACGCCGCGGGCCAGCGGTGAGAATAGCAGGAGGCCTTCCGCAGAAAGCCTCCTCTGCAACTCCGATAGATCATGGGTAGAAGTGTAGTCGATATCTCTCAGTGTGCACGAAGGGAGTTACGACCTCGTTACAGAGACGGGACGCGATCGTGCCGCGGCGTGGCGGGCGGTGCGATCTCAGCGCGCGCCATGGCCAGCGCGCGTCCAGCAGCGCAATGCGCCCGGATCGCGTGTACGGCGCCGCCGCGTGCCGGGAGCGTGTGCGGCGCATCGTGCCGGAAGCGCGCCCGGCCGCGCGCCCGTGTACGCACCAGCCGTTCATTTCGGAAGGTCGCCGGGGACGTCTTTCTCCTCCTTCACCTCAAGCGTGTTGAGCCACTTGCCGTGCTTCTTTTTCGTGTAGGCGTAATTCGCGATGCCGTTGCCGAACATCGTGAAGAATTCGACGCGGGTGACGGGGTGGACGGCGGACAGGAAGAAGTGAACCAGGAACACCAAGACCATGCCGACGCACGCGATGAAGTGCAGCGTCCAAATAAGCCAGGTCATGCCTGACGAAAGGTCGATCTTGACCACGCCGAAGATGCCGGCAGCGGTGTTGGCCCACATCAAAAAGCCCGTGATCGCCAAGACGACGCCTCCTGCCATCAGGCAGAGCCCGGCCATTTTCTGGCCTGCGTTGTACTTGCCCTGCGGCGGTACGTACGACTCGCGCTTCGGCCTGCGAATCAGGTTGAGGATCGGGTCGAGGTAGCCGCCCATCGGTGCGGTAAACCAGCCGAGGTCGTCTTTGTTGTAGCTGGTCACCGTATCCGAGAAGCGGGCGAAGTAACGGAAGCGCACGAGGGCGTACACTACCGGCGCGCCGATGAACAGCGCGCCGGCGATGCAGTGCAGAAGCGCGATGGCGCCGCGGGGGATGTCGACGCCGGCGAACAGCAGAAGCCCCGAGACCGCGCAGGTCAGAAAGCCGATCGCCACGCAGCAGTGCATGATGCGGGTGGCAACGTGGTGCTTGAACACCCGGATCTCGACGCCGGGTGCCTCTTGCGCGGCGGGGTTGGTGATCTTCATCTCGCTCATGGGTCAGTCCTCCTTGCGGCTCGCCATGATGCGCGCCATGATCTCGTCGGTTTCCGTCTGCGCAACCGACACCGGCGTCGCGCGCAGCTCCTCGATCAGCGCGGGGACCTTGTCCCCGTAGGTGGTGTGGAGCAGGCGGTGGGACAGGTCGGTGGTGGCGGGCTGGACCGTGCCGGGCGAGAGAAACTCGCGGTAGAGCGACACGATCTCGGGGTTGCGGTGCGAGGTGCGCACCGACATCGCCACGTCTTGCGTGTAGAGCCCGTCAGTGCGGTGGAGGATGTATCTCTTGCCCTTCTCGTAAAGGGAAACGGCGAGGCTCCCGATGCCGGTCGAGAGGAAGGCGGCGATCGCGAGGGTGATCGCCCCTTTGACGACCTGACGACGGGTGATGCCTTCCGGATCGCCGATGGTGCGTTCTCTGTGCGACATGCGGACTCCTTAGAAGATGTGATGGTTGATCGGCTGGCCGCCGCCGTTGATGCAGCCGCCGGGGCAGTTCATCACTTCGATGAAGTGGTACGGCGAGGTGCCGGCCTCGACGTCGGCGACGAGCGCCTCGACGTTCTTCGAGCCGGAAACGATGGCGACGCGCAGGTCGAGGGTGCCGCTGCCGTCGGCAAGGGGGATGCCGATCGTCGCCTCGCGCAGCCCCTCTTCGCCGCGGACGGCATCGATGTCGAGATCCGCCATCTCGGTGCCGGAGATGACGGCGTAGGCCGTGCGCAGGGCCGCTTCCATGACGCCGCCGGTGACGCCGAAGATGGTCCCGGCGCCGGATCCGGTTCCGACGAGCGTATCCACCTTGCCCTCCTCAAGAGAGGCGAAGTCGATGCCGGCTTCGCGGATCATCTGCGCCATTTCGCGCGTCGTGATCACTGCGTCCATGTCGTCGAAGCCGCTCGAGATGAACTCGGGGCGCGACGCCTCGCGCTTCTTCGCCGTGCAGGGCATGACGGCGACGTTGTAGATGTCGGCCGGGTCGATGCCCATCTTGGCGGCGGCGTAGGTTTTGATGACGGCTGCCTGCTCCATCATGGGCGACTTCGCGGTGGACAGGTGATCGAGCAGGGTGGGGTGGTTGAGCTCGGCGTAGCGCACCCATCCCGGGCAGCACGACGTGAACTGCGGCAGCGGGCCGGCCGTCTCGTAACCGGGGACGCCGCGGGCCTTGTTGATGCGGCTGACCAGCTCGTATCCTTCTTCCATGATGGTGAGGTCGGCGCCGAACACCGTGTCGTAGACCGTGTCGAACCCGAGCGCGCGGCAAGCGGCGTACATCTTGCCCTCGACGTTGGAACCTTCGGGCAAGCCGAACTCCTCGCCGAGGCTCACGCGAATGGCCGGCGCCTCTTGGACGACGAGGTGCTTGCCGGCCTGGTTGGCGCGGCGTATCTCGTCGACCATCGACACGTCGTGGATGCGGCCGAACGGGCAGGTGATCAGGCACTGTCCGCAGCTCAGACACTTTTCGGGATCGATGATGTGCTTGGTGCCGATGCCGTTTTGCGTGATGGCATCGTTGGGGCAGACCTTGGTGCAGTCGTCGCACCCCTTGCATTCTCCGGTGATGGAGACGACGCCGTCGCGCAGGATGGCGTCCTTTATCTCGCTCACGTTACACCTCCGGCTACAGGGCTGCCCGGGTGGGGCAGCGGGTGGGCACGACCCTGCGATCGAGGCGCGCGGCGCGCTCCTTGGATTCGGACGGTGTGTGGGCTTGCGGCACCAGAGGGAGCGGATTCGTTGACCAGTCCCTGCGGTGAATGTAATACTATCTCACAATTCGTAACACTGGAACACCGAGTTTGAGGATGATGGGGAATGGTTGATTTCGGCGCGGGGGCGGCGAGTGGTGCGCGCGCCTGCGAAACCTCGGATGAGCACAGCCGGATCGCGGGGGCCGCGCAGGGGGACGAAGGCGATCAGGTGGCGGGTCTGGGCTGGGACGACTACGCGTGTGCAGCGCCGCTCCCGCGCACGCGGATCGCGTTTTTGGCGATCGTCGTCCAGAACCAAAGTTCTGTTGCCCGTTTGAATGAATTTCTCCACGAATATCGCGATGTCATTATCGGCCGAATGGGAGTACCCTGCCGTGAGAGGAACATCGCCGTCATGAGCGTTGCCCTGGAGGCAACTGAGGATGCGATCAGCGCTTTAGCGGGGAAAATAGGCATGCTGGATGGCGTTTCGAGCAAGACGGTTTACCCCAAGACGAGCTGATCGAGCGTTACCGCTCACCTTGATATTCATACCGTTCGCAGGTAGGGTACCGAGGTGAACACGCGAGTGAACGTGCGACACAAAGCCCATGCGCGTCTCCTGGCCCGGAGGCGGCGACGCATGGTGAGGACGAGGTGGAAGAAGGTAACGGGTATGTATGACGTGTCGTCTCCTCGAGCAGAGGAATTCATCAGCGACGAAGAGATCCGAGAGACGTTGGCGTACGCCGATGCCCATAAGGACGATCTCGACCTGTGCCGTCGCATCTTGGATAAGGCGCGCACCAACTTCACGCCCTCGAAAGACCACTGCGCGGTGATCACCCACCGAGAAGCGTCGGTGCTTCTCGCGTGCGACGATCCCGAGATCAACCAGGAGATCAAGGACCTGGCGCGCCAGATCAAGCTGGCGTATTACGGCAACCGCATCGTGCTGTTCGCCCCGCTCTACCTGTCCAACTACTGCATCAACGGCTGCCTATACTGCCCCTATCACGCCAAGAACCGCGAGATCCCGCGCAAGAAGCTGACGCAGGATGAGATCCGCGCCGAGGTCATCGCGCTGCAGGACATGGGCCACAAGCGCCTCGCGATCGAGGCGGGCGAGGACCCGCGCCACAACCCGCTCGACTACATCCTCGAGAGCATGCAGACGATCTACTCGGTCAAGCACAAGAACGGCGCAATCCGTCGTGTGAACGTCAACATCGCCGCGACGACGGTCGACGCGTATCGCCAGCTCAAAGAGGCAGAGATCGGCACATACATCCTGTTTCAGGAGACGTACAACAAGAAGGGCTACGAAGAGCTGCATCCCACGGGCCCGAAGCGCGATTACGCCTGGCACACCGAGGCGATGGACCGCGCCATGGAAGGCGGCATCGACGATGTGGGTTTGGGCGTGCTGTTCGGGCTGCAGGGGTACCGCTATGAGTTCGCGGGGCTGATCATGCATGCCGAGCATCTGGAGGCGGCGTTTGGCGTGGGACCGCACACCATCAGCGTGCCGCGCGTGAAGCCGGCGATGGACATCGATCCGGGCTCGTTCGGCAACGGCATCCCCGACGACGTGTTCGAGAAGATCATCGCGCTGATCCGCGTGTCGGTGCCGTACACGGGCATGATCATCTCGACGCGCGAGAGCCAGGCGGTGCGCGAGCGCGCGCTGCAATACGGCGTGAGCCAGATCTCTGGTGGGTCGCGTACCTCGGTGGGCGGGTATCAGGACGAGGAGCGCCCGCACGACACCGAGCAGTTCGACGTGTCTGACCAGCGCACGCTCGATGAGGTGATCGGGTGGCTGATGGATAACGACCACATCCCGAGCTTCTGCACGGCGTGCTACCGCGCGGGGCGCACGGGCGATAGGTTCATGAGCTTCTGCAAGAGCGGCCAGATCCTGAACTATTGCCATCCGAATGCCCTGATGACGCTGGCGGAGTACCTGACCGACTACGCGACGCCCGAGACGCGTCGCAAGGGGTTTGCGATGGTCGATCGCGAGCTGCAAAAGATCCCGAACGATAAGACGCGCCAGGTGGCGGCGCGTCATATTCAGGAGATCATGGCGGGAACGGGCAACGACTTCCGGTTCTAGGATGCGGATGTGGTGCGTGACGAGCGTACCGCGCTGCTGCCGCGCGGCGGGTCGTGGTGCTGCGGGTGCGTTCGCTGTTACCGTGCGGCGGGTCGTCGTGCCGTGGACGCGGCGGCATCCATTCGTGCAGCGCGCGTTTATCGCGCCATTTTCCCGTTCGCGCGTGCCTAGTTCGGCATTTTAAGGCGCGTTTGCAGAATCGGGTCGATCCGCAACGATCACGCCATGCGATCATTCCTCCGAAGGCGCCCCAAACCACCAAAACCGCATTCGTGACGGTCTCGAACAAGTGAAACAAGCATTTGCTGACAACGTAATCGTTGCCGATCGACTCGATTCTGCAGAAGGCAGTGAAAAAGCTGCACTGGCTTGCTTCGCGAGGACGCTTGTCGCACCGTCGTTGGCTGTCACTGTCGTAAATTCAGCGTTTGATGGCAAGTTTTGCCAGTTATTTGTCGTTGGGATCGCCGGCGTGCGTCGGATGCCCTTTGCGAGCGAACAGTTACACCCCATCTGTATATCATATGTGGAATAACGAGGCTCTTTTCTTGTGCTTGGCTGAGTACTGTCGGCGGGCATCCATATACAACTGGCATAATTTGGCATGAACAAGTGAAAAAGCAGCAGTCGGCCGAGTGCGCGTGGGCGTTCTCGGCCGATGTGCGCATGCAAAGGAGGCCGCTATGGCTGATGTGGCGAGCATGAACGTGACGAAAGAGGAAATCGACTCCTTTATCGAGGAGCAGTGGCCGACGTTTTTGGAGGATGCGGCGCGGCTGATCAAGATCGACAGCTCGCTTGATGGGGAGCATGCGGCGCCGGGCGCCCCGTTCGGTCCTGGTCCGCGCGCGGCGCTCGACGAGGCGCTCGCCATTGCCAAGCGCATGGGCTTGGAGGTGCATGACGGCGACGGCTATGCCGGCTATGCCGACTTGCCGGGCAACAGCGGGCAGCAGCTGGGCGTCATCGGCCACGTTGACGTAGTGCCGGCAGGCGAGGGGTGGAGCTTCCCGCCATTTGAGGTGACGCGCAAAGACGGGTTCCTCATCGGTCGCGGCACGAGCGACGACAAGGCACCGGTGCTCAGCGCTCTCTATGGGCTGAAGTTCTGGATCGACCGCGGAGCTGACTTGCGTCATACGGTGCGGTTCATCTTCGGCTGCAATGAGGAATCCGGAATGGACGAGCTGCCGTACTACTTGGCGCACCATGAGGCTCCGGATTTCCTGTTCACGCCTGATGCGGAGTTCCCTCTGGCGTATGGGGAGAAGGGCCTGTTCGGCGTGACGCTGTCAAAGGAGCTGGCTGACGGCGCGTTGGTGGAGTTCTCGGGCGGCACGGCATCGAACGCGGTGCCAGGTTTGGCGAGTGCCGTGGTGCGCGCTGATGCGGCGGCGCTGCCGGCGGCGGATCGTATCGCAATCGAGCCTGCGGGTGAGGGCTTGGCGCGCGTCATGGCGACAGGTATTCCGGGGCACGCTTCTTTGCCTGAGGGCACAGTGAACGCTATTGGGGTGCTGGCTCGCTACCTTGCCTCTGCGGGCATGTGCTCGGACGAGGAGGCGGGCTGGCTGGGCTTCGTCGCCGACATGGCGGAATCGACCGACGGCGCGGCGGCGGGTGTCGCATGTCGCGACGATGACTTTGCAGATCTGACCAGCGTCGTTGGCATCGCTCGTTTTGAGAACGGCCGTTTCTGGTTCACCGTGGACATCCGTTTCCCCGCGGCGACGACGGGTGATGCGCTGAAGGCGGCGTTCGAGCGGCTTTCGAGCGCTCATGGTGCTGCGGCAGAGATCACGCGCAGCCAAGAGCCGTTTTTGGTGAACCCCGACACGGCGCCCGTGCGCGCGCTGATGACGGCGTACCGCGATGCGACGGGCTCAGACGTCAAGCCGTTCACGATGGGCGGCGCCACCTACGCGCGCGAGTTCCCGAATGCGGTGAGCTTTGGTCCTGCCGAGGAGGGCGTGGTCGAAAAGCCCGCCTGGGTCGGCGGCATGCACGGCATCGACGAGGGCATGGCAGAAGAGGAGCTCAAGCGCGCCATGCGCGTCTACATCCGCGCCTTCGGCGAGCTCGCCGGTGTGGAGGATCTGCGCGGCTAACGGATGTGCAACAGTTTAACGTTCCAAAAAATGAGAGGGGGCTTAGCCCCTCTCATTTTTTTGTTCTCAGGGGCTTTGGCTAGTGTGGGAGCGCTGACGGCAAAGGGCAGGGGGCTAGCGTGCGGGTTGCTTTTGGGGCAGCGTTAAGGGGCGTGCTCTCTTGGATAGCGGCTCTGAACCAGGGTTGCGCCCTATAGATCCTAAAAAAGCATCGCCTGTCCTTAGTTGCGGACAGACAAAGG